>NZ_JACHIU010000001.1:3419465-3733707 GCF_014207705.1 Sphaerisporangium rubeum
CTGGGGCGGCCGCGTGCTGCGCGAGCCGCGCGACCTGCCTTCGGGGCGGCGCGCGGTGCTGGCCGACCCGCACGGCGCGCGTTTCGCCGTGCTCGCCGCCGCGCCGGCCCGCTGAGTCTCCGCCGGCCCCCCTTCTGCCTGCGAGTTAGGTAAGGCTTGCCTGCGTGATGGACCTCATGCCGAGAGTGACGGCTGCCGGTTGTCGCTCGGGAAGGAATTAAGGCACACTGATGTTGTGAAAAACGTGGCTGGCATGGCGAACGCCGATGGCACCGAGCGCGGCACCCGCGCCCGGGTCGCTCGGCTGATCCTGGAACACGGCCCGATCAACGCCGCCGCGCTGGGCGAGCGGCTCGGGCTCACGCCGGCCGCCGTGCGCCGCCACCTGGACACATTGCTCGCCGAAGGCATGATAGAGCCCCGTGTCGCGCGGCCGCGCGGCCAGCGGGGCCGCGGCCGGCCGGCGAAGCTGTTCGTGATCACTGATCGGGGCCGTGGCGCCTTCGTGCACGCCTACGACGGGCTCGCGGGCGGCGCGCTGCGTTTCCTCGCCGAGCGCGCCGGAGACGACGCCGTCGCCGACTTCGCGCGCGCGCAGATGAGCGGCCTGGTGGACCGGCTGGCTCCCGCGCTCCGCGACGTACCCGTGGAAGAGCGGGTGCGCGTGCTGGCCGAGGCGCTGACCGCCGACGGTTACGCCGCGTCGTCCTCGCAGGCCAAGTCCGGCGGCGAGCAGCTGTGCCAGCACCACTGCCCCGTGGCCCACGTGGCCGCGGAGTTCCCGCAGCTGTGCGAGGCGGAGACCGAGGCGTTCGGCCGCCTTCTCGGCACCCCGGTGCAACGGCTCGCGACCATCGCGCACGGCGACGGGGTCTGCACGACCCACGTCAGCCCGCCGGCGCTGGCCGCGCAGCACAACGCTCAGCGGCCGGCGCGCCGCGACCCCGACGTGGCCACGCCGGCCGACCACGGCGTGACCGTACTCACTTCGCAATCCACTTCGCGCAACGCGATCGAGACGAGCAAGGAGACCGGAAGGTGACTGTCACCGACCGTCCGGAGCTTGAGGGCCTCGGAAAGTACAGGTTCGGCTGGGCCGACGCCGACGCGGCCGGCGCCTCGGCGCGCCGCGGCCTGTCCGAAGACGTGGTCCGCAACATCTCCGGGCTGAAGAACGAGCCGGAGTGGATGCTCGACCTGCGGCTGAAGGGCCTGCGGCTGTTCGGCAAGAAGCCCATGCCGTCGTGGGGCTCCGACCTCAGCGGCATCGACTTCGACAACATCAAGTACTTCGTCCGCTCCACCGAGAAGCAGGCCGCTTCCTGGGACGAGCTGCCGGAGGACATCAAGAACACCTACGACAAGCTCGGCATCCCCGAGGCGGAGAAGCAGCGCCTCATCGCGGGTGTCGCCGCGCAGTACGAGTCCGAGGTCGTCTACCACAAGATCCGTGAGGACCTTGAGGAGAAGGGTGTCATCTTCCTCGACACCGACACCGGCCTCAAGGAGCACCCCGAGATCTTCAAGGAGTACTTCGGCTCGGTGATCCCGGTCGGCGACAACAAGTTCGCGTCGCTGAACACCGCGGTGTGGTCGGGTGGCTCGTTCATCTACGTGCCGCCGAACGTGCACGTCGAGATCCCGCTCCAGGCCTACTTCCGGATCAACACCGAGAACATGGGCCAGTTCGAGCGCACGCTGATCATCGTCGACGAGGGTTCCTACGTCCACTACGTCGAGGGCTGCACGGCGCCGATCTACTCCTCCGACTCGCTGCACAGCGCCGTCGTCGAGATCATCGTGAAGAAGAACGCGCGCTGCCGGTACACGACCATCCAGAACTGGTCGAACAACGTCTACAACCTGGTCACCAAGCGCGCCGTGGCGTACGAAGGCGCGACCATGGAGTGGATCGACGGCAACATCGGCTCCAAGGTCACGATGAAGTACCCGGCCGTCTACCTCATGGGTGAGCACGCCAAGGGTGAGACGCTGAGCGTCGCCTTCGCCGGCGAGGGCCAGCACCAGGACGCCGGCGCCAAGATGGTGCACCTCGCGCCGAAGACCTCCTCGACGATCGTCTCCAAGTCGGTCGCCAGAGGCGGCGGCCGCACGTCCTACCGCGGCCTCGTGCAGATCGAGGAAGGCGCGGCCGGCTCGGCGTCCACGGTCAAGTGCGACGCGCTGCTCATCGACCAGATCAGCCGCTCCGACACCTACCCCTACGTCGACGTCCGCGAGGACGACGTCTCCATGGGCCACGAGGCCACGGTCTCCAAGGTGTCGGACGACCAGTTGTTCTACCTGATGAGCCGGGGCCTGGACGAGGACGAGGCCATGGCCATGATCGTGCGCGGGTTCGTCGAGCCGATCGCGCGCGAGCTCCCCATGGAGTACGCGCTCGAACTCAACCGGCTGATCGAGCTGCAGATGGAAGGAGCGGTGGGCTGACCATGGCTCTCGACACCAAGCCGCGGCCCGTCGCGCCGGAGGGCTCCTCCGTGGAGGACTTCCCGGTGCCGACCGGACGCGAGGAGAACTGGCGATTCACGCCGCTGTCGCGGCTGCGCGGCCTGCACGACGGCACGGCGCCTGCCACCGGCGACGTCTCCGTCGAGGTCTCCGCGGCGCCTGAGGTCACGGTCGAGACCGTCGGCCGCGACGACCCGCGAATCGGCGAGGCGTACGTCGCCGCCGACCGCGTCGCCGCGCAGGCGTACGCCTCGTTCGAGAAGGCCACCGTGATCACGGTGCCGCGGGAGGCCGTGGCCTCGACGCCGACCGTGGTCACGCTGCGCGGCGACCGCCAGGTGACCGCGTACGGCCACATCGTGATCGCGGTGGAGCCGATGGCCGAGGCCGTCGTCGTGCTCGACCACCAGGGCAGCGCCGTGTACGCCGACAACGTCGAGTTCGTCGTCGGCGACGGCGCGACGCTGAAGGTCGTCAGCCTGCAGGACTGGGCCGACGACGCGGTGCACGTCTCCCACCACCACGCGCGCCTCGGCAGGGACGCCACGTTCAAGAGCTTCGTGGTCACCCTCGGCGGCGACCTGGTGCGGCTGGCGCCGTCGGTGACGTACACCGGCCGGGGCGGCGACGCCGACCTCAGCGGCCTGTACTTCGTGGACGCCGGCCAGCACATCGAGCACCGGCTGCTGGTCGACCACAGCGTCCCTGACTGCCGCAGCAACGTCGACTACCGCGGCGCGCTGCAGGGCGACGAGGCGCACGCCGTGTGGATCGGCGACGTCATCATCCGTGTCGAGGCCACCGGCACCGACACCTACGAACTCAACCGCAACCTCATCCTCACCGACGGCGCGCGCGCCGACTCGGTGCCCAACCTGGAGATCCTCACCGGAGAGGTCGCCGGGGCCGGCCACGCCTCGGCCTCGGGCCGTCTCGACGACGAGCACACGTTCTACCTGCAGGCGCGGGGCATCCCCTACGACGAGGCGCGCCGCCTGGTCATCCGGGGCTTCTTCGCGCAGCTCATCGCGAAGATCGAGGTCGACGAGGTCCGCGACCGGGTGCTCGCCGCGGTGGAGGCGGAGCTCGCACCATGACCTTTCAGAAAGTCTGTTCTCTCTCCGACATCCCGGACGGCGGTGTGACCGGCGTCGAGGTCGAGGGGAAACCGGTCGCGCTGGTGCGTAAGAGCGACGAGGTGTTCGCTCTGCACGACGTCTGCTCGCACGCCGAGGTCCGCCTCAGCGAGGGCGACGTGTACGACGACACGCTGGAGTGCTGGCTGCACGGCTCGTGCTTCGACGTGCGCACCGGCAAGCCCACCGGCCCCCCCGCGACGCGGCCGGTTCCCGTCTACCGAGTGAAGCTCGACGGCGACGACGTGCTCGTCTCGCTCGACAGCACCGACAACGCCAATGGAGAGTCCTAAGTGTCCAGCCTGGAAATCCGCGATCTGCACGTCTCCGTCGACGACAAGGAGATCCTGCGGGGCGTCAACCTGACCGTGCGGTCGGGTGAGACCCACGCCATCATGGGGCCGAACGGCTCGGGCAAGTCCACGCTCGCCTACGCCGTCGCCGGCCACCCGAAGTACACCATCACCTCCGGCTCGGTCCTGCTCGACGGCGAGGACGTGCTGGCGATGTCGGTGGACGAGCGGGCCAGGGCCGGCCTGTTCCTCGCCATGCAGTACCCCGTCGAGGTGCCGGGTGTCTCGGTGTCGAACTTCCTGCGCAGCGCCGTGACGGCCGTGCGCGGCGAGGCGCCGAAGCTGCGGGTGTTCACCAAGGAGCTGAAGGAAGGCATGGACGCGCTGTCCATCGACGCCTCCTTCGCGCAGCGTAACCTCAACGAGGGCTTCTCCGGCGGCGAGAAGAAGCGCCACGAGATCCTCCAGCTGGAGCTGCTCAAGCCCAAGATCGCGATTCTGGACGAGACCGACTCCGGCCTCGACGTCGACGCGCTGCGCGTGGTGTCCGAGGGGGTCAACCGCTTCAGCGCCGGCGGCGACACCGGCGTGCTGCTGATCACCCACTACACCCGCATCCTGCGGTACGTGAAGCCGCAGTTCGTGCACGTGTTCGCCGGTGGCCGCATCGTCGAGGAGGGTGGCCCCGAGCTCGCCGACAAGCTTGAGGCCGAGGGGTACGAGCGTTACACCAAGGCCGCGATATGACCACCCTGGCGACGAGCGTGCTCGACGTGGAGAGGATCAGGACCGACTTCCCGATCCTCTCCCGCGAGCTGCCCGGCGGCCGGCCGCTGATCTACCTGGACTCCGGCAACTCCTCGCAGAAGCCGCTCCAGGTGATCGACGCCATGCGCGACCACCTCGCGCACCACTACGGCAACGTCGGCCGCGCGCTGCACGTCCTCGGCAGCGAGTCCACCGAGGCGTACGAAGGGGCCAGGGACAAGGTCGCGGCCTTCATCGGCGCGCCGTCCCGCGACGAGGTGGTCTTCACCAAGAACGCCTCCGAGGCGCTCAACCTCGTCGCGTACGCCTTCGGCAACCCGGCGGGTGAGGACGACCGGTTCCGCATGGGACCCGGTGACGAGATCGTCATCTCCGAGATGGAGCACCACTCCAACATCGTGCCGTGGCAGCTGCTCGCGCGGCGCACCGGCGCGACGCTGCGGTGGTTCCCCGTGACCGACGAGGGCCGCCTGGACCTGTCCGGCATCGACGACCTGATCACCGAGCGCACCAAGATCGTGTCGATCGCGCACCAGTCGAACGTGCTCGGCACCGTCAACCCGGTCGCCGAGGTGCTGGCCCGCGCACGGCAGGCCGGCGCGCTCATGATGCTCGACGCCTCGCAGTCGGTGCCGCACCGCGTGACCGACGTGGCGGCGCTCGGCGTGGACTTCGTGGCGTTCACCGGTCACAAGATGGTCGGCCCCTCCGGCATCGGCGTGCTGTGGGGACGGCGGGAACTGCTGGAGGCCATGCCGCCGTTCCTCGGCGGCGGCGAGATGATCGAGGCGGTCTGGATGGACCACTCGACCTACGCGCCGGTGCCGCACAAGTTCGAGGCGGGGACCCCGCCGATCGTCGAGGCCGTGGGTCTCGGCGCCGCCGTCGACTACCTCACCTCCGTCGGCATGGACGAGATCCAGCGGCACGAGCACGACCTGACGGTGTACGGCCTGGAGGCGCTCCAGGAGTTCCCCGGGCTGCGCATGATCGGCCCGAGCACCGCCGACGACCGCGGCGGCACCCTGTCGTTCACCATCCCCGGTGTGCATCCGCACGACGTGGGGCAGATCCTGGACGACCGGTTCGGCATCGCCGTGCGCGTCGGGCATCACTGCGCGCGGCCGCTGCACCTGCGGTTCGGAATACCCGCGACCACGCGGGCGTCTATCTACCTGTACAACACCACGGAGGAGATCGACGCGCTGGTCCGCGGTCTCCACCACGTCCAGAAGGTGTTCGGATAACGACATGATCGCCGAGTCGCTGTACCAGGAGCTGATCCTGGAGCATTACAAGCACCCGCTGGGCCGCGGCCTGCGGGAGCCGTACGACGCCGAGGTGCACCACGTCAACCCGACCTGCGGGGACGAGGTGACCATGCGGGTGAAGCTCGGTGACGGCGGCAAGGTCGAGGACGTGTCCTACGACGGCCAGGGCTGTTCCATCAGCCAGGCGGCCGCGTCGGTGCTGCACGAGCTGGCCACCGGCGCCGACGTCGCCGACACCCTCGCGATCGTCGACGAGTTCACCCGCCTCATGCAGGGCCGCGGCCAGGTCGAGCCCGACGAGGCCGTGCTCGGTGACGCGGTGGCGTTCGCCGGGGTCGCCAAGTACCCCGCGCGGGTCAAGTGCGCACTGCTGGCCTGGATGGCCTACAAGGACGCTCTGGTGCGGAGCTCCGCGTGATTGTTCACCCCGATACCCTGATGAGCGATGCGATGACGATGGTCAAGGAGGTGGCGCCATGAGCAAGCCCGTGGAGACCCCCACCGGTTTCGACGGAGAGACGTCCGTCGACGAGGTGATGGAGGCGCTCAAGGACGTCGTCGACCCCGAACTCGGTGTCAACGTCGTCGATCTCGGCCTGATCTACGGCGTCAACCTCGACCCCGCCGACCCCGGCACCCCTCCGGTCGCCACCCTCGACATGACCCTCACCAGCGCCGCCTGCCCGCTGACCGACGTCATCGAGGAGCAGGCCCACTCCGCGCTGGAAGGCATGGTCTCCGACGTCAAGATCAACTGGGTCTGGCTCCCCCCGTGGGGCCCCGACAAGATCACCGACGACGGCCGCGACCAGCTCCGCATGCTCGGTTTCAACGTCTGACCCCTTCTCCACCCGAGCACTCCCTCCACGAGGAGAGTCCCGGCCAGGGGTTCTTTCCTCCCGGGGATCTCCCCACCAGGAGATCCCCGGCCGGCCGCGCCGGCCTGCCTGATCTCACCCGTCCGGCCGGCAGGCCGTCATGGCGAAGGGCCATCGACTTCTCACGAGGGTGACGTCCGGCCTCTGAACCGTGCTGTGTGTCTGATTGATGGGGGTGAGAAACCCCACGACGCGTGCCGTGGTCCCTGACCACCCATCTGAGCCGGCCCACTGTGACTCGGCCACCCGCCCGCGACGCACCACGATCTCGTGCCGGCACAAAGGTCGCGGCCGGCGTTCACCCGAAGCGCGACACCGGCGACACCAGCAGACACACCGAGTCGCTCCACGCCGGCACACCCGATCGGCCCCGAGTTGACCGGTGCAGGTGCCGGCACACCCGACCGCGACCGGCGAACCCTCACCGTCCCAGACCCACAACCCGCCGACAAGAGAGAACACATCCCCGCCCCAGTAGCACACCCGATCCGCACCCGGCCCGGTTGATCGCACGCATCCGGGAGTCCGGTAGACTCTAAGTTGCTCATAGCGGGCGGCGTCCGGGTGCACCCCGGCGGATCAGAGCCCGCCCGGCGCCAACCTGGCGCCTTCCCCCAGCGCGGTGAACCCCGCGCGCACCTGGCTCGTCCTTTTCGATGAAGTGACGTGCCATGATCTTCTATCGAAAGGCACGACACAACGTGACGAGCTTCACTGCCGCCATGCCCGCCGACGCGTCCACCGGCGCGAAGCGTGACGAGGCGGTGCCGGCCGCGCCTGAAGGGCCGCCGGAGTTCGCCCTGCTGGGGCTGCCGAAGCCTCTGGTGTCCGCGCTCGCGCGGCAGGGCATCACCAGCCCGTTCCCCATCCAGCGGGCCACCATTCCCGACATCTTGTCCGGCAGGGACGTCCTCGGACGTGGTCAGACGGGGTCGGGCAAGACACTTGCGTTCGGGCTTCCGGCCATGACGCGGATCGCGGGGGTCAAGGCGGCGCCGCACCGGCCGCTCGCGGTGATCCTGGTGCCGACGCGCGAGCTCGCCATGCAGGTGACCGACGCGCTGGAGCCGCTCGGCCGCGGGCTGAGCCTGCGGGTCAAGACCGTCGTCGGCGGCATGTCCATGGGGCGTCAGATCGACGCGCTGCGGCGCGGCGTCGAGATCGTCGTGGCCACCCCGGGGCGGCTGACCGACCTGATCCAGCAGGGTGAGTGCTCGCTCGCCGACGTGCGGGTCACGGTGCTCGACGAGGCCGACCACATGTGCGACCTCGGGTTCTTCCCCGTGGTCAGCGCGCTGCTCGACCGGACCCCGGCGGACGGCCAGCGGCTGCTGTTCTCCGCCACCCTCGACGGCGACGTCGACAAGCTCGTGCGGCGGTTCATGCACGACCCGGTGACCCACTCCCTGGCTCCCGCCACGTCCCCCGTGGACACCATGGAGCACCACATGCTCCAGGTCACCCGCGACGACAAGTTCGCGGTCACCGCGGAGATCGCGGGACGTGAGGGCCGCACCATCATGTTCGTCCGCACCCAGCACGGTGTGGACCGCCTGGTGAAGCAGCTCGCACGGGTCGGGGTACGGGCCGGGGGGCTGCACGGCGGCAAGCGGCAGAACCAGCGGTCCCGCATCCTCGCCGAGTTCCGTGAGGGCACCATCGGGGTGCTGGTCTGCACGGACGTCGCCGCGCGCGGCATCCACGTGGACGACGTGAGCCTGGTGCTGCACGTGGACCCCCCGATGGACCACAAGAGCTACCTGCACCGCGGTGGCCGTACGGCCCGCGCCGGCGAGCGTGGCACCGTGATGACGCTGGTGCTGCCGAGCGAGCGCCGCTCCGCGGAGTCCATGACCCGCCGCGCCGGTGTCCGTCCCGGCCGCATCAAGGCCACCCCGGGGCACCCGAGCCTCGTGGAACTGGCCGGTGCGCAGGCGCCGAGCGGCATCGCGGTCCCGGTGTGGGAGCCCCCGGCGGCGCAGGCCGCCGAGCGTCCCCGCCGCGGTCCCGGCCACAACGGCCGCCGGCCGCGCCGCTACTCCGACCGTCCCCGCGAGAACGCGTCCGGCGAGCGTCCGGCGCGTGAGGGACACCCGTCGCGCGACGGTCACACTCCTCGCGAGAGCCGGCCGGCCCGCACGTCCCGTCCCTACCGTGACCGCACCGGCGGCTCCCGTCCGTCACACTGACCCATCCACGCGAAGGCCCGGCCGGACGATGTCCGGCCGGGCCTTCGGCGTGCGGGCCCCCAGACGGCGGGGGTGGGGGGTGCTGACGCGCAGGTCCCAGGCGGTGAGGGACGGGGCTGAGCCCGGGTCCGCAGGCGGCCGGGGTGGGACGGGGGCGGCGTGTGGGTCCTCCGGTGGCGAGGGTGGAGTCGGTGTGTGGGCCCTCAGGTGGCGGGAGGCGGCGCGGTGCTGGCGCGTGGGGTGAGGCGGGCCGGCCGGTCCTCGTACGGGGTGACCTCCTCGCCGCCGATGAGCGCGAGCAGGCGGCGCGCGGCCTGCGCGCCGTAGGCCGGGACGTCGCGGCTGAGCGCGGTCAGCGGGGGCCGGACGACCTGGGAGAGGGGGGAGTCGTCCCAGGCGACCACCGACAGGTCGGCGGGGACGTCGAGACGCATCTCCTGGGCCACGGACAGGCCGGCGACGGCCATGATGTCGTTGTCGTAGATCAGGGCCGTGGGCCGGGGGGACATGCTCAGCAGGCGGCGGGTGGCGCGTGCGCCTTCCTCGCCGCTGTAGTCGGTGTGGACGGTGACGGGGTCGCCGAGGTCGAGCTCGGCGCACACGGCGCCGAAGGCGCGGTCGCGGATCAGGGTGTGCGCGAGCCGGGGCAGGCCCGCGACGCGGGCCACGCGGCGGTGGCCGAGCGCGGTCAGGTAGGTGACGGCGTCGCGGACGGCGAGCCCGTCGTCGGACCACACCGGCAGCAGCGAGCCGGTCTCGGAGGGGTGGCCGAGCGCCACGACAGGCATGCCGAGCGACTCCAGCACCGGGACGCGCGGGTCGGCGAAGTGGAGGTCGAGCAGGATGGCGCCGTCGACGCGGCCCTCGCCCCACCACCGTTGGTACACGGCCATCTCCTCGTCGTGGTCCGGCACGACCTGGAGCATCAAGGCGTAGGACCGGGCCGACAGCTCGCTCTGGATGCCGCTGATCAGCTCCATGAAGAACGGCTCCACGCCGAGGAACCGCGCCGGCCGGGACAGCGCGAGGCCCACGGTGTCGGCCCGCGCGCCGTTGAGGGCCCGCGCGGCGCTGCTCGGACGCCAGCCGATCTCGTCGGCGATGGCGACGATGCGGGCCCGGGTCGAGGCGGACACCCCCGGCTGGCCGTTCAGCGCGTAGGAGACGGCGCCTTTGGAGACCCCGGCCTGCCGTGCGATGTCGGCGATCGTCGGTCGTCTCACCGGGTCCCCCTCAAGTGAACACCTCTGTTCCAGCCCCCCGACGGCCTGTACTTTACTATGCCCGCCGGCTCGCGAATCGCGCGCGTCCGGTACGGGACGCGCTGGTCAGCTGAACCGGGGCAGCGAATGTCCCGGCGCGAGGAGGCGACGTCACACGGTCGTTGACATTCCTGACATTTCCCCCGTACTTTCGCGATACTTATCCGGTTCAGTCGTGATGTGGAAGCCCGCTCATCCGGAAATACCCGTGACCATGCGATCCGGGCCGTCCGGCCGGAAGGCCGACCTCGAAGGAGATCCACTTGAGCATGTACCGTCCGCTGCACGACGGCTGGACCCTCACCGCCGTCGCGGATGAGGTGGGGGTCGCCGGCGTTCCCGCGGCCGTCCCCGGCTGTGTGCACACCGATCTGCTCGCGGCCGGTCTCATCGACGACCCCTACCTGGACGGCAACGAGGACCGCCTCACCTGGATCGGCCGCACCACCTGGGCCTACGAGACGACCTTCACCTGGACCGGCGACGGCTCCGCGCGGGCCGACCTGGTCTGCGACGGCCTCGACACGGTGGCGGCCGTCCTGCTCAACGGCGCCGAGGTCGCCGTGACGGAGAACATGCACCGCTCCTACCGCTTCCCGGTGCGCGAACTGCTCCGCGAAGGCGCCAACACCTTGCGGGTGGTGTTCGGCTCGCCGTACGACCACGCCGAGCGCCGCAGGGCCGAGCTCGGGGACCGGCCCGGCGCCTACGACGAGCCGTACCCGTTCATCCGCAAGATGGCCTGCAACTTCGGCTGGGACTGGGGCCCGACGCTCGTCACCTCCGGCATCTGGCGTCCCATCGGCCTGCACTCCTGGAGCGGAGCGCGCCTCGCGTCCGTACGGCCCCTGGTGACCCTGGACGGCCGTGACGGCCGCGTCGAGGTCCGCGCCACGGTGGAACGCGCCACCGGGGGGCCGCTGGCCGTGACGGCCGAGGTCGGCGGCGTGCGCGCCGAGACCCGCCTCGCGCCTGGCGAGCACGAGGCCGTCCTGGTGCTCACCGTCCCGGCCCCCGAGCTGTGGTGGCCACGCGGGTACGGCGACCAGCCCCTGTACCCCCTCACCGTCGGCGTGGCCCCGGTGGAGGAGGCGGTGGAGGAGGCGTCCGGCGACCAGGCGTCCGGCGACCAGGCGTCCGGCGACGAGTGGACCGGGACCATCGGGTTCCGGTCGGTGCGGCTGGACCTGGCAGGCGGCGCGTTCACGATCGTCGTCAACGACGTGCCGGTGTTCGTGCGCGGCGCCAACTGGATCCCCGACGACTGCTTCCCCTCCCGCGTCACCCGCGAGCGCCTCGCCGAGCGTCTCGGCCAGGCGTGCGGCGCCAACATGAACCTGCTGCGGGTGTGGGGCGGCGGGCTGTACGAGAGCGGCGACTTCTACGACCTGTGCGACCGGCTCGGCCTGCTGGTCTGGCAGGACTTCCCGTTCGCCTGCGCCGCCTACCCCGAGGAGGAGCCGTTCACCGCCGAGGTCGAGGCCGAGGCGCGCGACAACGTCGTACGGCTCATGCGCCACCCGAGCCTGGTGCTCTGGAACGGCAACAACGAGAACATCGAGGGCTACCACGACTGGGGCTGGCGCGAGAAGCTCGACGGCCGCACCTGGGGGGCCGGCTTCTACTTCGATCTGCTGCCGCGCGTGGTCGCCGAGCTGGACCCCACCCGTCCCTACTGGCCCGGCAGCCCCTACTCCGGCGCCCCCGATCTGCCGCCGAACGACCCCTCCCGCGGCACCGTGCACATCTGGGACGTCTGGAACCGCGAGGACTGGCTGCGGTACGGCGCCTACCGGCCGAGGTTCGCCGCCGAGTTCGGCTTCCAGGGCCCTCCCGCCTACGCCACGCTGCGCCGCGCGGTGCGCGGCGAACCGCCGGCCCTCGGCTCCCCGGCCCTGGCCCGCCACCAGAAGGCCCACGACGGCATGAAGAAGCTGCTGCGCGGCCTCGGCGACCACCTGCCGCGGCCCTCCGGCCTGGACGACTGGCACTACCTGACCCAGCTCAACCAGGCCAGGGCCCTGACCTTCGCCTTGGAGCGCTTCCGCGCGCAGGCGCCGCACTGCATGGGGACCGTCGTGTGGCAGCTCAACGACTGCTGGCCGGTGATCTCCTGGTCCGCCGTGGACGGCGACGCGCGCCGCAAACCCCTGTGGTACGCGATCCGCCGCGCCTACGCCGACCGGCTGGTCACCTTCCAGGACGACACGGTGGTGCTGGTCAACGACAGCGCCGGCGAGTGGACGGGGGAGCTGGCGGTGACGCGGCTCGCGCTGAGCGGCGAACCGCTGGCGCGGCGGGCCTTCCCCTTCGCCGTCCCCGCGCGCGGCACGCTCCCCGTGCCGTTGCCGGCGGCGCTCGTCACGGCGGCCGACCCCGCAAAGGAACTGACGACGGCCACCGCAGGGGACCTGTCCGCGGTGCGCTTCTTCGCCGAGGACACCGAGGTCGCCTTCCCCGAGGCTGATCTCACCGCCACCGCCGAGCCGGTGCCGGGAGGCACCCGCGTCACGGTCACGGCCCGCACCCTGGTCCGCGACCTCGCGTTGTTCCCCGACCGGCTCGACCCCCGCGCCGAGGTCGACGACATGCTGGTCACCCTCGTCCCCGGCGCCACCGCGACCTTCCACGTCGCCTCACCGGTGCCGCTCGACCCGGCGGCCCTCACCACCTACCCGGTGCTGAGGTGCGTCAACGAGGCCAAGGGCTGAGACGCCGGGGTGGTGAGCGCGTGTTCCCGCCGGGGCCGACTACTCTTGGCCGTGCAGGGGAACCGACGTGAGAGAGACCATGAAGACCTTCGATGAGCTGTTCGCCGAGCTGTCGGACAAGGCGCGCACCCGGCCCGCGGGGTCGGGCACCGTGGCGGCCCTGGACGCCGGGGTCCACGCCATCGGCAAGAAGGTCGTGGAGGAGGCCGCCGAGAGCTGGATGGCGGCCGAGCACGAGTCCACCGACCGGGCCGCCGAGGAGATCTCGCAGCTTCTCTACCACGTGCAGGTCCTGATGATCGCCCGCGGCATCGGGCTCGACGAGGTCTACAAGCATCTGTAGTGCCGGTCCGGCTCCCGGCCCGGCACGCCTCGCCACGCTGACGCCGTCCATCCGATCAAAGGTGCTTCACCATGCTGCGACTCGCCGTACCCAACAAAGGCGCGCTCAACGACGCCGCTCAGACGATGCTCAAGGAAGCCGGCTACCGTCCGCGCAAGGACTCCAAGGAGCTTGTGGTCGTCGACCCCGACACCTCCAGCGAGCTGCTCTTCCTGCGTCCCCGCGACATCGCCGTGTACGTCGGCGAGGGCACCCTGGACGCCGGCATCACGGGCCTCGACATGCTGTACGACTCCGGCGCGCCGGCCGACGAGATCATGCGCCTCGGTTTCGGCGTCTCCACGTTCCGGTTCGCCGCGCGGCCCGGCACGTACGCCTCGGTCACCGACCTCCAGGGCATGCGCATCGCCACGTCGTACGCGGGCCTGCTCGGCAAGCACCTGGCCGAGATGGGGGTCGAGGCCCGGGTGATCAAGCTGGACGGCGCGGTCGAGACCGCGATCCACCTCGGCGTCGCCGACGCCGTGGCCGACGTCGTCGAGACCGGCACCACCTTGCGCAACGTCGGCCTGGAGGTCTTCGGCGAGCCCATCGCGCACTCGGAGGCCGTGCTGATCCGGCGTGCCGGCGCCGAGGACACCCCCGGCCTGCGGCAGCTCGTCCGGCGGCTCCAGGGTGTCCAGGTGGCCCGCGACTACGTGATGATCGACTACGACATCCGCGCCGAGCGCATCGACGAGGCCATCTCGATCACCCCCGGCATGGAGGGCCCCACCGTCTCACCCCTGCACCGCGAGGGCTGGGTCGCGGTCCGCGCCATGGTCCCCCGCAAGGGTCACCAGCAGGTCATGGACCGTCTCTGGGAGATCGGCGCCAAGGCCGTGCTCGCCACCGCCATCTTCGCCTGCCGCCTGTGAGCCGTCCCGTCTGACAGACGCGCTCGCCGGAGCCGGCGGTCAGCGGGACCCGCTCGCCGCGGCGTGCCGGATCAGGTCGCCGACGTGGACGATCCCCATGCAGCGGCCCACCTCGTCCACCACGACCAGATCGTCGTACACCCGCGCGGCGTCCTTGCCGGCGAACTGCATGGCGGCGATGGCCGGTGTGGTCTTCGGCACCACACGCGGCGGGTCGGCCAGCCGCTGCGCGGGCTTCTTGGCGTGCAGCGCGTGGCCGTAGGGGCCGGCGATGGACAGCAGGAACCGGCCGCGGTCCACGCTGCCCCGGGGCCGCTGGTACTCGTCCACGAGGATGACGCTGGTGATGGACGGCTCGGTGCCGAGCGCCTCGGCGACGTTCTCCGCCGTGGCGCCGACGTCGAGCGTCACGGCCGGAAGCAGGAACTCCTGCACACGCGGTCCGAGGTCGGCGAAGCCCGGCGCCTGTTCCTCCACCGGCACCGGGAGGGGGACCCGCACCCTGCCGTGCGAGGGCCGCCAGTCGAGCGGGGCGAGCAGCGGCCCCTGGGCCAGCCGGACACCCCAGCGGCGCAACGTGGCGAGCTGGGCCTCCTCGCGCACCCCTGGCGCGAGGACGTGGATCCCCATGCCGGTGCCCATGCGCGCGATCGCCTCGCCGATCGCGCTGCGGCGCGGGTCGCCGGGGACGCGGTCCACCAGACCGGGGGACAGCACCGCGGCGTACGGCGCGGCGTCGGCGACCAGGTCGAGCGGCATGTGCGACGTGCCGACACCGCCGAGCGCCACCAGGTAGCCGACGGTGCGCAAGCCCTCGATGCCGACGAGCAGCGCGCGCCGGTCCTGCGGGGCGAGGTCGCCGGCGACGACCAGGATCACCTCGCGCGGCCGGCGCCTGGTGACCCGCATCGCCTCGTGCAGCGGCGCCATGGCCGCCGATCCCTCGACCACCGCACCCGCCGGCACCGACAGCACCAAGGGGAGCAGCGCCTCCTCACGCGCCGCCGCGTGCGCCGCGGCGACGGTGGCGGACAGGTCCCGGTCCCCACCGGGGTGCACGGGGGAGTGCGGCGCCTTGTCGCCGTACCCGTGGTGTCCGTACGGGGAACCCTGGCCGACGTAGCCGCGCGCCGGGTCGGCGTATCCGGGGCCACCGGCGTACCTCGGGCCGTCGGCGTATCCGGCGCCACCGGCGTATCCGGAGCCGTCGGTGTGCTCCGGGCCACCGGTGTGCTCCTGGACGTAGGCGTGTCCGGGGGCCCGGACGCCGGAGCCGGACGGGGGAGTGGTGGACGCCTCGACCGCGATGACGCCGCCGGTGTCCAGGTCCACGATCGGCAGGAAGGTCACCCGGGTGACCTGTTCCGGGCCGGACGATCGCGCTGCGTGAGGTTCCGGCTGCGCGCCGGACGCGGCGGCGGTTCCCGGGAGGGTGGATCCCGGGAGGGAAGGGGGGACCGTCACCCCTGGATTGTCCTGCGGGTTCCTGGCCGATTGATACCACTCTGACCGGAGTTCACCCACATTTATCACGGTGTTGGAGTGGCATCCTTGTTTTACGAATCACCGCAATGTTTGTCACGTCTTGTAATCAAGAGTCGGTCTCGGCTCCGGACCGCCGTGCCGGTATCGTTCGGCGGCATGACGTCACGACCCGCCGCCGGAGGCGGACGCTGGGTGTCCGTGGCGCCGGAACGCCTGCAGACCTGGCTCACCGGATTCACCGAACGCCACGGCCCCGCCGGCGCCGGCCTGGACGGCACGGTGATCCGCATCGAGGCCGAGGACGGCGCGCTCGCCGAGTGCCACGTCCCCTTCCCACCTCTCGGCACCGGCGTCCCCTCTCCCGGCACCGAGGTCCCGCCTCTCGGAGCGAGGGTCCGGGAATCCGACGACCTGCTGAAGGCCCTGGTGGATCACGCGCTGACCCCCCGCAAGGTCGGCGTCCTGCTCGTCCGTCTCGGCGGCCACGCGGCCGGTGTCTTCGACGGCACCCGCCTGGTCGTCTCCAAGGTCGGCTCCCGTCAGGTCCACGGCCGCAGCGCAGCCGGCGGCTGGTCCCAGCAACGCTTCGCACGCCGCCGCGAGAAGCAGGCCGCCGAGGCGTCCCAGGCCGCCGCCGACACCGCGGCCCGCGTTCTCACCCCCCACCTTCCCACCTTGGACGCCGTCGTCCTCGGCGGCGACCGCCGCACCATGACCTCCCTGCGCGCCGACCGCCGCCTGTCCCCCCTCTTCGCCTTGGAGACCCCGCCTTTCCTCGACGTCCCCGACCCGAGACTCGCCGTACTCCAGCGAACCCCCGACGACTTCCGCTCCGTCCGCATCCGCGTCCTCGACCCGGCCGGGGGCGTGGACGACCAGGAGAGGTAGGGGGAGCAGGGCCGTACACTAGGTTCATGCGCACTCCCGATTGATCGGCGCGGTAGGGACGCGGGCGAGCCTGCCGGTGGGCCGCTCGTGGTCGGTCGTCCTTTCGTCGGCACTTCGAAGATCCCCGTACCTGCTTTCCGGGAGTGTTCCCTCAATCATGATCATCGCGTCTGACATCGAACTGCGCGCCGGGTCGCGCCTGCTCATCGAAGGAGCGTCCTTCCGGGTGAACCCGGGGGACCGCATCGGGCTGGTCGGCAGGAACGGCGCCGGCAAGACCACGTTGTGCAAGGTGCTGGCGGGGGAGGGCCTCCCGGCGGCGGGCTCGGTGTCCTCCACCGGCAGTGTGGGGTACCTGCCGCAGGATCCCCGCACCGGTGACCTCAGCACGCTCGCGCGTGACCGGGTGCTGTCGGCGCGCGGGCTCGACGAGGTGCTGCGCGAACTGCGGGCCGCCGAGGCCGGCATGGCCTCGGACGACTCGCGGGTGCGGGACAAGGCGGTGCGGGCCTACGGACGGCTGGAGGACCGGCTGCACGTGCTCGGGGGGTACGCGGCGGAGGCGGAGGCCGCGTCGATCGCCTCCAGCCTCGGGCTGCCGGACCGCGTGCTCGGCCAGCCGCTGGAGACCCTGTCGGGAGGGCAGCGGCGGCGGGTGGAACTGGCCCGCATCCTGTTCAGCGGAGCGGAGACTCTCCTGCTGGACGAGCCGACAAACCACCTCGATGCAGACTCAATCGGGTGGCTTCGTGATTTTTTACGATCCCACCAGGGCGGTTTGATTATTATCAGCCACGATGTCGGGCTTCTTGAAGCCACGGTCAACCGCGTCCTGCACCTCGACGCCAACCGCTGCGTGATCGACACCTACAACGTCGGCTGGACCGCCTACCTCGCTCAGCGCGAGACCGACGAGCGCCGCCGCAAGCGCGAACGCGCCAACGCCGAGCGCCAGGCGTCGCAGCTGCTGTCCCAGGCCGACCGCATGCGCGCCAAGGCCACCAAGGCCAAGGCCGCGCAGGAGATGGAGCGCCGCGCGCGCCGCCTGCTGTCGGGTGTGGAGGAGGAGCGCCGCAGCGACAAGGTCGCCAAGCTGCGCTTCCCCGACCCCGCCCCCTGTGGCCGCACGCCGCTGACGGCGACCGGCCTGTCCAAGTCGTACGGCTCGCTGGAGGTGTTCACCGACGTGGACGCCGCGGTCGACCGCGGCAGCCGCGTCGTGGTCCTCGGTCTCAACGGCGCCGGCAAGACCACGCTGCTGCGCGTGCTCGGCGGACTGGAGAAGCCCGACACCGGCGAGGTCCACCCCGGCCACGGTCTCAAGCTCGGCTACTACGCGCAGGAGCACGAGACCCTGGACGCGGGCCGCACGGTGCTCGAGAACATGCGCTCGGCGGGTCCTGACGTGCCCGACGTCGCGTTGCGCAAGGTCCTCGGGTCGTTCCTTTTCTCCGGCGACGACGCCGACAAGCCGGCCGCCGTGCTGTCGGGAGGCGAGAAGACACGCCTGGCCCTGGCCACCCTGGTGCTGTCCAGCGCGAACGTCCTGCTGCTCGACGAACCGACCAACAACCTGGATCCCGTCAGCCGGGATCAAGTACTTTCTGCATTGAGGTCGTATTCTGGGGCAATTGTCCTGGTAACACATGACGAAGGGGCCGTTGAGGCGCTACGACCGGATAGGGTGATCTTGCTACCGGACGGAGTCGAAGACGCGTGGAGCGATGAATTTTCCGATCTTGTGGCACTCGCCTGATCTTAATTTGAGCGGGTACGGATCTTTTCCCATGGAGTAGGTAGCCGATCCGGCCGAAATGACTGATCATGGCGTGAGTAACGCTGCGGAAGTCTGGCACTACAGGAGGTACTCGTGGCCGAGACTCTGAAGAAGGGCACCCGGGTCACCGGGGCCGATCGCGAAAAACTGGCCTCCGACCTGAAGAAGCGCTACGCCGCGGGTGAGAGCATCCGCGCGCTCGCCGCTTCCACAGGCAGGTCGTACGGGTTCATCCACCGCATCCTCAGCGAGTCCGGCGTGACTCTGCGCGGACGCGGCGGGGCCACCCGGGGCAAGTCCAAGCGCTGACGGCCGCCTCGGACACGCGCGACCGTAGCCGCTCCTCGCCGGTGGGGAGACCGGTTCCGCGCACGTCGGTAGAATCTGATTCTGGAACGGCCAGCGGGTTCGCGACGTGACGGGACGGCGACTCATAGATGGAGCGGACGATGCCGGAGGCGACGCCAGGAGACAGTGCCGCGGCGGCACCGGCGGCAGGCTCGCGCGGTGAGGCGGGGACCGTTCCCGGGAGCGAGGAGCTCGCGGAGATCGGTTTGCGCTTCGAGGTGGGCGGCGAGATCGCGACGATCACCATGGACCGGCCGGAGAAACGGAACGCTCAGACGTTCGCGACCTGGTCGGCACTGGCACGGATCGGCAGGAACCTGCCGGGCCACGTGCGCGTCGTCGTGATCAGAGGCGAGGGGCCGTCCTTCTCAGCGGGCATCGACCTGCGCATGTTCACGACGGCGCCGGGACAGGGCTCGTTCGCGTCCGTGGCCGCGCTCGACACCGATGCGTTGCTGGAGCGTGTCACCGAGGCTCAGCAGGGCTTTCTGTGGCTGCGCCGTCCGGACATCGTGTCGATCGCGGTGGTACAGGGACACGCGATCGGGGCCGGATTCCAACTGGCCCTGTCCTGTGACCTGAGAATTCTGGCCGACGACGCCAAGTTCTGCATGAAGGAGCCGGCGCTCGGGCTCGTTCCCGACCTGACCGGCACCAAGCCGCTGGTCGAGCTCGTCGGCGTGGCGAAGGCCGTGGAGATCTGCCTCACCGCCAGGACCGTGGAGGCCGAGGAGGCCCTGCGGCTCGGCCTGGCCGAGCGGGTGGTGCCGCGGGAGAGGCTGGACGAGGCGGTGGGTGAGCTGGCGGCCGCGCTGCTCACCACCGACAGGGACGCCGCGGCGGCGACCAAGCGTCTGCTGCTCGGGGCCGCGGCACGCACACTGGAGGAGCAGAGCGCCGCCGAGCGCGCCGAGCAGGCGGTGCGGCTGCGCACGCTGTTCGGCGGCGAGAGGGCCGCGCGGGGAGACGGTTCCGCCGAGAGCTGATCGGGGAATCACGCGACCGGTCCGCGCGCTTCGCCGAAGTGGAACACAAAGGCGCCGTGTGCCTGTACGCGGCGGCCAAGGAGACAGGCGGCGATGTCCATGCTCGGCGGGGGATACGGACCCCAGGTGATGCGGTCCCTGCGGCGGGACAGCTCGGTGACCAAGGAACGCTTGACGCCTGGCACGGTGCCGCGCATCGCGCGGTACGCACGGCCGTACCGCAGGCAGATCGTGGCCTTCCTGCTCCTCGTCATCGTGGACGCGATGATCGTCATCGCCAACCCGCTGCTGCTCAAGTCGATCATCGACGAGGGCATCATGCCGCGGCAGGCCGGCGTGGTGGTCATGCTGTCCCTGGTGATCGCCGGGCTGGCCCTGGTGGACGCCGGGCTCAGCCTGGTGCAGCGCTGGTTCTCCTCACGCATCGGCGAGGGCCTGATCTACGACCTGCGCACCGAGGTGTTCGACCACGTGCAGCGCATGCCGGTGGCGTTCTTCATGCGCGCGCAGACCGGCGCGCTGGTGTCCCGGCTCAACAGCGACGTCATCGGCGCGCAGCGCGCCATCACCAGCACCCTGTCCACCATCGTCTCCAACGTCGTGAGCCTGATCATGGTGCTCGGCGCGATGCTCGTGCTGTCCTGGCAGGTCACGCTGATCGCGCTGGTGCTGCTGCCGGTCTTCGTGTTCCCCGCGCGCTGGGTGGGCCGCCGCATGTCGAAGCTGACGCGCGAGCAGATGCAGCTCGACGCGGAGATGAGCTCGGTGATGACCGAGCGCTTCAACGTCGCCGGCGCCATGGTCGCCAAGCTGTACGGCCGTCCCGCCGACGAGGCGGCCCACTTCGGTGAGCGGGCCGGCCGGGTGCGCGACCTCGGCATCGTGGTCGGCATGTACGGCACGGTGTTCCGTGTCGCGCTCGGCCTGGTCGCCGCGCTCGCCACCGCGCTGGTGTACGGCGTCGGCGGCGTGTTCGTGATCGACGGCGCGTTCGAGGTCGGCACGCTGGTGGCGCTCGCCGCGATGCTGATGCGGCTGTACGGGCCGCTGACCAGCCTGTCCAACGTCCACGTGGACGTCATGACGGCCCTGGTGAGCTTCGACCGGGTCTTCGAGGTGCTGGACCTCAAGCCGATGGTCGCCGAGCGGCCCGGAGCGCGGCCGGTCCCCGAGGGCCCGGTCACGATCGAGTTCGACGACGTGCGCTTCCGCTACCCGGCCGCCGAGGAGGTGTCGCTGGCCTCCCTGGAGTCGGTGGCGCGGCCCGACACCGGCCCGAGCCAGGAGGTGCTGAGCGGTGTCTCCTTCACCGCGCGGCCCGGTGAGCTGGTCGCGCTGGTCGGCCACTCGGGGGCCGGCAAGACGACGATCACCTCGCTGGTGTCGCGGCTGTACGACGTGACCGGCGGCGCGGTGCTGGTCAACGGCCTGGACGTGCGTGAGCTCACCCTGGCGTCCCTGCACGAGACGGTCGGGGTGGTCATGCAGGACGCGCACCTGTACCACGACACGATCGGCGCCAACCTGCGGTACGCGCGGCCCGGCGCCGGCGACGAGGAGATCTGGGAGGCGCTGCGCGCGGCGCAGATCGCCGACCTGGTCGAGGCCCTGCCGGACGGTCTGGACACCGTGGTCGGGGACCGCGGCTACCGGCTGTCCGGCGGCGAGAAGCAGCGCATCGCGCTGGCACGGCTGCTGCTGAAGGCCCCGCGCGTGGTGGTGCTCGACGAGGCGACCGCGCACCTGGACTCGGAGTCGGAGGCCGCGGTGCAGCGCGCGCTGAAGACGGCGCTGGCCGGCCGCACGTCCCTGGTGATCGCGCACCGGCTGTCCACCATCCGCGAGGCCGACACCATCTTGGTGATCCACGACGGCCGTGTGGTGGAGCGCGGCCGCCACGACGACCTGCTCGCCGCCGGCGGCGCGTACGCCGAGCTGTACCGCACGCAGTTCGAGCACCAGAGGTAGCCGGCTCAGCGGCGCAGGCTGCCTTTGGGGGTGGCGATGTAGCCGAGGCGGGTGAGCTCCTCGCGCGCGACCTTCTCGACCAGCGCGACCTCGTCGGCGGTGAGGCGGCCACGCCACCCGCCGGTCGCCGGCGGCGTGGCGCCGTACAGCGCGACCGCCGAGACCCGCGTCTCGAGGAACGCCGACACCGAGGTCACGGTGTGCTCGGGTGCGGAGACGAGGTCCTCGTACCGCACGGTGAGCAGCTGATCGCGCGGCATCTCCTTGCGCAGCGCCGCGCTCAGCCGCACCGCGCTGCGCCACCGCAGCGCGCACTTGCCTGCGGGGTCCATGCGGGCCCACTTCGGCAGGTGCGCGCCTGAGTTCACCCCGAGGAACGGGTTGGGGAACTCGGTCTCGTCGCTGATCATGCCGGGTCTGGCCCAGTCCATGGACGCGCGGTCGGCGATCATGTCGGCCGCGACGTCCCTGCCGTCCCTGATGAGCTGGATCAGCCGCGCGTCGGGGAACGCCTGGATCAGCACCGGAGCGCTGTAGAGCAGGTCGGGCTCGGCGTCGCCGAACCGCGTCACCACCCCGGGGGACGCGCACGGCCCGCTCCCGGTCACCGCACCGGCCTCGCGGCAGTCGGCCGCGCACTCACGGCACGCACCGGCCACGAGCTGCCACGCGTCGGCCATCGCGTCCCGCAGCACCCGCACGGAACCCCCGCCTTTGCTCCGCATGATCGACGGACGCCGCGCGAAGGTCCGCACCACGCTCGCCATACCGGGTCGGCCCATCGTCATGTGGAAGCCGGGGGACCGTTTGAGCGCGCGGGCCAGCAGATTCACGCCGGAGTGCGGAGCGCCGAGCACGAAGACGGGACGGCGGACCTTGGTGCCGTTGACGACGAGAATGTGGGGTGGGGGTCGCATAAGTGAGGACAGTCTGACACCCTTTGCGAGGTGAGCGAACCGGCCAGGCCAGCCCGGACGGGCTGTACGGCGTCACCTGGGTAAGAGTACTCATTGTGGCACCTATTTCGGCAGATTCCCGGCTCTCTCCGGACCGAAAATCCATCCCGTAAAGGATCTTCAGGAGGCGCGGCATGACCAGCCGCCGGCTCTGGGTGCCGTCCCGTCTGTCCCACGGCGACCGCGTGGCGATCGTCGCACCCTCAGGACCGGTCGACCCGGTGTGGCTGGCGCGCGGCAGGCACGTGCTGACCGAGATGGGCCTTGACGTGGTCGTCATGCCCCGTGTGCTCAACCGGCGCGGCTACCTCGCGGGGTCCGACGCCGGCAGGGCCGCCGACCTGCAGGACGCCTGGTGCGACCCCGGCATCCGCG
Organism: Sphaerisporangium rubeum; assembly: GCF_014207705.1. Taxonomy (NCBI): domain Bacteria; kingdom Bacillati; phylum Actinomycetota; class Actinomycetes; order Streptosporangiales; family Streptosporangiaceae; genus Sphaerisporangium; species Sphaerisporangium rubeum. Next base: position 3,442,489 of record NZ_JACHIU010000001.1, read on the forward strand.
CGGTGATCTGCGCGCGCGGCGGCTACGGCGCCACCCGGCTGCTCGGCCTGCTCGACTGGCCGGCCATGGAGGCCGCCAGGCCAAAGATCTTCCTCGGGTCCAGCGACGCCACCGCGCTGCACCAGGCGTTCGCCGCGCGCCTCGGCGTCGCGAGCTGCTTCGGCCCGATGCCGGCCTGCCAGACCCTCGGTGATCTCGCCGGCCCCGACCCGGCGAGCCTCGCGCACCTGTGCGCGTCGCTGTTCGAGAACGGCGAGCCCGAGCCGGTCACCGGCGAGCACGTGATCGTGCCGGGCCACGCCGAGGGACCGCTCACCGGCGGCAACCTGAGCCTGCTCGCGTCGCTGTGCGGCACGCCGTACGCCATGCGCGGCGAGGGCCACATCGTGCTGCTGGAGGACGTGAACGAGCAGCCGTACCGGCTGGACCGCATGATCACGCAACTGGTGCAGTCGGGATCGCTCGACGGCGCCATCGGGATCGTGCTCGGCTCCTTCACCGGCTGCGGCGACCCGCTCCCCACGCTGGTGGAGCGGCTCGCGGAGCTGGAGGTCCCCATGATCGCCGGGCTGCCCATCGGGCACGGGACCCCCCAGTTCACCGCATGGCTGGGGGCCGATGCGGTCATCGATACCAATTCGTGTTCTTTGACTTGTCTGTTCCGCGACCCGGCTACGGCACTGTAGGGCCGGTCCGGGGGAAGACGCGGTAGTTGGGAGCCTTGTTGTGGGCTGGTTCGCACGGCAGGAGGATCGCTGGGGAGCGGTCCGGCGGCGCCTGATCGAGGCGCTCACCCGGCGTCCCGCCACCCGCGCCGCCGGGGACGTCGACCTCGACTCCCTGCTCGGCCTGGTCGCCGAGAGCCTCGGGTACGGCTACGCGTTCGGCGGCGACGTGATCGAGTTGTCCGCGCCGCGCCGCACCATCACCGTGCGGCTGGCGGGGCTGCGGCGCGAGGCGGCCCGCCGGCCCCGTGAGGACTGGCCGGTCCTGGTCGCCGAGCACCTCGCCGCCGCCGGCCGCGACCCCGGCCTGCCGGACGTGTGCGACCTCGCCGCGGTGCGGCCGCTGCTGCGCACCCGCGTGGTGCGCGCCGACACCCTCGACGACGCCTCCCGGGTGGTGGGCCGTCACATCGCGGCCGACCTGGTGGAGATCCTCACCGTCTCCGGCCGCGCGGTGCGTCCCGCCGAGGCGTTCTGCTGGCCGGTGACGCCGGGGGAGGCGCTCGACCTCGCCGCGCGCAACGTGCTGGACGACGAGAAGCTCACCACCGAGCGCGTCGACCTCGAAGGCGTGCCCGCGTGGCGGCTCGCCGGGTCGGCGGCCGGCGCCGTGGTGCACCTGCGCCGCATCCAGGACTACCTGCTGGTCTCGCCGGACGGCGTCATGGTCGTGCTGCCGCACCCCGGCGAGATGGTCGTCCACCCGGTGGACGGGCTGTCGGTGATGCGCGCCATCGAGCGCATGTGGCTCCTGGCCCGCCGCGAGTACCTCTCCGGCGACAGCGGCCTCAGCCCGCACGTCTACTGGTGGAACCACGGCAGGCTCACCCGCATCCAGGCCGACCTGGTGGTGCAGGACGGCCAGCGCCGCCTGGTGGTGGCCCCGCCGCCGGAGTTCGCGCGCCTGCTGGCCGACCTGGCGCAGGACCGCTGACCCCGCGCTAGTAGGACTCGTCGAACAGGTGCGCCTGCCGCGGCCTCGGGTCGTCGCGGGACAGGCTGTGCGCGGTGTGGATCAGCGGGACGTGGCTGAACGCCTGCGGGAAGTTCCCCACCTGGCGGCCGTACCGGGGGTCCCACTCCTCGGCGAGCAGCCCGACGTCGTTGCGCAGCGACAGCAGCCGCTCGAACAGCTCGACCGCCTCACGCCGCCGTCCCACCATGGCGCGCGCCTCCGCCAGCCAGAAGCTGCACGCGAGGAACGCTCCCTCGCCGCCGGTCAGGCCGTCCACGCTGTTCTCCTGCGCGATGGGGTAGCGCATCAGGAAGCCGTCGTACATCAGCTCGCGCTCCACGGCCTCGATGGTGCCGGCCACGCGGGGGTCGTCCACCGGCAGGAACCCGGTGTGCGGGATCAGCAGCAGCGAGGCGTCCAGCTCGCGTGAGCCGTACGACTGGGTGAAGGAGTTGCGGGCCGGGTCGTAGCCCTTCTCCAGCACCTCGGCGTGGATGCGGTCGCGCAGCGCGCGCCACCGGTCGACCGGCCCGCTCTGGCCGAAACGCTCCACCTGGCGGATCGACCGGTCCGCGGCCACCCACGCCATGACCTTGGAGTGCACGAAGTGCCGCCGCGGCCCGCGAACCTCCCACAGCCCTTCGTCCGGCTCGTCCCAGTGCGATTCGAGGTAGTCCATCAGCGACCGCTGGATGGCCCAGGTGCGCGACATCGCCTCCAGGCCCGACACCCGCGACAGGAACAGGCAGTTCATGACCTCGCCGTAGACGTCCATCTGGAACTGGTCCACCGCGGCGTTGCCGATGCGCACGGGCCGGGAGTCCTCGTAGCCGTCCAGCCACGGCAGCTCCATCTCCGGCAGGCGGCGCTCACCGGCCACGCCGTACATGATCTGCAGGTCCTGCGGACGGCCCGCGATGGCCCGCAGCAGCCACTCGCGCCACTCGCGAGCCTCGTCGACGTACCCGGCGCCGAGCAGCGCGTCCAGGGTCATGGTGGCGTCGCGCAGCCAGCAGTACCGGTAGTCCCAGTTGCGGACCCCGCCGAGGTCCTCGGGCAGCGACGTGGTGGCCGCGGCGACGATGCCGCCGGTCGGCGCGTAGGTGAGGCCCTTGAGCGTGATCAGCGAACGCACCACCGCGTCGCGCCACTCGGTCTTGACGTGCGCGTCGCAGCGGGACACCCACTCGCGCCACATGGCCTCGGTCTCGGTCAGCTCCTCGTCGGGGTCGATGGCCTCGGGCCTCGGGGAGTGGGACGGGTGCCAGGTGAACACCATCGGCACCCGGTCGCCGGCCGACAGCCGGAACGTGGCCTTGTGCGCGTAGTCGCCGCCGCGCAGCGGCACGGGGGACTGGAGCCAGACCGAGTCCGGCCCGCCGACGGCCTGGAGCAGTCCGCCGTTGCGCCGCACCCACGGCACGATGCGGCCGTAGTCGAACCTGATGCGGATCTGGGTGGCCGCCTCCACGGTGCCGGACACGCACTCCACGATGCGCACGATGTCGGGGGCCGACTGCCGCGGCGGCATGAAGTCGGTGACCCGCAGCGTGCCGCTCTCGGTGTCCCACTCGGTCTCCAGCACGAGGGTGTCCTCGCGGTAGCGCCGCCGTGTGCTGAGCTGACGGCCCGGCCCGGCGGGGCCGATCCACCAGTGGCCGTTGCGCTCGTCGCCGAGCAGCGCGGCGAAGCACGCCGGTGAGTCGAAACGGGGCAGGCACAGCCAGTCGACCGAGCCGTCGCGGCCGACGAGGGCCGCGGACTGCATGTCACCGATGATCGCGTAGTCCTCGATCCGCATGGGGTCACGCTAACGGGTCGGCGCGGCCCGTGGGGCCTGCGGTCGCGGCAGGGTCCACCGCATGAGGAACTGGGTGACCGGCCCGATCGCGAAGGCGAACACGACGGTGCCGGCGCCGACCGTGCCGCCGAGCAGCCACCCGGCGGCCAGCACGGTGACCTCGATCATGGTGCGGGCCACGCGGACGGACAGGCCGAGACGGTGCAGGCCGGTCATCAGGCCGTCGCGGGGCCCCGGCCCGAACGCGGCGCCGATGTACAGCCCGGTGGCGCCGCCGACCAGCACCACCGCGGCCAGCAGGTACGCCACGCGCACCGCCAGGGGGCCGGGCTCGGGGGCCAGCCAGATGGCGAGGTCGGCGAACAGGCCGAGCAGCACGATGTTGCTCACCGTGCCGAGGCCCGGCCGCTGCCGCAGCGGGATCCAGAACACCATGACGAGCGCGCCGACCAGGATGATCCAGGTGCCGACCGACAGGCCGGTCCGCACCGCGAGGCCCTGGTGGAAGACGTCCCAGGGGTCGTTGCCGAGGCCGGATCTGATCTGCAGGCCGACACCGGCGCCGTACAGGGCCAGACCGGCGTACAGCCTGATCAGCCTGGACGAAAGGGATATCGGTATTGGGAGGACTGTTTCGCTCATGACGCCGCAATCCTGGCGGCCGGTGGCTTGCCGAGAAAGGGCCAATCAGAGAAAGTGGCCTGATGGACCGTCACGTCAGCGGGCCACAGCTGGCCCGGTTGCTCGATCTGCCGGCCGGAGCGCGGCCGTACTACCGTGCGCTGGCCGAGGCGGTGCGCACGCTGATCCTGGACGGCCGGCTGCCGGTGCGGGTGCGCGTCCCCGCCGAGCGCCACCTCGCCGCGGCGCTCGGCGTGAGCCGCACCACCGTCACCACGGCCTACGACCTGCTGCGCGAACGCGGCTACCTCGACAGCCGCCAAGGCGCGGGAAGCTGGACCGCGCTCCCCGACCCCGGGGCCCTCGGCCTGGACAACCCGTGGATCGCCTCCGACGACGACGGGCTGCTGCCGCTGCACGTCGCCGCGCCGTCGGCTACCGCGCTGCTGCCCGACGCGCTGGCCGCGGCCGTCGAGGCCTACCCCCGGTACGGCCTCGGCATGGGGTACGACCCTCTCGGCGTGCCGGCGCTGCGTGCGGCCGTCGCGGCGCGCTACGGCGCGCGCGGCGTGCCGACCAGGCCCGAGCAGATCCTCGTCACCGGCGGCGCGCAGCAGGGCATCCACCTGCTGATGACGCTGCTCGCCGGGCCCGGTGACCCGGTGGTCGTGGAGTCGCCGACCTACCCGCACGCGCTGGACGCGGCGCGGCTGCGCGGCGCGCGGCTGGTCCCCGTGGGCCTGCAGGACGACGGGTGGCACCTCGACCTGCTGGACGGCGCGCTGCGTCAGTCGGCGGCGCGGCTGGCGTACCTGATCCCCGACTTCCACAATCCCGTGGGGCACCTCATGGACGACGCCGGCCGTGCCGCGCTGGCGGCGGCCGCGCGGCGGTACGACGCCACGGTGGTGGTGGACGAGAGCTGGGCCGAGCTGGCGATCGACGACGTGCCACCGGTGGCGCCGCTCGCCGCGTACGACACCGACGGACGGGTGATCAGCGTCGGCTCGGCGTCCAAGCTGTGGTGGGGCGGGCTGCGCATCGGGTGGATCCGCGCGACGGCGGCCCTGGTGCGCCGGCTCGCGGTACTGCGCTCGGCGATGGACATCGCCGCGCCGCTGTTCGAGCAACTCGTGGTGGTACGCCTCATGGAACGCGTCGAGGAGACCAGGGCCGAGCGGCGCACCGGCTTCGGCGCGTCACGGGACGCGCTCGCCGCCGCGCTGCGCGAGGCGCTGCCGGCGTGGGAGTTCACGGTCCCCGCCGGCGGCGGTGCGCTGTGGGTGCGGCTGGACGCGCCGGTCGCCACGCCGCTGGCCGACGCCGCCGCCGCGCGCGGGGTGCGCCTGGCGCCGGGCCCGTGGTTCGGCGTGGACGGCACGCTGGAGCGCCACCTGCGCCTGCCGTTCACCCTGCCGCCTGACGCGCTGCGTGAAGGCGTGCGCGCACTGGCCGAGGCGCACGTCGCGGGTCCTCAGCGCGGCGGCCCCGCCAGGGAGCCGATCATGCCGGCCCTGTGACGGCCTCCTCGCGCCGTTCCCCCATGAGCACCCGCAGGCGGTGCGCGAAGCCGAGCAGCACGGCCGCGGCGACCAGGGCGACGGCGGCCAGCGAGGTGAAGTACATCGGCTGGGACATGTGGCCGAGCAGCCGCGCGGTCTGGCCGCCGATGGCGTCACCCACCGCGAACGACAGGTACCACACCCCGAGCATCTGGCTGCGGAACGCGCGCGGGGCGAGCTCGACGGTCACCGACAGCCCGACCGGGCTCAGCGACAGCTCGCCGAACACCTGGATGAGGTACACCCAGAACAGCCACCAGACCGAGATGCGGCCCGACTGCGCGAGGTCGGCGGCCAGCGCCATCACCACGAAACTCACGCCGATCATGAACAGGCCGAACGCGAACTTCTGCGCGGCCCCCACCCGGTCGCCGAGCCGCACCCACAGCGCCGCGAACACCGGTACCAGGATCATGATCATCAGTGGGTTGAACGACTGGGTGGTGGCCGCGGTGATGGAGAAGCCGAACATCCGAAGGTCGGTCCGGGTGGCGGCGAAGTCGTTCAGCACGGTCGGCGCCAGGTCGTAGATCATCCAGAAGATCGCCGCGGCGGCGAACAGCCAGACGTACGCCTTCATGCGGGAACGTTCCATGGCGGTGAGGCCGTGGTCGCCGAGCAGGATGTAGGCGAAGTAGGCGACCGGCACGCAGACGGTCAGCAGGGTGAGCGCCACCGTGAAGCGGTCCACGGTCAGCGTGCCGCTCACGGCCCACAGGGTCATCGCCGCCGCGCCGGCCGCCAGCGCCGTCAGCGCGCCGCGGGTGAACCGCGCGCGCTCACGCGGCGTGAGGCGGTGCCCCGGCGCGTCCCCGGTGCCGCGCAGGTGCCGTGCGCCGCGGACGTACTGGACGAGGCCGAGCGCCATGCCGACGGCCGCCGCGCCGAAGCCGAGGTGCCAGCGGCCGTCGGCGGCGAGGTTGCTCACCACGTACGGCGCGGCGAACGCGCCGAGGTTGATGCCGAGGTAGAAGATCGAGAACCCGGCGTCCCGGCGCGCGTTGTCGTCGTCGGGGTACAGCCGGCCCACCATCGTGGAGATGTTCGGCTTGAGCAGGCCGGTGCCGGCCACGATGAGCGCGAGCCCGGCCCAGATCGCCGCCGCGCCGCCGACGGGGACGGCCATGCAGACGTGGCCGAGCATGATGACGCACCCGCCGGTCAGCACGGCCTTGCGCGCGCCGAGCACCCGGTCGGCGATCCAGCCCCCTGGCAGCGCCAGCAGGTACACCAGTGCGCCGTACACCCCGACCACGGCCGTCGCGGTCGGTTTCGGCAGGCCGAGGCCGCCGTCCGCCGCGGTGGCGATCAGGAAGAAGTACAGGATGGCGCGCAGGCCGTAGAAGCTGAACCTCTCCCACATCTCGGTGAAGAAGAGGGTGACGATGCCACGCGGATGTCCGGCGATCGTCTCAGGTTCCTCGCGCACGCCGAGGTCTCGGGCCATGAATGGTCCGCCTTCCCCGTTCGGTGCCGCGCGGTGCCTCCCCCAGGCCGCGCGGATTGTCTCGAATGTAGTAGATATTGCCAAATGCCGGAAATGCCGGGTCAAGAATCGTGTCAGAACGTAGCCTTTCGGTAACCATACGTGGCCGCACGGGTGCCGGGGGTCACCGTGCCGTTCCTCTCACCGCTGGGGTCTTGCCCCCGGTGATCGCCTGTGGTGCGATGCATGCCACCGCGTGCAAGTGAGCACTTTCTGGAGGCGAAATGGCCGACCCCCGGGTCATCTCGGACCGAGAAGAGATCGAGCGACAGATAGCCGGCCTCACCGTCTGCGAACAGTTGAGGAGAGCGGCCGAGGAGCACCCCGACGCTCCGGCCTACTCCGACCGTGCGGGGGACGGCTGGGTCACCCTCACCTACTCCGAGGCCAGGCGCCGGGTGCTCGCCATCGCGGCCGCGCTGCACGAGCTCGGCCTGCGGCCCGGTGAGGCGGTCGCGCTGATGATGGTGAACCGCAGCGAGCACGTCCTCGCCGACCTCGGCGCCGTGCACGCCGGTGGCCTCGCGTGCTCCATCTACTCGACGTTCACCCCCGACCAGATCGCCTTCGTCGCGGCCGACGTCCAGGCCAGGTACGCGGTGGTCGGCGCGGCCGACCTGGAACGCTGGCGGCCGATACTCGGCGAGCTCCCCGGCCTGCGCAAGGTGATCGTGCTGGACGCGGCCCCCGAGGGGGAGCTGTTCATGAGCTGGGACGAGCTGCTCCAGCTCGGCGAGCGGCTGCTGGAGGCGGACCCCGCCGCGGTCGAGGCCCGCGCCGCCGCCGTCACCCCCGAGGACACGCTCACCGTGCTGTACACCTCAGGCACCACCGGCAACCCCAAGGGGGTGCCGCTGACCCACCACAACGTCTGCTTCGAGGTCCTGGTCACCGACCGCATGTCCGGCGTGCCGTCGGGAGGGTCGCAGATCTCCTACCTCACCTACGCGCACATCGCCGAGCGGGTGCTCAGCCTGTACCTGCCGCTGATCAAGACGTCCCACATCCACTTCTGCCCCGACATGACCCAGCTCGGCACGGTGCTCGCGCAGGTCAAGCCGGTCGCGTTCTTCGGTGTGCCACGCGTGTGGGAGAAGATGATGGCCCGCCTGCAGGCGCTGCTCGCCACCCAGCCGCCTGAGCAGCAGGAGCAGGTGCGCGCCGCCATGGCCGCCGGGCTCGCCTACATCGAGGCCGGTCAGCACGGCCGCACCCCGTCCCCGGAGGTCGTCGCGGCGTACGAGCAGGCCGACGCCGCGCTGCTCTCCATCATCCGCGGCATGATCGGCTTCGGGAACGCGCTGTGGCTCGGCACCGCGGCGGCCCCCATGCCGCTGGAGGTGCAGCGTTTCTTCGCCGGGCTCGGCCTGAAGGTGCTCGACGTGTACGGCATGACCGAGACCACCGGCGCGTTCACCGCCAACAGCACCTCGGCGTACAAACTCGGCACGGTGGGCCGTCCCGGGGAGGGGGTGGAGGTGCGGATCGCCGAGGACGGCGAGATCCTCACCCGCAGCCCCGCCAACACCGCCGGCTACCTCAACCGGCCCGAGGCCACGGCCGAGCTGCTCGACGAGGAGGGCTGGCTGCACACCGGGGACGTCGGCTCCATCGACGAGGACGGCTTCGTCAGCATCGTGGACCGCAAGAAGGAGCTCATCATCACCGCGGGCGGCGAGAACATGTCGCCGGCCAACATCGAGGGCCTGCTCAAGGAGCACGTGCTCATCGGTCAGGCCCTGGTGTACGGCGACCGGCGACCGTACGTCGTGGCCGTCCTCACGCTGGACGGCGAGGTGGCCCCGGTGTGGGCTCAGGGCCGCGGCATCACGTTCGGCTCGCTGGCCGAGCTGGCCGGGCATCCGGACGTGCTGAAGGAGGCCGAGGCGGCGGTGGCGGCGGCCAACGAGAGGCTGGCCCGGGTCCAGCAGGTCAAGAAGTGGACGCTGCTGCCGGACGAGTGGACCGCGGAGACCGAGGAGCTGACGCCGAGCCTGAAACTCAAGCGCCGCGTCATCCACGCCAAGTACGCCGGCGCCATCGACGCGATGTACCAGCACTGATCGGACATTTCACCAAAAAGGCTGACAAAAGACGCTAAAAGTCTGACGATCTTGCAAGAGTGTCCTATTCGTAATGATTTATGACGGATAAATCCGCAACTTTCTTTCCGTTTGTGGCGTCAATGGACGTAGGGCACACCCCACCCTGGGATGCCTTTCTCCACGGGGAGAGGAAAGTTCCGTCATGATGAAACGCATCGCCACCCTCCTGGTGGCGGCCACCATGGGTGCCTCGGCGCTCGCGGTGGCGGCTCCGGCGTTCGCCGACCCGGCGCCGGAGACGACCAAGGTCTCCATCGAGTCCGTATCGGTGACCCCCGACCCGGTGGTCATCCACGGTCGCGAGAAGGTCGAGGTCACGGCCAAGGTCACGACCGTCGGCGCCGAAGACGTCAAGATCGGCTTCGGTCCCGCCGGCGGATCCGGCTGCAACCCCTGCCCGGGTTCGGCCGCGGCCTCCGCGAGCACGGAGGTCACGAAGTGGGACCGGACGATCGTCCTCGACCGGCACGACCCGAGCGGTAAGTGGTTCGTGTACGTCGAGGCGATCGGCGCCGACGGGAAGGTCGCCGAGGCCAAGGCGTCCTTCTACGTCAAGCACGTCCGTCCCTACGAGGGCCCGCGCGCCACACGGATCGCCGGGTTCGACGCCTCGCCCGAGCCGGTGAAGAAGGGCCGCAAGCTCTCTCTCACCGGGAAGCTGCAGGTGGCCCGCTGCTACGGCGACTGGTGGTGGGACGGCGACGCCTACGTCGTCGGCGGCTCGCGGTGTGACGACGGCTACCGCTGGCACAACTGGCGCTACATCGGCTGGAAGGACATCAAGGTGTTCTTCAAGCGTGCGCACGGCGGCAAGTGGGAGTACGTCGACACGATCAGCACCAACCCGGACGGGACCTTCTACACGAAGATCCCGGCCTACTGGTCGGGCACCTGGAAGGTCGTCTTCCCGGGCTCGCGCGGCCTGTACGGTTCCTCGGCGACCGACTACGTGAAGGTCGTCCGCTAGGCGCCTGCGAGAAACGGACGCCTGGTTCCCACGCGGGGGCCAGGCGTTCGTCGTCGTCCGGTCACTCCCCCCGGCGGTCCGCGTCCGGGCCGGTGCCGCGGGCCAGTTCCAGGGCCGTGAGGTCGACGGCGCTCAGCGTGAAGATGTTGGCGATCCGCTCCAGGGGCATGCCGCGGTCGCCGAGCTGGGTGATGGTGACCGCGGCGCGCAGCAGGACCCGGCCGAGCACCACCTCGTCCACGTCCGGCATGTCCTTGCGCAGGAAGTCCGCCAGTTGCTGGCCCACCTCACGGTCGGCGTGGACGCGGGGGTCGTTGAGCTCCGGGCTGGACAGGATCGCCGTCAGGTCCCCGCGCTCGTCTTCGGTCAGCTTGCCCAAAGGTCGCCTCCCTGAGCGATGTCGGTACCGCGAGACTATGCGCTCCCGACCTCCGGGGGAACGGCACCCCTGACGAAGATCGGCCGGCCCTCGCGTCCAGGGGACGCGAGGGCCGGCCGATGCGCGGGCCTCGGACGGACCCGTACGACGCGTGGGTCAGGAAAGGGCCTCGACCAGCTTGCGGCGCTGCTGCACGCCGAGGCCGCCGATGCGGCGCCTGTCGTCGACGCCGGCGCGCTCCATCAGCGCCGCGGCCTTCGTGGGGCCGATGCCGGACAGCGCGCGCAGGGCCTGGGAGACCTTGATCCGCTTGACCGTCTCGTCGTCCCGCTTCAGGAGCTCGGCCAGGGTGACGTCGCCGGTCTTGAGCTGAGCGAGGAGCGCGGCGCGCGCCTGCCGCACCTCGGTGGCCTTGACAAGGGCCGCCTGGCGCTGCTCGGGGGTGAGAGGGGGGAGGGCCATGGGTACTCCTTGACAGATGAAGATCGTTCTTGGCCGGGGAGCGGCCATCTACGTGTTCGCACCTCTGTTACCCAGGTCACGGGCATTAATCATGGTTTGGCGAAGGATGTCGCCTGGAGGCGGCCGCTGATCCCCGGCTAACTCTGCGAATCCCACGATGTCAGGAAAATTGGGCCTTTTCAGGCATGTCTTCCCCCCGGAATCTCGTGAGGGACACGTGACAAAACCCAAGAGCACGTGTCAAGGAGGAACAGGTGAGACATCGTCTGCTCGTCAGCCTGATGATCTTCGTGGTGACCCTCGCCACAGGGATCAGCGGCGTGGGGGCCTCGGCCGAGCCGCCCCCGAACCACCAGTACCGTGTCGACGGGCCGGCCACGGCCCCCGAGCGCACGTCCGTCGCGGCCACCGGCGCCTCGATCGACGAGGTCGCCGGCACGTCGGTGGTGGTCACGGCCTCCGAGAGCGAGGTCGCGGCCATCAAGGCGCTCGGCTACGCCGTGACCCGGCTGCCCCGACCCCTCGCGCCGGTCATGCCGAAGCCCCAGGACTTCCCCTCCGCCGACTCCGGCTACCACAACTACGCCGAGATGACCGCCGTCGTGAACCAGGTCGTGGCCGCGTACCCGTCCATCGCGAGCAAGTTCACCTACGGCACGTCCTACGGTGGCCGCGCGCTCATCGGCGTCAAGATCAGCGACAACGTCGCGACGGACGAGAACGAACCCGAGGTGCTGTTCACCCACCACCAGCACGCGCGCGAGCACCTCACCGTCGAGATGGCGATCCACCTGCTCAACTGGCTGACCGGCAGCTACGCGTCCGACACCAGGATCAGGAACCTCGTGAACTCCCGCGAGATCTGGATCCTCCCCGACCTCAACCCCGACGGCGGCGAGTACGACATCGCCACCGGCTCCTACCGCTCCTGGCGCAAGAACCGCCAGCCCAACTCCGGCTCCTCCGCCGTCGGCACCGACCTCAACCGCAACTGGAACTACCGCTTCGGCTGCTGCGGCGGCTCCTCCAGCAGCCCGTCGAGCGAGACCTACCGCGGCACCGCCGGCGAGTCCGCCCCCGAGGTCCGCGCCACCGCCAACTGGATCCGCACCCGCGTCGTCGGCGGCGTCCAGCAGATCAAGACCCACATCGACTGGCACACCTACAGCGAACTCGTCCTGTGGCCCTACGGCTGGACCTACAACGACACCGCCACCGGCCTCACCCAGGACGACCACGACGCGCTGGAGGCCCTCGGCCGCAACATGGCCTCCACCAACGGCTACACCCCGCAGCAGTCCAGCGACCTGTACATCACCGACGGGACCATCAACGACTGGCTCTGGGGCAACTGGAAGACCTTCTCCTACACCTTCGAGATGTACCCCCGCGGCAGCAGCCCCGGCTTCTACCCCCCCGACGAGCGCATCCAGACCGAGGTCACCCGCAACAACGAGGCCGTCCTGAGACTCCTCGAATACTCCGACTGCCCCTACCGCATCACCGGCAAGCAGGCGCAGTACTGTCCCTGACGCTCCACCCCGGTACGGCCGCCACGCCGCGGCCGTACCGGCCCTCTCAGTGCCGGTCCGGGGGATTGCGGCGCACGATGGCCGCGTTGAGCGCCGTGGCGAACGCCGTCCACGCCGCGTAGGGGAGCAGGAGCGCTCCGGCCGTGCGGTCCGCCGCCGCGGCGCGGCGGGTCAGGGCCAGGTTGGAGACGTTGAGGACGGCCAGCTCGGCGAGAGCGGTCCTCGGGGAACGCAGCCGGAAGAACAGCGGAGGCCAGGCGGCGTTCAGCGCGAGGTTCAGCGCCAGCGAGCGGCCGATGGCGCCGCGGTCGCCGGGATCGGCGCGGTTGATCGCGCGGGCCGAGGCGTAGGCGATGGCCACGTACAGAGGGGTCCACACGGCCGGGTAGGCGGCCGGCGGCGGCTGCCACGAGGGTTTGCGCAGGCCGCGGTACCACGCCGACCGCGGCGTGGTGGCCACACTGCCGGCCACGGCCGCCGCCGCGACGGCGAGCCCCGTCTTCACAAGTGTCGATTTCATGCCAGGCGCGTTACCCGCCTGCGCGCCTGCCACACGTCCACAGCCCCGCCTCGGCGGATCGTCCGCGACGGTGGTCAAGTAAACTTTCCAGTTCAGGAGGCATGGCAGGGCTGCTCGGTACGGTGTGGGCGCGGTCCTCGTACGCTGAAGGCAAGATCCCGGGCCCGGTGAGCGCCGGTGACGGCCCCCGGCGGACGTCGAGCATGCCGTAGTGGAGCATGGGGTGTGCACCCACCTCGTCCCGTGTCCGTGCGCAAGAGGAGCCCGATCATGACCCCCGACGCCATCGACGACGTCACGAGCTTCGACGATCTCGGGCTGCGGCCCGAGCTGCTGCGCGCGCTCGGCGCGCTCGGGTACGAGGAGCCGACACCGATCCAGCGCGAGGCGATCCCGCTGCTGCTCGGCGGCCGTGACCTGCTCGGCCAGGCCGCGACCGGCACGGGGAAGACGGCGGCCTTCGCGCTGCCGATCCTCCAGCGCATGCCGGAGGGAGGCCGGGGCGAGGAACCCCTGGCGCTGGTGCTCGTGCCGACTCGCGAACTCGCGGTGCAGGTGTCGCAGGCGATCCACCGGTACGGACGCGAGCTCGGCACGCGGGTCCTGCCGATCTACGGCGGCCAGCCGATCGGCCGGCAACTGCGTGAACTGCAACGAGGCGTGGACGTCGTCGTGGCCACACCGGGACGCGCGCTCGACCACATCGGCCGCAAGACGCTGCGGCTGGACTCCCTGGAGATGGTCGTCCTCGACGAGGCCGACGAGATGCTCGACATGGGGTTCGCCGAGGACATCGAGGCCATCCTGCAGGACACCCCCACGCAGCGGCAGACCGTGCTGTTCTCCGCCACCATGCCGCCGCGCATCGACGCCATCGCGCGCAGCCACCTGCGCGACCCCGAGCGGGTGCAGATCGAGCGGGAGCCGGCCGCGCCGGGGGAGGAGCCGCTGATCCGGCAGAGCGCCTACGTCGTCCCGCGCGCGCACAAGCCCGCGGCGCTCGGCCGGGTGCTGGACGTCGAGGCGCCGGACGCCACCATCGTGTTCTGCCGCACCCGTGAAGAGGTCGACAGCCTCACCGAGACCATGAACGGCCGCGGCTACCGCGCCGAGGCGCTGCACGGCGGCATGGGCCAGGAACAGCGCGACCGCGTCATGTCGCGGCTGCGCAACGGCACCGCCGACCTGCTGGTGGCGACCGACGTCGCCGCGCGCGGCCTCGACATCGAGCACCTGACCCACGTCGTCAACTACAACGTCCCGTCGGCGCCGGAGTCGTACGTCCACCGCGTGGGCCGCGTCGGCCGCGCCGGCCGCGAAGGCGTGGCCATCACGCTGGCCGAGCCGCGCGAGCACCGCATGCTGAAGACCATCGAGCGCGTCACCAAGAACCGCATCACCGTCGAGAAGGTCCCCACGGTGGCCGACCTGCGGGCCCGGCGCCTGGAGCTGACCCGCGCGGCCCTTGAGGAAAGCATCCTCGAAGACGACCTGGAGCACTTCCGCGTGGTCGTCGACACCCTCGCCGACGAGTTCGACGTCATGGAGATCGCCATGGCCGCCGTCAAACTGGCCCACGAGGCCGCCGGCGGCGCCGCCGACGACCAGGAGATCCCCGACGTCCCCCTCCGCGCCGAACGCGAAGGCCGCCCCCGCCGCGACCAGCCCCGCGACGACCGCCGTCCCCGCACCCCCACCCGAGGCATGACCCGCATCTTCATCGGCGCCGGCCGCAGCTCCGGCATCCGCCCCCAGGACCTCGTAGGCGCCATAGCCAACGAGTCCCAACTGAGCGGCCGCGACATCGGCGCCATCGAAATAGCCGACCGCTTCTCCCTGGTAGAGGTCCCCGACCACGCCACCAACGAGGTGATCTCCGCCCTCCGCCAAAGCACCATAAAAGGCAAAAAACCCACAATCCGCCGCGAACGCTTCGAACCCCGCTAACCCCCCGTCGCACAAGGCGCTAGCCCCCCGTCGCACTCGGCGTTAGCCCCCCGTCGCACACGGCGCTAACCCCCTGCACACACGACCCGGGTCGTCTTCGCGCCGCAAGGGGCCCAGTTTCCGGCGCCGGTACGGCGGGACGTTGTACGGCGAATTCGGCGCCGTCGTGCGGCGGGACAGGTGGAACCGTTGCGCCGTCGTAATGGTTCCGTGTCCGGTGGTGGGCCGGTGTCTGTGTCTTGGTCCGGCCCGGCTGTCCTCGTGTGGCAGGAGGTCCAGTTTCGGCGCCGGTGCGGCGGGTCGTGGTGCGGCGGGTTCGGCGCCGTCGTGCGGTGGGACAGGTGGAATCGTTCCGTCGTCGTAATGGTTCCGTGTCCGGTGGTGGGCCGGTGTCTGTGTCTTGGTCCGGCCCGGCTGTCCTCGTGTCGCAGGGGGTCCAGTTTTCGGCGCCGGTATGGCGGGTCGTGGTGCGGCGGGTTCGGCGCCGTCGTACGGCGGGACAGGTGGGACCGTCCCGGCGCCGACATGGTCCTTGCGAAGGGGCGCTTCGCGCACGTTCGCAAGGGCTGTTCTGTGTGGGGGCACCCCCACACCCCCGGTCTGCCGGGCTCATGGCTGTACGCGGCCAGGCGGTTATGCGCTCCACGCGACAGCATGAGAGTCGGTGGTCAGGCGAGGGTGTTCACGGCGGCGGTGAAGACGTGGGGGAAGGTGCGGGCCGCGGGGACGATCAGGCGGGTGGGGGTGGGGTGGCGGCGGGTGGTGAGGAGGGCTGTGGTGAGGAGGCGGTGGGGGCGGGAGATCCGGAGCCAGGCGCGGTCGTAGGACTCGGGTCGGCCGGAGCGCAGGGAGGCGATCAGGGCCTCGGCGGACAGCAGGGCCAGGGAGACGCCTTCGCCGGTGAGCGCGTCCACGTAGCCGGCGGCGTCGCCTGCCAGAAGGACGCGGCCGTGGACCCGGGATCGGACGCGGCGGCGCATGGGGCCGGCGCCGCGCACGGAGGTGACCGGGGGGCCGGTCAGGCGGTCCAGCAGAGCGGGGAACGCGGTGAGGTGCTCGTCGTACGTGCGTCTCTCCGAACTGAGCACGGCCACGCCGACCATGTCCTCGGCCACGGGTGTCACGTACGCCTCGCTCCGTTCGGCCCAGTACACCTCGACGAAGTCGGTCCATGGAGCGACCCGGAAGTGCCGCCGCAGGCCGTACCGCCGTGGCGCCGTGCCGGCGGGAAGCGCGAGACCGAGTGCTTCCCGCAGCGGTGAACGGAGGCCGTCGGCGGCGACGAGCCATCGTGCCCGCAGGGTGCCGTCGCCTGCCAGATCGGCTGCGGCGAGTTCCACGGCGGCGGTGCCGTCCGACGGCATCGTGAAACGAACGGTGTCGGTACACACGGGGGAACGGCGGGGGTCGGCATGCGCCGCGCGATGGTGGGGACCGGCGTGTGGCGGGAGATGGTGGGGGTCGGCGTGCGCGGCGAGATTTTCGGGATCGGCATGCGCCGGGAGATGGTGACGGTCGGCATGCGCGGCGAGACGTTCGGGGTCGGCATGTGGCGGGAGATGGTGGGGGTCGGCGTGCGCGGCGAGATTTTCGGGATCGGCATGCGCCGGGAGATGGTGGGGGTCGGCGTGCGTGGCGAGACGTTTGGGGTCGGCATGCGCGGCGTGACGTTTGGGGTCGGTGCGTACCGGCGTTCCGGACATCGGTGAGACGGGAGGAGACATGTGGACGGATACCTCCACCCCCTCACTGTCCTGCCGGACGCCGGTGACCTTTCCCTGGACGACCGGGATTCCGAGGGAGGCGACGCGAGCCATGAGGGCCGCGTGGAGGCAGGTACGCCGGACGCCGAGTCCGGTCGTGGCGCGGAAGGGGGCATCGGCATGCCGGTGGGGGTCGAGGTAGCGGATGCCGCGCAGGGGGTGGCCCGGGGGATGGACGCCTAGTGCGTGGAGCGCGGCGACGCCGCTCGGCATCAGTCCTTCGCCGCAGGCTTTGTCGACAGGAGCGAGGCGGGGTTCCACGACCACCACGGTCATGCCGGCCAGTGCCGCGTTGAGCGCTGTGGCCAGCCCGGCGGGCCCACCCCCGGCCACCAGGACGTCGATCACGTCGCCGGTCATCGGAAGGCCGGTCGCGCGGCCGGCAAACGGGAGGCCGGTCGGGTGGCCGGCAAACGGGAGGCCGGTCGCGCGGTCGGCAAACGGGAGGCCGGTCGGGTGGCCGGCAATCGGAAGGCCGGTCGCACGTTCGGCGATCGGGAGGCCACGGGTGTGTCCGGCCACCGGGACGTCGATTGTGTCATCGGGACGTCGGTCACGCCGTCCGTCTCCAGGAGGCCGCTCGGGTGGCCGGTCATGGGGACGCCGGCCGGGTGGGTTGTTCGAGGGTGGTCAGTGCGTGGTTCTCGGAGCGGATGCGGACGACCATCAAGATGGCGTTCAGGACGGTGAACACCGCGGCGGTGAGCCACGCGTCGTGGACCAGAGGGAGCGCGGCTCCCTCCACGGCGACGGCCACGTAGTTGGGGTGCCTCAGCCACCGCAGGCGGTACGGGCCGCGCCGCACCAGCGTCAGCCCCGGGACCACGATCACCTTGGTGTTCCACTGCGGCCCGAGCGCGGTGATGCACCACCACCGCAGTGCTTGCGCGGCGACGACCAGGACCAGCATCGGCCAGCCGAGCGCGGGGACGAAGGGCCGGTCGAGCAGGCCGGCTTCGAGGAGGCACCCGGCGAGCAGGCCGGTGTGCAGTGCGACCATCCACGGGTAGTGCGCCTGGCCGAACGTCCGGCCGCCCCTGGCGAGGCTCCACCGTTCGTTGCGGCGCGCGACGACGAGCTCGGCGAGCCGTTCCAGGCCGACGAGCAGGACCAGCACTACGTACCAGGAGGACATGTCTCCGAACCATACGGGTCAGGCGGTCGGCGGGCCCGGAGGCACCGTCGTGAACGCGGTGGAAGGCGGCGTCGGCGGTACGGCGGGACGGGTGGTCACCAGCGCAGCAGGACGAGTTCGGAGCAGAAGCCGGGGCCGAGCGCCATCATCAGGCCCGGAGTGCCGGGTGGGGGGTGCCGGGTGAGGGTGTCACGCAGGACGTGCAGCACCGATGAGGACGACAGGTTGCCGACGGCGGCCAGTGACCGCCAGGTGACGTCCAGGGCCCCCGGAGGCAGGTCGAGGGTCTCGGTGACGGCGTCGAGGACTTTCGGGCCGCCGGGGTGGCACACCCAGGCCGACACGTCGGCGGGGGTGAGTCCGTGGTCGGCGAGGAAGCCGTGGACGTCGTCGGCGAGGTGGGTGCGGACGACGTCGGGCACGCTCGAGTCCAGGACCACGCGGAACCCGCTGCCGGTGACGTCCCATCCCATGACGGTCTCGGTGCCGGGGTACAGGTGGCCGCGGGACCCCGCCACGGTGACGCCGGGTCCGTCACCGCGACCGGATCCGCAGGCGACGACCGCGGCGGCGCCGTCCCCGAACAGCGCGCTCGCCACGAAGTTGACGGGGGTCGCGTCGGCGCGCTGCAACGTCAGCGAGCACAGCTCCACCGACAGCAGCACGGCGACGTGGTCGGGCCATCCGCGCAGGTAGTCGTGCAGCCGCGCGATCCCGGCGGCGCCGGCCACGCAACCGAGCCCGAAGACGGGCAGGCGCTTGACGTCCGGCCGCATGCCGAGGCGTCCGGCGATCCGCGCCTCGATGGACGGCGCGGCGACTCCCGTCACCGACGTGAACATGATCATGTCCACGTCGCGCGGCGTCAGCCCGGCCGCCTCCAGCGCGCCGCTCACCGCCTCGGCGCCGAGCTCGACCGCCTGCTCGACGAACACGTCGTTGGCCTGTCCGAACCCGTCGAGCTTGCCGTACTCCTCCAGGGGCAGGACCAGATGCCGATACTCGACCCGTGCCGCACGGTGCAGGCGGCGCAGCAGCCGCCGGTCGGCGTCCGGCGGGAGGCAGATGTCGGCGAACGCCTCGGTGATCTCCGACTGGGGGTAGCGATTGGGGGGCAGCGCACCGTGCACAGCGGTGATTCGGGTCATCTGGTTCCGCTTCGCCGAGGGTGGGTCACCTGATGTTTGCCCACGCGAGCAGATGCCATGCGTCGCGGCACCCGAGGTGATCGCGCCGAGCAGCGGCGGCGATGCGGCCGGCGCGGCCGGCGCGGCCGGTCGTCCTGAGCGGGGGAGCGGCGTTGTTCAGGAGTTGTGCCGTGCGTGGGCCAGCAGGTACGCCTCGCGGAGGCCGTCGGCGAGCATGCGCGAGTCGTGACGGACGGCCGTGCGGGAGGCCAGGGTGCCCCAGTGGGTGCGGGTGGCGGCGTCCTCCAGGTCCCGCAGGAGTGCGACGTACCCGGGGACGGTCGCGGCGTGCCGGTAGGCGTCCTTGAGCCACTCCTGGTAGCAGGGCAGGTCGGTGAGGACGAGCGGCAGGCCCGCGGTGGCGGCCTCCAGGGTGGCGAGGCCGAAGGTCTCGTGCCGGGACGGCAGGAAGAACACGTCGGCGGCGGCGCAGTACGCGAACACCTCGTCACGCGGCACGAGGCCGGTGAAGGTGACGTTGGCAGGGGCGTCGGCCCGCAGCCGGGTCAGTGACTCGCGCGCGTCCGACAGCAGGCCGAACTGCATGCCTCCCAGCCAGACGAACCGCAGGTGCGGCAGGCTCCTGGCGCACGCCACGAACTCCTCCACCCCCTTGCGCGGCTGGATCTGCCCCACGCCGAGCACCACCGGCCGGTCGTCCCAGCCGAAACCGGCACGCAACTCGGCGCGGCGCTCCAGCAGGGGACGGATGCGCCGCTCGTCGATCGCGTTGCTCATCGGGAGGACGGGGCCCCGCACGCCGAGTTCCTCGAGCTCCGCCGTGGTGGCCTTGCTCACCGACAGCACCAGGTCGGCCATGTCGAAGACGGCACGCATGTAGCGGCGGACCAGGCCGTGCACCAGGTGGCTGCCCCGGATGCTTCCCGCGAGCGTCTCGGGGGTCACGTGCGCGCTGATCAGTTTCGGGCCGCGGTGGACCATCATCCTTATAACAGCCAACGGGCCCATGGTGTGAACGTGAAGAATCACGCCGCGCCGGAAGGCGCGCCGTCCCGAAACACGGGTGAAATCCGCCATGGCGTCGACGGCGCGCACGCTTTCCTCATAAACACTGTGGACCCCGTGGCCGCGCACCGTGTATGCCGACTCCGACATCACGCTCACCGGCAGCGGAGGCCGTTCCGCCTTTGCGTCCGTACCGGCCGGAGGGGTGTCGTCACCGAGGTGGGGGTGGAGGTGGGGGTGCCGCCGGGTCACCGGGACGGCGCGGGGAAACGGCTTACGTCGTTCACGAATTCGGCGGATACGCTCGTTGATCGCGGCCACGGCCTTATATTAGGGCAAAACTCTTGACCCCGCTATATGTCGTTTTCTGCGGCAGAAATAGTGAAATGGCCATATTGCCGTAAAGTAAATCGGGTGCGGTGTTAACCCGCGCCGGTTAGCGCTCCGGCGGCCGGCCGGGAAAGGCCGGCGCGAGCCGCTTCCCTGGCCGATGTCAGGGGTCTGCCGCCGGGAGGCCGCGGCGGATCCGACGGGGCACGGTCGCGGTCGTACTCGACGGGATCTTGATCCCGCGGGCCGGTGGGGCCGTCCGGTGCGAGCGGAAGGGCCGCCGGGGCCCGGCGAGATCGTAGGGTGGGACGTGGTGATGTCGGTCCGGCTGGGCCGTGTGGGGGGAACAGGAGGCTTTGGTGCTTGTCGACTCCTTCGGGAGGGTGGCGACGGATCTTCGGGTGTCGCTGACCGACCGGTGCAACCTGCGCTGCGCCTATTGCATGCCGCCGGAAGGGCTGGACTGGCTTCCCAAGCCCGAACTGCTCACCGCGGACGAGATCTGCCGCCTCGTCGCGATCGGCGTGGAGCGGCTCGGCGTCACCGAGGTGCGCTACACCGGAGGGGAGCCGCTGCTGCGGCGTGAACTCACCGAGATCGTGACGCGGACCACCGCGCTGCGGCCACGGCCGCACGTGTCGATCACCTCCAACGGCATCGGCCTGGCCCGGCTCGCGGCGCCGCTCGCCGCCGCCGGGCTCGACCGCGTCAACGTCTCCCTCGACACCCTCGACCGCGAGACCTTCGTGCGGCTCGCGCACCGCGACCGGCTTCCGGACGTGCTGGCGGGGCTCTCGGCGGCCGTGGCGGCCGGCCTGCGGCCGGTCAAGGTGAACATCGTGCTGATGCGCGGCGTCAACGAGCACGAGGCGGCGGCGCTGCTGCGGTACTGCCTGGAGCGGGGGTACGAGGCGCGGTTCATCGAGCAGATGCCGCTGGACGCGCAGCACGGGTGGCGGCGCGAGAACATGGTCACCGCGGACGAGATCCTGGAGGCGCTCGGCCGGGAGTTCACCCTCACGCCGGACGATCCGGCGGAGCGGGGGAGCGCGCCTGCCGAGACCTTCCTCGTGGACGGCGGCCCCGCGCGGGTCGGCGTGATCGGCTCGGTCACCCGTCCGTTCTGCGGCGCCTGCGACCGCGTACGCCTCACCGCCGACGGCCAGATACGCAACTGCCTGTTCGCCACCGAGGAGTCCGACCTGCGCGCGGCCCTGCGCTCCGGCGCCACCGACGACGAGCTCGCCACCCGCTGGCTCGCCGCCGTCCGCACCAAACGCGCGGGCCACGGCATCGACGACCCGACGTTCCTCCAGCCGTCCCGCCCCATGTCCGCCATCGGCGGCTGACCCCCATGCGCCGCACCCCGGCCGGCGGCAAGGCCGGCCCTCTGCGCGGCACGTCGGCCGACGACGAGGCCGAGCCGATGCGCCGCACTGCGGCTGACGTCGAGGCCGGCCCCGTGCGCGGCACATCGGCCGGTCGGGGTCCGCAGCCCCGGAAACGGCACGACGCCGTGATCCTCGCCGGCGGCGCCGCGAGCAGACTCGGCGGAGCCGACAAGCCGGCCGCACGGGTAGGCGACCGCACCTTGATCGGCCACGTGGCCTCCGCCGTCCCCCACGCGGCCCACCTGGTGGTGGTCGGCCCTCCGCGACCCGCCTCCGGGCTCGGTCCCGGCAGGGCTGTGTTCGTCCAGGAGAGCCCGCCAGGGGGTGGCCCGGTACCCGCCTTGCGTGCCGGGCTCGCGGCCGTCACGGCGCCTTGGGTGGCTTTGCTCGCCGCCGATCTGCCCTTCCTGCGGCCAGAGCACGTCGCCGGTCTGCTGTCGGCGGCCGGGGAGGCCGCCGGAGCCGTCCTCGTGGACGACGAGGGCCGGGAGCAGTGGCTGACCGGGGTCTGGCGCACCGGCACGCTCAGGGAGTCCCTGCGCGCGTACGAGGGCCGTTCCCTGCGCGGACTGCTGTCTCCTCTCCACCCGGTGTGTCTCACCCTGCCGGTCGGCGACTCGGCCCTTCCGCCGTGGTTCGATTGCGACACCCCCTCCGACCTGGCCGCCGCACGACGACACCATGGAGGACCCGATGAACGTGCTGGCTGAGTGGACCGCCCTCGTCTGCAAGGAACTAGGCATCGACCAGGACAAAGTAGACCGCGACGCCGTCCTCGACCTCACCCGCGACGTGGCCCACGGCGTCACCCGCCCCGCCGCCCCCCTGACCGCCTACCTGCTCGGCCTGGCCCAAGGCTCAGGCACCGCCCCACCCGACGCCACCGACCGCCTCACCACCTTGGCCCGCAACTGGGCCGAGGCCACCGCGGAAACCCTCGGCGACCATTGACGCGCCTGAGCGTGTCCAGATGTGGACACGGCGGCGGGGGGACAGCGCGGGGGGTGGAGGAGGCGGAGAAGGTGGACTGAGTCCGGGAATGGGCGACGCCGGGTGGTTACGGGGGCAAACCACCCGGCGTCGCTTCATCGGCGTTCCGACGGGGGCCCGGAACGCCGGCAGGAGCGCTCCGACGGGGGACCAGAGCGCTTGATTAAAGCGTACACCTACAACCCATGGGTTGCGTCAAGAGTTAGTCACGACCCGATCTCGCGTCGGTGGCGTGGTATCTCGTTTTGGTTAGGTTTTTCGGCGTCGTCGAAGACCGAGTTCACGGCGCGGTTCGGCTGGTTGGCGCCGAGCACCGCGAAGTAGGGGAGGAAGATCGCCCCGGCCACGAACAGCAGGCGGATGGGCCACGGGACGGTCAGCACGACGGCCAGCACGAGGCATACCGTTCGGATACCCATCTGGATGAAATAGATCTTTTCGCGCCGGCCGATGTCGGCCGTCAGCGACGGCTGTGCGTCGGTGACCTGATGTACGACCCTGCGGTCGCGCCTGACCTTCACACCACCCACGGTAGCCCGGCGGCGGACCGGGGTGGCAGGCGGTCCCGCGGGCAGGGGGTCATACGATCAAGTGAGGGCCAGCCGTGTGAGGAGACACAGGATGACGGATCGTACGTACCGAGTGACCGAGATCGTCGGCACGTCCGCCGAAAGCGTGGACCAGGCGATCAGGAACGGCGTCCGCCGCGCCGCCGAGACCCTGCGCCACCTCGACTGGTTCGAGGTCACCGAGGTGCGCGGCCACATCCAGGACGGCGAGATCGGCCACTTCCAGGTCGGCATGAAGGTCGGCTTCCGCCTGGAGGACTCCTGAAGCGGACGTGACCGGCGCGACCGGGCCGTGCGGACGGCCCGGTCCTCGGGTGCTCATGCCTGTGGTCCCGGAAGGACGCGCGGCGCCGGACCAACGCACCGGGTCCGCGTGGACGGCCGGCCCGGCGGCGCGCGTCAGTTGGCTTGGCTGACGGTTGACATGTTGAAGTCGGGGATCCGGATGGCGGGCATGATGGCGCGGGTGAAGTAGTCGTTCCACTCGCGGGGGAGGGTCTGCTGTTCGGCGCCGATCTCGGTCATGCGGCCGAGCAGGTCCACGGGGCTTTCGTTGAAGCGGAAGTTGTTGACCTCGCCGACGATCTCGCCGTGCTCGACGAGGTACACGCCGTCGCGGGTCAGGCCGGTGAGGAGCAGGGACTGCGGGTCGACCTCGCGGATGTACCACAGGCAGGTGAGCAGCAGGCCGCGCTCGGTGGCGGCCACCATCTCCTCAAGGGTGCGGCCGCCACCGGGGCCCGACATGATCAGGTTGTCGATCTGCGGGGTGGCCGGCAGGCCGGTGAGCTCGGCGGAGTGGCGGGTCTGGATGAGGGACGTGAGCGTGCCGTCCCTGATCCAGTCGGTGGACGTCAGCGGCAGGCCGTTGTCGAACACCGACTGCTCGCGCGCGCTCGCGTGCGCCACCACGAACGGCGCGCATTCGACGCCGGATGCGGCGGGGTCGCTGTACAGCCGGACCGGGGTGGACGTGAGCGACTCCCCGACGCGGGTGCCGCCGCCTTCCCTGGAGAACACCGTGCGGCCGTCGGCGGCGTCGCGGGCCCCCGCCGACCAGTACAGATAGATCATCAGGTCGGCCACCGACGACGGCGGGATGACCGTCTCGTAGCGTCCCGGCGGCAGGTCCACGCGCCGCTTGGCCCAGTCGAGGCGGCGGGCCAGCGTGGCGTTCAGCGCGGTGAGGTCCACGTCGGTGAAGTCGCGGGTCGCCACCCCGGCCCATGCGGAACGGGACATGTCAGGCGACTTGGCGTTCAGCTCGAACCGGCCCGTCGGCTGGTCGTGCCGCACCCGCAGGCCGGTCGACGACCCGGTGAACGTCGTGGTGAGCAGGTGCTCGGCGAACCCGTACATCTTGCGTCCGGCACTCTCGGCCTCGGCGAACACCTCGCCGAGCGCCGGCGCGAAGGACCGGAACACCCCGATGGACGTCGGCTCGGCCGGCCGGTCCCAGTCGGAGGACCGGCTTCCCGGCACCAGAGCGCGCGCGTCCTCCGACGGCGGCGCCTCGTGCGAGGCGAGGTCGGCGGCCGTCACGATGTCGGCGAGCTGGTCGGGACGCACCGCCGACCGGGACACCACTCCGACACCCTGACCGGTCACCGAGATCACCGTGAGCCGGGACGAACGGCTCACGCCGTTGGTGGTCAGCGTGTTGCCGGCGAAGCGGAGGTTCGCGGTGGACCCCTCGTCGACGATGACGACGCAGTCATCGGCCTTGCTGAGCTCCAGAGCCCGCTCGACGGTCTCCTGAGGCGTCACTTTCCACCCTCCTGAACGGTGTTGAGCACCTTGACCCCCCGGAACAGCGCCGTCGGGCTGCCGTGGCTGACCGGAGCGATCTGCCCCGGTTGTCCCTTGCCGCAGTTGAAAGCCCCGCCGAGGTAGTACGTCTGCGGACCGCCGACGGCCTCCAGCGACCGCCAGAAGTCCGTGGTGGTCGCCTGGTAGGCGACGTCCCGCAGCTGACCGGTGAGCCGGCCGTTCTCGATGAGGTAGAACCGCTGCGCGGTGAACTGGAAGTTGTACCGCTGCATGTCGATGGACCAGCTCTTGTCACCCATGACGTACAGCCCGCGCTCCACCCCGCCGATCAGCTCGTCGGTGCTCGGGCCGTCGAGCGCCGGCACCAGCGAGACGTTGGCCATGCGCTGCAGCGGCATGTGGCCGGGGGAGTCGGCGAAGGCGCACCCGTTGGACGGGCCGAGCCCCTTCAGCAGCGCCATGCGCCGGTCGAGCTGGTAGCCCACCAGCCGCCCCTCGCGCACGATGTCGAACTGCCGGGTCGCCACCCCCTCGTCGTCGTAGCCGATGGACGCGAGGCCGTGCTCGGCGGTGCGGTCACCGGTGACGTTCATGACGGGTGAGCCGTACTCCAGCACCCCGAGCTTGTCGAACGTCGCGAAGCTGGTGCCGGCGTACGCCGCCTCGTAGCCGAGCGCGCGGTCCAGCTCGGTGGCGTGCCCGATGGACTCGTGGATGGTGAGCCACAGGTTGGAGGGATGGATCACCAGGTCGTACGTGCCGGGAACCACCGACGGCGCCTTGAGCTTCTCCTCCAGCAGCTCCGGCAGCACCGCCACCTCGGACACGAAGTCCCAGCCGGTGCCGGTGAGGTACTCGTAGCCGCGTCCCGCCGGCGGGGCCAGCGTGCGCATGTCGTCGAAACGGCCGCCGGCCGCGCGCATGGCCGTCAGCACCGGGTGGACGCGCACGCGCTGCTGGGTGGCCTCGGTGCCGGCGGTGTCGGCGTAGTACTTCTGCTCCTTGACCTGCATCAGGGACGCCGACACGTGGTCGACCCGCGGGTCCTTGAGCAGCCCCGCCGACCAGTCGCCGAGCAGGTCGGTCTTCTCTCTGAGCGGCACGTCGAAGGGGTCGATCTCGTAGGTGGACACCCACGTGACGCCGGCGTGCACGGGCTCGGGGGCCAGCTCCACCGGCTCACGGTTGATCGGCGCGGCGACCTTGGCCACCTCGATCGCCTCTTCGGCCACGGCGGCGGCGGCCTGAGGGGTCAGCTCGATGCCGGCGGCGAAGCCCCACGTGCCGTCCCGGATGACGCGCACGGCGTACCCGAGGTCGTCGGCGTCCATGGACCCTTCGAGGCGCGCGTCGAACAGGCTCAGTGTCTCGCCGCGCACCCGTTCCAGCCGGAAGTCGGCGTGCTCGGCGCCGAGCTCCTGTGCTCGACGCAGCGCGGCGTCGGCGAGTTCCCGCAGCGGCAGGGCGAGGAAGTCCGGATCGATCTGGCGCATGTCCACGATCCTAGCCCTGTGATCTTGTACGGCGCGGATAAGGGTTTACCTGCGAGTAGGCGATAGCGTCGGTGTCATGCCTCGATCAGTACTCGTAACCGGCGGCAACCGCGGCATCGGCCTCTCGATCGCGCGCGAGCTGGCCGCGGCCGGCGACGCCGTGGCCGTCACCTACCGCTCGGGGGAGCCCCCCGAGGGCCTGTTCGGCGTGAAGTGCGACGTCACGAGCGCCGAGGACGTCGACCTCGCCTTCGCCAAGGCCGAGGCCGAGCACGGCCCCGTCGAGGTCGTGATCGCCAACGCCGGCGTCACGAGGGACACCCTGCTGCCCCTCATGAAGGAAGAGGCGTTCACCGACGTCATCGACACCAACCTCACCGGCGCCTACCGTGTGGCCAAGCGCGCCTGCCGCGGCATGCTGCGCATGCGTCGCGGCCGCATCGTCTTCATCTCCTCGGTGGTCGCGCTGTCGGGTCAGGCGGGGCAGAGCAACTACGCCGCGTCCAAGGCCGGCATGATCGGTTTCGCCCGGTCCCTGGCCCGCGAGCTCGGCTCGCGCGGCATCACGGTGAACGTCGTCACCCCCGGCTTCGTCGAGACGGACATGACGGCGGCGCTCGAACCCGAGCAGCAGCAGGCGATACTCAAGAACGTCCCGCTCGGCCGGGCCGCCACGGCGGCCGAGGTCGCGCGGGTGGTGAAGTTCCTGGCGAGCGACGACGCCGCGTACGTCACCGGGGCGGTCGTCCCGGTCGACGGCGGCCTTGGGATGGGGCACTGACGATGGGGATCCTGGACGGCAAGCGCATTCTGGTCAGCGGCGTGCTGACCGACGCCTCGATCGCGTTCTCGGTGGCCAAGCTGGCCCAGGAGGAAGGCGCCAAGGTCGTGCTGACCGGCTTCGGCCGGCTCAGCCTGGTGGAGCGCATCGCGCAGCGCCTGCCCGAGCCGCCGCCGGTGGTCGAGCTCGACGTGCAGAACACCGAGCATCTCGACACCCTCGCCGATCGGGTCGGCGAGCACATCGACGGGCTCGACGGCGTGCTCCACTCCATCGGCTTCGCGCCGCAGACCGCGCTCGGCGGCAACTTCCTCAACACCACCTGGGAGGACGTGTCCACCGCCGTCCACGTGTCCACCTTCTCCTTCAAGTCGCTGGCGGTGGCGTGCCTGCCGCTGATGAAGGAAGGCGGCGCGGTCGTCGGCCTCGACTTCGACGCCACCAAGGCGTGGCCGGTGTACGACTGGATGGGTGTGGCCAAGGCCGGCCTGGAGTCCTGCTCGCGCTACCTGGCCCGTGACCTCGCCAAGCACGGCATCAGGGTCAACCTCGTGGCCGCGGGCCCGCTGCGCACCATGGCGGCGCGCAGCATCCCCGGTTTCGCCGAGTTCGAGGACACCTGGCCCGCGCGTGCCCCCCTCGGCTGGGACCTCGCCGACACCCTCCCGACCGCCAAGGCCTGCGTGGCCCTGATGTCCGACTGGTTCCCCGCCACCACCGGCGAGATCGTGCACGTCGACGGCGGCGTGCACGCCATGGGGGGCTGACACCGCGGGTCACGCCAGGCGGTGCCGTCCGTTGTCCGTGCGGTGCAGCCCCTGCAGCGGCATGGTCGTCGCCGGGTCGCCGCCGCGGCGTGCCTGGCGCGTATGGACGATGCGGGCCGCGAGGATCGCCGAGGCGAGCAGGATCGCGGTGAGCACGGTGCCCACGAGGTCGTCGGACCTGGTGGGCACCACCTTTCCGACGGCGAGCGGGTCGCTGAGCTTCGGCAGGGGCTGGCCGGGCCACAGCGGCGCGAGCGGCGGCGTCTCGATGTCGGCGGCGCGCGGCGGTTCCTGCGTGGCGTCACGCGCCACGAGGCCGCCGTCGCCGTCCGCGGCACCGCTCTGGCCGGCACCCCCTTCCGGCGATCCGGGGGAGCCCGGGGCCGCGGTGGCCGGCGGGGACGTGGTCTGCGTGGCGGTCGGCGCGGCGCTCGGTGTGGCGCGGCGGCTCGCCGTGGGGGCTGGCGTGGAACGGTCCCGGGCGGGAGGCGGAGAAGGGGCGGACGTCCGCACGTTCTCGTCGCAGCCGACCACCGGCAGGCAGTCGCCGATCGGCAGCCCCAGCAGGTCGTCGTCCCGCGGGGAAGCCTCCGGGGCGGCTTCGCCGTCGTCGTCGGGACGCGAGCGGCCGCTCGGCGTGTCGGAGGGCCTGCCGCGGTTCTCCGGTGTGGAAGTGCTCCGGCCCCTCGGCTCGGGAGAGGTGGACGGCGGGTCGCCGAGCAGGTTCTTGGCGGCGTCGCCGACGTCGTCGAGCACGCGGTCGGTCTGGCGCGCGAGGTCGTCCAGCGCGTCCCCGACGGGGTCGCGCCGCGCGCCGGGAGCGCTCGCGGGCTCGGTCACGTCGTCGCAGCGTCCCCCGCGCGTCGCGGACGGCTCACAGCCCGCGATCCGTGGCGCCGAGGCGAAGGCGGGTGCCGTGACCGGCAGCACCACCCCGCTGAGGGCCAGCGTCAGCGCTCCCGCCGAAAGGGCGGTCGTGCCCTTGCGCATCGTTCCCCTCCATCGTCTCCACGTCTCCCGGAAGGCGCGGGCTCCCCTCACGAGCCTCCCATAACAATCGTGTGGCACAGCGCCGGTCATTCTCCGAAAAAGAGCGATTCGGTACCGACTAGTGATACGCGAGTGAGTTTCCTGTTTGCTTCCGCCTGGCATTCGCGGCGTTCAACCCGCGCAATATTGCGAGGACTCCCACCAGCACCGGCCCCGGCGCACGCACCCGGCCGTGAATGCCCGCGCGACCGGTAACGACGCTTTCCGGTTTACCGGCGCAACCTTTCCCGGCCGGCCGGATCAATCGGTGGCCGAGACGTCGTCGAGCGCCTCACGTATCTCCATCGGCAAGGTCAGCTCCTCGGACTGCAGCACGCCTTTGAGCTGCGCGTGCGTGCGGGCCCCCACGATGGCCGAGGCCACGCCGGGCTGGTCGCGCACCCACGACAGCGCCACCGCAAGCGGCGACACCGCGAGCCCCTCGGCGGCCGTGGTGACCGACTCCACCACCCGGCGGCTGCGCTCGTCGAGATAGGGCCGCACGAAGTCGGCGAAGTGCGGGGTGGCGGCACGCGAGTCGGCCGGGATGCCGGTGCGGTACTTGCCGGTCAGCACGCCGCGGCCGAGCGGCGACCCCGCGAGCACACCGGCCCCCACATGCTCGGCCGCCGCGAGCACCTCACGCTCGGCGTCCCGTTCCAGCAGCGAGTACTCCACCTGGGCCGACACGATGGGGGCCCGGCCCGGCGCCGCGCGCTGCCACACCCCGGCCGCGGCCAGTTGCCAGGCGGCGTAGTTGCACACCCCGGCGTACACGGTGCGTCCCGAGGACACGGCGGTGTCCACCGCGGCGAGCGTCTCCTCAAGCGGCACCTCGCAGTCGAACGCGTGCAACTGCCACAGGTCGACCTCGTCGACGCCGAGACGGCCGAGTGACGCGTCGAGCGCCGCGATGAGACCCCGGCGCGAGGCGTCGCGCGACCGCGGCCCCTGCGGGGTGAGCACGGCCTTGGTGGCGATGACGATCTGCGAGCGCGGCACCGAGTCGCGCAGCAGGCGGCCGAGCAGCCGCTCGGCGTCCCCGCCGGTGTACACGTCGGCGGTGTCGACGAGCGTGCCCCCGGCGTCGGCGAACGCGGCGAGCTGCGCGGCGGCCTCCTCGGCGGAGGTGTCGCGCCCCCACGTCATGGTGCCGAGCCCCAGCCGGGACACCGACAGACCACTCCGGCCGACGAATCGCTGATCCATGATCCGGCCAGAGTACTGGGTCCTCCCTTTCCGGCTCTCGCCATGCCACCACATGGGTCTGGCCGACGCGCGGCGGCGGCCCGACCGTACCGCTCACGGATCACGAAACCCCTGGTCAGCCGCTCGGCACCGTCCGAGGCGGCGGTGCGCGGTGGATGGGTCTAGGCTGGCGCGCACCATGGACGCATTGCAAGCGATCGTGCTCGGCGTGGTGCAGGGCCTGACCGAGTTCCTGCCGATCTCGAGCTCGGCGCACCTGCTCATCGTGCCCAAGCTGTTCGGCTGGGCCGACCCCGGCGCCGCGTTCACCGCGGTCATCCAGCTCGGCACCATGCTGGCGGTGCTGCTCTACTTCTGGCGTGACATCACCCGCATCCTGTGGACCTGGCTGCGCAGCCTGTGGACCCCCGGGCTGCGGGCCGACCCGGACGCGCGCATGGGGTGGTACATCGGCCTCGGCACGATCCCCCTGTCGGTGCTCGGCCTGGCGTTCCAAGGAGTCATCGAGGGACCGGCGCGCAACCTGTGGCTGAACGCCACCGTGCTCATCGTGTTCGGCCTGGTGCTGCTCCTGGCCGAGCAGGTGGGCCGGCAGCGTGCCGCGCTCGGTGAGCTGACCATGCGGGACGGCCTGATCATCGGCGGCTTCCAGGCGCTGGCCCTGGTCCCCGGCGCGTCCCGTTCGGGCTCCACCATCACCGGCGGCCTGTTCCTCGGCTTCACCCGTGAGGCCGCCGCGCGCTACTCGTTCCTGCTGTCGGTGCCGGCGGTGGTGCTGTCGGGCCTGTTCGAGCTGCGCGACGTCGGCGCCGGCGGCGGCCCCGGCCCGGTGGCCACCGGCATCGCGACCGTCGTGTCGTTCGCCGTGGGGTACGCCTCCATCGCCTGGTTGCTGCGGTACGTCACCAGGCACTCCATGATGATCTTCGTGACGTACCGGGTGTTCGCCGGCGCCTTCCTGCTGACCCTGCTGTCCCTCGGGGTGATCACAGCCCAATAAGCTTGCGTTGTGACCACTTTGCTCCTGGTGCGCCATGGCGTGACCGAGATGACCGGCCAGGTGCTCGTGGGCTGGACCCCGGGTGTCCACCTCAGCGGCACCGGACGCGCGCAGGCCGAGGCGCTGGCGGCCCGGCTGGCGCCGCTGACGCTCGACGCCGTGGTCTCCAGCCCGCTCGAACGCTGCCAGGAGACCGCGGACGCGGTGCTCACCGGCCGCGACGGGCTCACGCTGCAGACCGACGAACGCTTCGGCGAGTGCGGGTACGGCGAGTGGACCGGCCGTGGCTACAAGGAACTGGCCGAGGACCCGATGTGGCGGGTCGTGCAGTACCACCCGAGCGCGGCCGTGTTCCCCGGCGGCGAGTCCCTGGCCGGGGTGCAGCGCCGCGCGGTCGCCGCGGTGCGCCACTGGAACGCCAAGCTCGGCGACAAGGCGACCTATCTGGTGTGCAGCCACGGCGACGTCATCAAGGCCATCGTCGCCGACGCGCTCGGCGCGCACCTCGACCAGTTCCAGCGCGTCACCGCGGACCCGGCGTCGCTCACCGTGATCCGTTACACGGAGCTGCGTCCGTTCGTACTGAGAGTGAACGATGTAGGAGGTGGGGTGGAGAATCTTCTCCCGCCACCTCCCGAACCTGAGGGTCAGGAGCGAACGGGTGGGGGAGAAAACCCATCCGAGAGTGACGCCGCTGTCGGCGGCGGAGCCGGAAGCACGTAAGGTCGGGCTATGCCGGTCTTCGACTACGATCCGCCAGAGAGGTTCGTGGCCGGTGCCGTAGGGCAACCAGGGTCACGCACGTTCTTTCTGCAAGCACGCGGTCAGGGGCGCATCACGACCGTGGGTTTGGAGAAGTTCCAGGTGGCGGTGCTCGCCGACCGGCTGGACGAGCTGCTCGACGAGGTGCTGCGCCGTAGCGGCGGCACCGCCCCCGTCCCCGCGATGGCCCCCGCCGAGCTCGCCGACCGCGCACCTCTCGACCTGCCGCTCGACGAGGACTTCCGTGTCGGCACCATGGCGCTCGCGTGGGACCCCGACAGCGCGCAGGTCGTCATCGAGGCACAGGAGCTGACCGGCGACGAGGACGCCGAGGAGGAGATCGCCGCCGACCGTCCCGACTCGGCCGTCCTGCGGGTGCACATCAGCGCCGCCGCCGCACGTGCCTTCACCCAGCGCGCACTGGAGCTCGTCGCCGCCGGCCGGCCGCCCTGTCCCCTGTGCGGCCAGCCGCTGGACGCCGAGGGACACATCTGCGTCCGCCTCAACGGCCACCGGGGGGACCCTCGGTGAATGCGGAGAGCGACCCCCGGCTCAGCAGCATTCCCGGCTCATCGGGACTCGACGACGCCACCGCGCTGCGCCTGCTGCGTGAGGGCACGCTCGAGGTCGCGGGCCGTCTCGTCGAGGCGACCAACATGACGCTCTACTGCAACGTCCGCCTCGACGGCCTCGCCGCCGAGTGCGTCTACAAGCCCGTGCGCGGCGAGCGTCCCCTGTGGGACTTCCCCGACGGCACGCTCGCCGCGCGTGAGGTCGCCGCGTTCGAGGTGTCCGCCGCCACCGGCTGGCACATCGTGCCGCCGAGCGTCTACCGCGACGGCCCGCTCGGCCCCGGCATGTGCCAGCTGTGGATCGACACCGACCCTGAGGTCGATCTGATGGCGCTGATCCGCAGCCGCGACCCGGCGCTGCGCCGCATGGCCGTCTTCGACGCCGTCGTCAACAACGCCGACCGCAAGGGCGGCCACCTGCTGCCGCTCGCGGACGGCCACATCTACGGCGTCGACCACGGGGTGTGCTTCTCCGCCGAGAACAAGCTGCGCACCGTGCTGTGGCAGTGGCGCGGCAAGCCGCTGTCCCGTGAGGCGCTGAACGTCCTGGCCCGCCTGGAGCGCGACATCGAACGCGGCAGGCTCGGCCGCCGGCTGCGCGAGCTGCTCACCCTGACCGAGGTCGAGGCCACCTGGGAGCGAGTGCGCCAGCTGCTCAGCACCGGCATCCACCCCTTCCCGTCGGACGACTGGCCCGCCATCCCCTGGCCCCCCATCTGAGTCGCCGAGTCGCCTGATCTGCCGAGTCGCCGAGACGCCGAGAAGGAAGTACGCACGTGTGCACGGTCATCGCCGGAGTCGAGCCCGGCGCGCGGACGCCGGTGGTCCTCGCCGGCGTGCGGGACGAGATGGCCGACCGTCCCTGGCGTGGTCCGGCGGCGCACTGGCCGCGGTTCCCCGGCCTGGTCGGCGGCCTCGATCTGCAGGCGGGTGGCACGTGGCTCGCCGCCGACGCCACGGTCCCGAGGGTCGCGGCGCTGCTCAACGGGACCGGACGGCAGGCGTCGCCGGCGATCCGCCGGTCACGCGGTGATCTGCCGCTGCGCGCGGCGGCGCACGGCGGCCTGCCCGGCGGTGACCTCGCGGTCTACGACCCCTTCCACCTGGTGGTCGCCGAACCCGGCGGGGTGCGCCTGTGGCACTGGGACGGCGAGCGTCTCACCGAGGACAAGCTGCCCCCCGGCCTGCACGTCATTGTCAACGACGGCCTGGTCACCGGGGACGCCGACCCCAAGGTGGCGTGGTTCGCGCCGCGTTTCGCCGCCGCGCCGCGGCCGTCGGCGGACGACCCCGGCGACGCCACGTGGGCCGGCTGGCGTGAACTCGCCGCCGGCGCCGGCCTGCCGGCCGCCGACCCGCGGGCCCTGGTGGTGCGCCGCGAGCTGGCCGACGGCCGCGTGTGGGGAACGTCCTCGGTCACCCTGGTCGCGCTCGGCGAGGCCGGGCTGCGGTACGACTTCGACGCGAGGCCCGGCGACGCGTCGGCGTGGACGACCGTGCTCGCGCCGCCTCGCGGCAAGCGCTGAGATCGGTGCGGGGCCGGAGGCGTGCGGCAGGAGACCCCGGCCGTCGCGGACCGGCCGGCCGGCGGTGGCCGCGCGGCTCAGCAGCGCACGCCGCCCCAGACGATGGTGACCGTGCGGGTGCCGCCGTTGGAGGTGAACCTGACCTTGGACGTGCTGCAGTACGGCGTGCCGTACACGGTGATGGTGGCCGAGCTCCCCGCGCGGATGCGGCCACGGGTGCTGCTCAGCACGGCGCCTTCGGTGATCGTGGCCCGCCAGGTCACCGCGCCGCCGGGGGCCCGCAACCTGATGTTGACCGCGAAGTCGTAGTCGGACTTCACCCGCACCCGGCCCGGGCTGACGTGAAGGACGGGGGCCGGCGGGTGTGTGGTCGTCGGCGGCGCGACGGGGAGGGGCCGTTCGGACTTCTCCGGCTTCTCCGGCGAAGGTGACGGCACCGGTGTCGGCTCGACGGTCGCGCCGGGTGGCGGCGCGGGGGTCTCGGGCAGGGACGGCACGGCGGCGGACGGCACGGCGCCGGGAGGCAGGGGACTCCCCACCGCGCCGGGGATGCGCGCGCGTGGCGGGTCCCCCGGAGAGACGACCAGCGCGACCATCACCGCGACGATCAGCGCCAGCGCCGCGCCGGCCAGGACGTAGGTGCGGTCCCGGTGGCCGCGTCCGTGCCTGCCGGCCGCCGGGACCTCCATCGGTTCCTCCTGCGGCCCGGGGGCCAGCGGCACCGCGGCGAGCGCCACCGGCACGGCGGCCGCCGCACCCGCCGTGCGCGCGGACGGCGCCGCGGCCGCGGATGCCGGGGCGGCCTGCGCGGCGCGGTCCGGAGCGGCCGGCGAGGACACCGCGCGTCCGGAGAGGCCGGGTTCGAGGATGTCGGGGGGGAGCGGCGGCGCGGCCGGTGCCGACCACCCGGCCGCGGGTGCGGCCGTCAGGCCGGCGCCGGTCAGCCGGGCCAGCAGCTCACGGGCCGTGGGACGGCGGGCCGGCACCTTGTCCAGGCAGGCGGTGACCGCGTCGAGGAGCGTTCCCGGCAGCGCGGACAGGTCGGGGGTCTCGCTCAGGATGCGGCTGATCACCGCGGGGACCGAGTCCTGACCGAACGGGGGGTGACCGGTCGCGGCGTAGACCATCGTGCCGGCCCAGGCGAACATGTCGCCGTCCGGGCCGGGGCCCGCGCCGACCAGGTGCTCGGGGGCGGTGAACGGCGAGGTGCCGATGAGCCGTCCAGGCGTCGGCGGTCCGTCGAGCGCGCGTCCCACCCCGAAGTCGATCACCCGTGGCCCGTCCGGGCCGAGCAGCACGCTGCCGGGCTTGAAACCGCCGTGCGCCGTGCCGGCCGCGTGGACCGACGCCAGGGCCGACAGCGTCGCCACCGCCAGCGCCTCGATCTCGTCGGCCTGGCGGGGGCCGCGCCGCTCCACGATCTCCCACAGCGACGGCCCGTCGACGTACTCGCAGGCGTAGTAGAGCCGCTGCTGGTGGATGCCGTAGGCCAGCACCCGCGCGATGTGCTCGCCGGTCACGCGCTGCGCCTGGCGCAGGTCGGCCCCGAAGGCGCGCCGCACCTCGTCGTCCTCCCAGAACCGGCGCTGCAGGACCTTGACGGCCACACGCTCGCCTGACCCCGTCTCCGCGGCGTAGACGACGCCGTGGCCGCCCTCGCCGATCCGCCCGGTCACCTTGAACGAGGCGATCCGCGCGGGGTCGGCGGGTCCCAGAGGCCTGATGGTCGGCAAAGGCTCTCCTAGCCGTGAGTAAGCGTGTTCGCCGAGCCCCCCGTACCCGTGGCGGCAGGATTCTTTCATGCCGGACCGATCCAGTGGAGCCATACCGGTGGCCCGGCGTGGCCCCCAGCCCGCCGAAACGGACACCCCAGTGTGATCCCACCACCTCCCGGCATGGATAGGCTCATGGCATGCGATCGTGGCCCGCTCCCGAGATCTCCCCGCTGCCCGGCGCCGGACTGCCGCTCCGCCTGTACGACACGGCCGCAGGTGAGGTCAGGGGGACGACGCCGGAGACCACGGCGCGCATGTACGTCTGCGGCATCACGCCGTACGACGCGACGCATCTCGGCCACGCCAACACCTACCTCGCGTTCGACCTGGTGAACCGCGTCTGGCGGGACGCCGGCCACCGCGTGCACTACACGCAGAACGCCACCGATGTGGACGATCCGCTCCTGGAACGTGCCCAGAGGGACGGTGTCGACTGGCGTGAGCTGGCCGAGGAGCAGATCGAGCTGTTCCGCACCGACATGGAGGCGCTGCGCCTCGTCCCGCCGGACGACTACGTCGGCGTCACCGAGGTGATCGGCCAGGTCGCGGAGCTGATCGAGCGGCTCAAGGACAAGGGGGCCACCTACGAGGTGGACGGCGACGTCTACTTCGCGGTGGCGGCGTCCCCCAAGTTCGGCGCCGTGTCGGGGTTCTCCGAGGCCACGATGCTGGAGTTGTTCGCCGAGCGCGGCGGCGACCCCGGCAGGCCCGGCAAGCGGCACCCGCTCGACTGGCTGCTGTGGCGGGCCGAGCGGCCCGGTGAGCCGTCGTGGCCGTCGCCGTTCGGCCAGGGACGGCCCGGCTGGCACGTGGAGTGCACATCCATCGCGCTGGCGTGCCTCGGCGCGGGGTTCGACGTGTCCGGCGGCGGGTCGGACCTGATCTTCCCCCACCACGAGATGGGGGCGAGCGAGGGCCACGTCGCCACCGGCGAGTGGCCGTTCGCCAAGGCCTACGTCCACGCCGGCATGGTGGCGCTGGACGGCGAGAAGATGTCCAAGTCCCGCGGCAACCTCGTGTTCGTGTCCCGCCTGCGCGCCGCGCACGACCCCATGGCGATCCGCCTGGCCCTGCTCGCGCGCCACTACCGCGCCGACTGGGAGTGGACCGATGAGCAGCTCACCGGCGCCGAGGACCGCCTGTCGCGCTGGCGCGCCGCGGTGGCGCTCCCCGGCGGGCCGGACGGCGCGGCCGTCCTGCGGCAGGTCCGCGAGCGCCTCGCCGACGACCTCGACGCACCCGGCGCGCTCACCGTGATCGACGCCTGGGCCGGCCGGGCCCTTGAGGGTGACCACTCCGACCCCGGCGCTCCCGCGCTGGTCCGCGCCACCGCCGACGCGCTCCTCGGCGTCGCGCTCTGACTCACGACCCGGTGCTCAGCCGTCCTGCGGCAGGGTCCCGAGCGGGCCGAGCCAGGTGCTCCGCCGGCAGGGTGCCGAGCGGTGCTCAGTCGGCCGGCAGCAGGGTGCCGAGCGGGCCGAGGTCGAGATTGAGGTCGGCGGGGGACAGGCCGAAGCGGTCGCACAGCTCCTCCATGGCCTCCTCCAGCCGCATCAGCGTGACCCCCATCTTCTCGACCTGCTCGTCGGTCAGGTCTCCTTCGTCCATCCGGCGCACCGCCTGCCGCTCAACGAGCTGACGCAGCAGCTCCACCAGCGTGAGGACCAGCCGGGACAGGTCGCGCTCCACCGTCTCGGGATCGGCCTCGAACCGCCACCGCTCGCCGCGCGTCCCGGCCCCCGGGGCCGCCCGTGCGCTCTGGCGTGCGGTCCGGTCCTGTTCCGCGCCTGTCCCGGTGCGCCGCGCCGGGTCAGAGGTCTCCATGCCGCATTCCTCTCTCCAGGGTCTCCAGCGGCATCTCGGCGCGTACGGACATCAGCAGGGCCCGCAGCGAGATCCGCACCAGGTCGATGTCCGCGATCGACAGCACCAGGTCCCCGGTGACCACGACACCTCCTGCCAGCAGCCGGTCCAGCAGGTCCACCAGCGCCACCCGTTCCGCGGGCAGCCGGCCCTCGGCGGCGAGCGCGGCCCCGCGCGACGGCGTGCCTTCGTTCACCGGCTGTGGTGCCGCTCGGCCGCGCCGACCGGCGTCTCGGGTTCGACGGCGGTGAAGGAGTACGGGGCCCAGGGGCCGGTGAGCTCGATGGTGACGCCGGGGCCCCGCAGCGAGTCGAGCACGGCGGCGAACTCGGCCCGGCGGTCGTCGTCCACCAGGTAGGCCCCGTTGAGCAGCATCGGGTCGTCCCTGCCGGACAGCTGAGGGTCCTGGGGACGGTGGCGCCTGCTGTCGACGGCGACGGCGGCGAGGGCTTCGTGGATGCGCTCGGCACGCTCGGCGAGCTCACGCTGCCGCTCCTCCCTGCCACGCAGACCGGCCCTGCGCCGCCGCAGGTACTCGGTCCCGGGCCCCTGGTGCGGCCCGGCGGGCTCGCGCGGCGGCGGAGCGGCAGGACGCGGCGCGGCGTACGCCTTGACCCCCCACTCGTTCCTGCCGCGCAGCTGAGCGAGCATGGCGCGCAGTTCGGCGCCGCGCCGGTCCAGCATCGCGGTGACCCCGTCGTCGCCGGCGTACACGGTGACCAGGCGCACCGGCGCGGTCGGCGCGTCGCAGGCCACGGTCTCCACGACGCGGTGGTGCGCGCGGGCCGTGTCACCCACCCAGCGCAGGTCCTCCAGCGACCGCCGCAGCGCCTCGTCGCCGAACTCCGACAGCGGCACCGTGCTCACGTACGCGACCAGCCCCGCGCGGGCCAGCACACGCACCGGAGCCCCCGACACACCGGTCAGGGCAGGCAGGACGGCCGGGTCCACCCGGTCCTCCTCCCGTGTCACGGCGTACAGGTATGTCCCTGTGTCATTCATCACGATCCTCCCGCCTCGGCCTCCCCGAGGGCCTCCGGCCGTGCTCCGCGCCGCCCCTGCCCCGTGGCTCGTGGCGGGGGTCACGTGCGCGGGACCGTTCGCGCGGCGGCTCGTCGTAGGCCTCGTCCAGCCGGGCACGGCCGCGCGCCGGTGGCGGATGCCGGTGCGCCGCGGGCCGCTCGCCGCCGATCGCGGGCCGCCGGCGCTCCTCCAGCTCCGCCGGCTCGTCCAGCTCATCCGGTTCGTCCACCTCGTCGGCACGGACCGCGGCGAGGCGGCGGCGCAGGCGGCGGTTCTCCTCGACGAGGTCCCTGTCACCGGAGCTGAGCCACGGGTCGTGCTCCCACCAGTCGATGCCGAGCTCCCGCGCGGTGTCCACCGACGCGATCAGCAACCGCAACTTGATCGTGAGCAGCTCGATGTCCAGCAGGTTGACCCGGATGTCGCCGACGATGACCACACCCCGGTCCAGCACCCGCTCCAGGATGTCGCCGAGATTGCCACCCTGCTCCCGCGCCGGAGCGCGAGCGCCGGAGCCCGAGCGGCCGGACCACATGGGTTCGGACATCGCCTACCCCCTGCCCTGGACACCGGGGCGGCCCGCGTCACCCTTGGCACGCTTGTACGTGCGGGCCCTGCTGTACGCCACCATCTCGCCGTGCCGGTCCAGTTCCACCACGTAGATCGCCAGCGTGTCGCCGGAGGACGGGACGCGGCGGTCCTCGACCACCTCGACCTCCACCGTCCAGCCGTCCGCCGACGGCCGCACCATGACGACCGCCTCGATCGGCCGGTCCACCAGCGGCGCGATCCGGTCCCGCGCCACCTGTCCCACGGTCGACGCGGTCAGGCCGGGGCCCGGCTCCGGCTCCTCGTCGTACACGACGTCGTCCAGGGAGTCGTCGGCGTAATCGTCCACGGCGTCGTCCAGGGAGTCGTCGTACTCGAGGTCCTCGCCGCCGGGTCCGTCGTCGTGGCGGGTTCCGCCGGCGGCCCCACGGCCGGGCCACCGGCCGGGATGCCGACTGGACTGCACGGTCCCACCTCCTCCGACCGGCCGTGCCGGTCGTGGCGTCACGTGATCATCTGCTGCAGGATCTCCTCGGTCGCACGGGCCGCGTCCTCGTCGGTGATCAGCCCGGCGGCCCTGGCCTCCTCCACCTCCTCCAGCCGGCGACGCACCGCCGCCGGGTCGCGCGTCTGCCGGTCCACCTGCTCCTGGATCATCTCGGCGAGCCGGATCAGCCCCTTGACCGGCGCGAGCGGCGCGCCGAGCAGCGTCGTCAGCAGCCCCATGACCTCAGCCCGGTCCCGGCACGAAGTCGTACGCCGCCTGCGGGCCGAGCAGCCGCAGCGTGATCCGGCCCTCCCACTGGTCCGCGCACTCCTCCAGCGCGTCCTCGAAGTCCTCGCGCCGCGCGGTCTCCACCAGCACGGCGAGGTGCGCGGCGTCCTCCTCGTGCGTCGGCTCGCGCACCATGATCGCCACGGCGTGCGGGGCCAGGGCCTCGGCGAGCGCACGGCTGTCGGCGTCACGCTTGGCCTCGATCGCCTGGTTGATGATCTCGCCGAGCCGGATGCGCGCGTCCCACGTCGCCTCCTCGGGCAGGCCCCTGATCTGGTCGCGCAGCGCGGCGGCCTCGGGCTCCTCCCGCAGCACCTCACCGAGGACGGCACCCTCGACGTACCGGCCCTTCACCACGAACTGCGCGCGGCCCTCCAGCTCCTGGAGCGCGGCGCGGAACTCGTCGTGATGCGGCGCGAGCAGTTCCTCGGCCACCGCCTCGGGGCTCTCCATGACCGCGCCGAACCGCATCGGCAGCACCGGCACCTCGGCGGCGACGTCGTCGAGCAGACTCTGGTGCGCCATCAGGTCCTGCGGACGGCCGAGCGGCCGGTCCGGGTGCAGCTCGCTGACCAGCGCGGCGATCTCACCGTGCCGTACCAGCGCGGTACGGCCCGGCGGGTCCCCCACGCCGCGGTCCTCAGGCGTCAGCTCGACGTCCGCCGGCAGGACCCCGTACAGGTACGTCGCGGTGGCCTGCGGGCTTTCCTGCGGCCGGGCCTCCTCGGAGGCGTGCGCCGGATGTGCCATGTCGCCCCCTCTCACCCGCGCCTGCGCCGCGGCGCGGGCTCCTCTGCGGTCTCGCCGATGAAGTCGCGCAGCTTGTCACCCGCCGCTTCGAGCGCACCCTGCGCGATCCCCTTGGTCTTGGACTTCGCCACCCCCTGCGTCATGTCCTGCATGACCTCGGGCAGGCCTTTGGAGTCCGCCGCCAGGTCGAGGCGGTTCACCGCCTGCGCGAACCGCAGGTAGGTGTCCACGCTCGCCACGACCACCCTGGCGTTGATGGTGAGCAGTTCGATGCCGACCAGTGCGACGCTGACGTAGGCGTCGATGACGAGGCCCTTGTCGAGGATCGTGTCGATCACGTCGGCCAGCGAACCGCCGCCGGAGGGCCGCGCCGCGCCTCCTCCGGCGGACGGCTGCATGATGGTCATCTCCCACTCCTCTCTCCGGCCGCCGTGGCGGTCATCGCCGCCGCGGGCCGCGCGCCGGGGGCTCACGCCTGGTCCCGCGCCGCGGTTCGGCGGGCTCCTCGTAGTTCTCGGCTTCCTCGTAGTACTCGGGCTCCTCGGCCTCTTCGGGCTCCTCGGGTACGGCGCGGCGTCCCCGGCCGCGCGGCCGGCGCTCCTCGCCTTCCTCGCGCCGGCCCCCGCGTCCCCGGCGTCCGGCGGGTTCCCCGGTCTCCTCGGTCTCTTCGGGCTCCTCGCCTTCCTCCGGCTCCTCGGGCTCCTCGCCTTCGAACTCCTCGCCCTCCTCCGGCTCCTGCTCGCCGCGTTCTGCCCGCTCCTCGGCCTCGCGGTCCTCGCGTTCCTGTTCCTCGCGTTCCTTCGCCTCACGTTCCTCGCGTACGGCGGTCTCGTGGTCCTTGACCACCTCGCCCTCGTGGATGACGCCGCGCCAGCCCTCGATGTCGTCGGGGTGCTGGAGCGCGTCGTTCATGACCTGCCGCCGGAAGTGCTTGAACTCCAGGCGGGCCCGCCGGCCCTGGGCCCGCCAGATACCGCCGGTCTTCTCCATGAAGCCCTTGGGGGTCCACACCATCGACACCAGGACCCGGGTCATCTGCGGAGCGAGCTCGTGGAAGGTGACCGACCCGTCGGCGGAGCCCTTGGCCCCCTGCGAGTTCCAGATGATCTTCTCGTCGGGTGACTGCTCCTGGATGGTGGCCTGCCAGGTGCGCCGGGACCAGAAGACCTTCGCCTGGAAGGTGATCTTCTCGTCGGACTCCTGGACGACCTTCTCGACCTTCTTCATGAAGGACGGCCAGTCCGCGAACTGCGTCCACTGGTTGTAGACCAGGCTCACCGGAGCGCCGATGTCCTGCGATTCGATGATGTTGTAGAACTTGAACTTGCCGGTCTCTCCCTTGCCTCCGAGACCGAACTTCCGCTTCAGGCCACCCCACGCCGTCTGCGCGAAGGCCTTGAGCTTGCCGGTCTTGCCGCTGGACCCGGTGACGGCGCCGACCAGTCCCTGGACGTCGCCGCCTCCCTGCACGTAGTCGGTGAGACGGGTGGTCGTCTTCTGCACCCGGTCCCCGAACTTCGACAAGGCGTACCGTCCCGCGCTCTTGGCGAGGCTCAGCGCCGCTCCCTTGATCGGGCTGCCGGCGACCTTGGACGCACCTTCGCGTGCCGCCATCCGCGTCACCCCTTCGTTCTGCGGACCGGACGCGACCGCCGCTCGGACGGGTCCTCGTCCCGGACGACACGGCGCCGCGCGGGCCGCTCCTCACCCGGTTCCTCGTCGCGGTCCTCCTGCGGCTCGGCGGGCCTGCGCGACCGGCGCGCCTCCGGCCCGCCACGCTCCCGCGGACGCTCCGCACGGCGCGGCGGCTCCCGTTCCTCCTCGTAGCCGCCGTTCTCGTACTCGTCGTACTCGTCGGCCTCGAACTCGTCCTCGTACGGCTCTGGCTCCTCCTCGCGTGGCGGCCGGAGCCGGGCCTTCCCCGCGCGGAAACCGCCGAGCGCGCGTTCCCGCAGCCCTCCGCCGGCCCTGGCGGCGCCGGTCGTGGCGCCACCCGCCGTACGCGCGGCGCCTCCGGCGGCCCGCGTCGCGCCGCCTGCGGCGCCACCCGCCGCACCGGTCGCCGTCCCAGCAGTCGTCCCCACGGCCTCCTCCACGCCGGCGGCGACGTTGGCGGCGTGCGCCAGCGCGTCGGCCCGTTCCTGCAGGCGCGTGCTGAGGGTGCTGACCTGTTTGCCGGCCGCCGCCTTCGCGGCGGCCTTGCCGGCCTCGAACAGGTCTCCCCGCACACTGTCCACGATCTTCTGGAGCTCTTCTGAGGAGCCGACCAGCTTCATCCCCTGCTGCAGCAGGTTGCCGCCGAGCCCGCCGAGCCGTCCGGTGGCGCCGGCCACCGCGAGCGCGACGGCGAGCTTGAACCTGCGGTTGCGGCCGAGGATGTACCCGATGACAAGGGCCAGGCCGGCCGTTAGTCCGCTTTTCACGATTGCCTCCTTCGCCGGCGTCGCGCGCGAGGCGGCTCTGGCCGCTCCGGAAGCGCGGCTCGGCCCTCGCCCCGTGTGGGGCCGCCAGGGGCACGGTCGTCCGTCAGTTCACGATTGCCGTACCCGGCAATAACCCGACAGAACGCTCATTGCCGGAAAAATGAGACAGGTGGTCTCACGGTAGCTCGGACAGG
The DNA here is from genome assembly GCF_014207705.1 of Sphaerisporangium rubeum. Classification (NCBI taxonomy): domain Bacteria; kingdom Bacillati; phylum Actinomycetota; class Actinomycetes; order Streptosporangiales; family Streptosporangiaceae; genus Sphaerisporangium; species Sphaerisporangium rubeum. The sequence goes on from NZ_JACHIU010000001.1 coordinate 3,486,143, forward strand.
AAGCGCTCCCGCTCGTCGTCGGGAAGCCTGTCGCTGAACAACACGCCGTCCAGATGGTCGGCCTCGTGCTGCAGCACCCGGGCGAGCATGCCGAGGGCACGCACCGTGACCGGCTTGCCGAACATGTCGCGGCCCTTGGCCACCGCCGAGTAGGAACGCTCCAGTGGCCACCACAGGCCCGGCGCCGACAGGCACGCCTCGTCGGCCACGACGGTGCGTCCCGAGGGCTCGACGCGTGGGTTGACCAGGTGGCCGGACCTGCCCTCCACGTCGAAGACCAGCACCCGTAGCGGCACCCCGATCTGCGGCGCCGCGAGGCCCGCTCGTCCGGCCCCGGCGCGTGTGGTGGCCTGCAGGGACTTGACCAGCTCGCGCAACGAGCGGTCGAAGTCCTTCACGGGCTGGGCCACCGTGCGCAGCACGGGGTCGGTGTACAGCCGGATCGGCTGGACGCTGGGCATGCACGCTCCTGGGGTCGGCGGCGGGGTGCTCTCGCGAAGGCGTTCCCGATCTCCCGTGCAGGCAATCTTGTTAATTCCATGTTGCGTTCGTGATGCCTGTGCATGACACGTTTCTCCGGTGCGGCCAACGTAACGCTTATATCTAACAGCCGTCGATTATCTGTGTGATGCCGTCTATACCGTCGTTCCGGTGTTGACCAGGCCACAGCAGGAGGAAGCATGACGGCCACCGAGGCCCCGGAGGCGGCGCCGCAGAAAGGGCGCTGGATCACCGACTGGAATCCGGACGATCCGGACTTCTGGCAAAAGAGCGGTAAACGCGTCGCACGGCGGAACCTGGCTTTCTCCATCCTCGCCGAACACCTCGGCTTCAGCCTGTGGACCGTATGGAGCATCGTCACCGTCAAACTCGGCTCCTACGAGTTCACCACCGACCAGCTCTTCTGGCTGGTCTCGCTCCCCAACCTCATCGGCTCGGCCCTGCGGCTGCCGTACACCTTCGCCCCCGCGCGCTTCGGCGGCAGGAACTGGACGGTGGTCAGCGCGCTGCTGCTGCTGATCCCCGCGATCCTGCTCGCCGTCGCCGTCTCCAGCCCCGGCACGCCGTACTGGATGTTCCTGCTGATCGCGGCCACCGCCGGCGTCGGCGGCGGCAACTTCGCCTCCAGCATGGCCAACATCACCTACTTCTACCCCGAGCGCGAGCAGGGCTGGGCCCTCGGCCTGAACGCGGCGGGAGGCAACATCGGCGTCAGCTCGGTGCAGTTGCTGATGCCGCTGGTCATCACCGGGTTCGGGCTCGCGGCGGCGGGGTTGTTCTGGGTGCCGCTGGTCCTGGTCGCCGCGGTCGGGGCCTACCTGTGCATGGACAACCTGACCTCGGCCAAGGCCCACCCGCGCGAACTGTTCAAGATCACCGGCCGTGCGCAGACCTGGATCATGTCGTTCCTGTACATCGGCACGTTCGGCTCGTTCATCGGCTACAGCACCGCGTTCCCGCTGCTCATCAAGAGCCAGTTCCCCGCGTACAGCTCCATGATCACCTGGGCCTTCCTCGGCGCGCTCGTCGGCTCGCTGTCGCGGCCGTTCGGCGGCCGGCTGTCGGACCGCCTCGGCGGCGCGCGGGTCACGCTGTGGACGTTCGCCGCGATGGGAGGCGCCGTCGCGCTCGCCGCCGTCGGGCTCGCCGCCGGCGCCTTCCCGTTGTTCTTCTGCTCCTACCTGCTCCTGGTCGCGCTGGCCGGCGTGGGGAACGGCTCGACGTACCGCATGATCCCCGCGATCTTCAAGGCCAAGGCCGTGGAGCGCCTCGCCCCGAGCGACGCCGAAGGGCTCGCCGCCGCCGCGGCCGTCGGCCGCAGGGACAGCTCGGCCGCCATCGGGTTCATCTCCGCGATCGGCGCGTTCGGCGGCTTCTTCATCAACCGCGGCTTCGGCACCTCGATCGCCGCGACCGGCGGCGCCGGCGCCGCGATGGCGGCGTTCGCCACCTTCTACGTGATCTGCATCGCGCTCACGTGGTTCTGCTACCTGCGCACGGTCGGCGTCCGGATGGCGCCGAGCCTCGCGGGAGCCGGCGTCTAGGCACGCCGCACGAGACCCCGGCGGACCCGGGGAGAGCCGTGTCCGGCCCGCTGTGCGCGCATCCCCCTCACCGGCGAGGAGACGCGAAGTGCGCACAGCGGCCGGACGCCGCTGTGAGCGCCGTTAGTGGCTTGTAGCACAGAGGTAACAGGAGGGACCCAACGGTGAAACGGCCCGAAAGCACCATCGACTGCATGCTGCTCACTTCCCCCGCCGGCGTCTGTGATGTCGCCGGACCCCAGCAGGTGGAGGCGTGGACGTGAGGATCGTCGTCATCGGGTACGGTCCGGCCGCGCACCGCCTGGCCGAGACCCTCGCCGCGCGAGGCGCCGGAGACCAGGTCACCGTGATGGGTGAGGAGCCGCGCGTCGCCTACGACCGCGTGGCCCTCACGTCGTACCTGTCGGCCGAGCCCGAGGCCGGCGCCGCCGCGCTGACCTACCCCGTGCCGGCCGGTGTGACCGTGCGCACCGGGGACCGGGTGACCGCGATCGACCGCGCGCGCCACGAGGTGGTCACCGCCTCGGGCCACGCCGAGCCGTACGACGTGCTGGTGCTCGCCACCGGGTCGTCGCCGTTCGTGCCGCCGGTGCGCGGCAAGGAGCACGGCTTCGTCTACCGCACCCTTGAGGACCTCGACGCCATCCGCGCGGCGGCGAGCACCGCGACCAGCGGCGTCGTGGTCGGCGGCGGGCTGCTTGGCCTGGAGGCCGCCGACGCGCTGCGCGGGCTCGGCCTCACCACCCACGTGGTCGAGATGGCCCCGCGCCTGATGCCCCGCCAGGTCGACGAGGGCGGCGGCGCCGTGCTGCGCGGCCACGTCGAGCGCCTCGGCCTCGTCGTGCACACCGGCACCGGGCTCGACCACGTCGAGGCGGACCGCGTGGTGCTCGCCGACGGCACCGTCATCGAGGCCGGCGTGGTGGTGTTCTCCGCCGGTGTGCGGCCCCGCGACGAGCTGGCCCGCCAGTGCGGCCTGGCGGTCGGCGAGCGTGGCGGCATCGTGGTCGACGAGGGCATGCGCACCTCCGACCCCGCGATCTACGCGATCGGCGAGTGCGCGCTGGCAGGCGGCGTCGTCTACGGTCTGGTGGGCCCGTGTTTCACCATGGCCGAGGTGGCCGCCGACCGCATACTCGGCGGCACGGCACGCTTCACCGGCGCCGACCAGTCGGCCAAGCTCAAGCTGCTCGGCGTGGACGTCGCGAGCTTCGGTGAGCTGTCCGGCGCGCTCGACGTGACGTTCATGGACCCGGTCGGCGGCGTCTACAAGAAGCTCTTCGTCAGCGACGACGCGCGCACCCTGCTCGGCGGCATCTGCGTCGGCGACGCCGAGCCGTACGCCATGCTGCGTCCCATGGTGGGCCGCGAGCTGCCGGCCTCCGCCAGTGAGCTGCTGTTCGCCGGCGTCGCCGGGTCCTCGGTGCTGCCGCCGGACGACGCGGCGGTCTGCTCCTGCAACAACATCACCCGCGGCGAGATCCGCACCGCCATCGCCGAGCACGGCATCTGCGACGTGGCCGGCGTGAAGAAGTGCACCCGCGCCGGCACCACCTGCGGGAGCTGCGTCCCGGCGATCGCGGCCATCCTCGCGGCCGAAGGCGTCGTGCAGAGCAAGGCGCTGTGCGAGCACTTCGACCACAGCCGTCCGGAGTTGTTCGACATCGTGCGCCTGCGCGGCATCACGACGTTCACGCGGCTGATCACCGAACACGGCCGTGGCCGCGGCTGCGACATCTGCAAGCCGGTCGTCGCCTCCATCCTCGCGTCACTGAACAACGGTCACGTCCTGTCCGGCGAACGGGCCTCGCTGCAGGACACCAACGACCGTTTCCTCGCCAACCTGCAGAAGAACGGCACGTACTCGGTGGTGCCGCGCATCCCGGGCGGCGAGATCACCCCCGAGAAGCTCATCGTCATCGGCGAGGTCGCGCGCGACTTCGGCCTCTACACCAAGATCACCGGCGGTCAGCGCATCGACCTGTTCGGTGCCAGGGTGGAACAGCTCCCCGCCATCTGGAAGCGGCTGGTCGACGCCGGCTTCGAGTCGGGGCACGCCTACGGCAAGGCGCTGCGCACCGTGAAGTCCTGCGTCGGCTCCACCTGGTGCCGGTACGGCGTGCAGGACTCGGTCGGCATGGCCATCGCGCTGGAACTGCGGTACCGGGGGCTGCGCTCCCCGCACAAGCTCAAGGCCGCCGTGTCCGGCTGCGCGCGCGAGTGCGCCGAGGCCAGGAGCAAGGACTTCGGCGTCATCGCCACCGAGAACGGCTGGAACCTCTACGTCGGCGGCAACGGCGGCTTCTCACCGAAGCACGCGGGCCTGCTGGCGAGCGACCTGTCCGACGACGAACTGGTGCGCGTCATCGACCGGTTCCTCATGTTCTACATCCGCACCGCCGACCGGCTCCAGCGCACCGCCGCCTGGGTGGAGAACGTCGGCCTCGACTACGTGCGCGACGTCGTCGTCAACGACTCCCTCGGCGTCGCCGACGAGCTGGAGGCCGCCATGGAACGGCACGTGGCGACGTACTTCGACGAGTGGCGCGCCACCATCGAGGACCCCGAGAAGCTGCGGCGCTTCGTCAGCTTCGTCAACGCGCCGGGCACACCGGACCCCTCGATCAAGTTCGAGACCCAGCGCGACCAGATCAAGCCCGTATTCCTGGAGGTGACCCGGTCATGACGATCATCGAGCAGCACGCGCCTGCGGCGTATACGGCGCGGGACGAGGCGTCGCGCACATGGACGCCGGTGTGCGCCTACACCGATCTGGTCCCCGAGCTCGGCGTGGCCGCGCTGGTGGCGGGGGAGCAGGTCGCGGTGTTCCGCGCGTTCGACGGCCGGGTCTTCGCGGTCGGCAACCGCGACCCCTACAGCGGCGCCTGCGTGATGTCGCGCGGCATCGCCGGCACCCGGGGTGACGAGCCGTTCGTCGCCACCCCGATGCACAAGCAGGCCTTCTCACTGGTCACCGGGATCTGCCTGGACGATCCCGGTACGGCACTACCGACATATCCGACCCGCGTCACCGATGGCACCGTGGAGGTGAGCGTGGAATGACGGCCGCGCTTCTGGAGAATCCCTTGACATCACCTGAAACGGCGCCGGACGCCCTCGCGGGCTTCACCATAGGCGTGACGGCGACGCGCCGCCGCGAGGAGTTCGCCGCGCTGCTCGAACGCCGCGGCGCGCGGGTGGTGCGCGCCCCGGCGATCCGCCTGGTCCCCCTCGCCGAGGACACCCAGCTTCTCGCGGCCACCCGGCAGTGCCTCGTGGACCCGGTGGACGACGTCGTCGTCACCACCGGAGTCGGGTTCCGCGGCTGGATGGCCGCGGCCGAGGGATGGGGGCTGTCGGCCGACCTCGCGGGTCATCTCGCCGGGGCCCGCCTGCTCACCCGCGGCCCGAAGGCCCGCGGCGCCGTGCGCGCCGCGGGACTCACCGACCACTGGACACCGCTCAGCGAGTCCTGCGACGAGATCAAGCGATACCTGCTCGACCAGGACCTGCGCGGGCGCCGGGTCGTGGTCCAGCTGCACGGTGAGCCGCTCACCGGGTTCGTCACGGCGCTGCGCGCCGCGGGAGCCACGGTGATCGAGGTCCCGGTGTACCGCTGGCTGCCGTACCGTGACACCTCGCCGCTGCGCCGCCTCATCACGCAGGCCGTCTCGGGTTCGGTGGACGCGGTCGCCTTCACCAGCGCTCCGGCCGTGCTCGCGATGCTGAACGCCGCGCGCGCGGAAGGACTGGAGGACATCCTGCTCAACGCCTTCCGCGGGCCGGTGGTGGCGGCCTGCGTCGGGCCGGTGACCGCGGGGCCGCTCACCGCCAAGGGGGTGCCGGTCGTCCAGCCCGATCGTTCCCGCCTCGGCTCCCTCGCTCGCGCGCTCGCGCGGCACCTGCCCGAGCACAGCGTCACCCGCGTGACCGCCGGCACCCACGAGCTGGAGATCCGCGGCCACGCCGTCGCGGTCGACGGCGAGCTCAAGCCCCTGCCGCCGGCCCCCATGGCGGTGCTCAAGCGCCTCGCCGAGCGTCCCGGCCACGTCGTCGCGAGGTCCGAGCTGCGTGTCGTGCTGCCGGGAGGTCCCTCCAGGGACTCGGCCGAGCACGCCGTCGAGATGGCCATCACCCGCCTGCGCCGTGCGCTCGGCCCCGCCGGGATCGTGGAGACCGTCGTCAAGCGCGGCTACCGCCTGGCCACCCAGCGCGGGGAGGGCCGTTGAGGCCGTCACCCCGGGACACGGGGGACGGCACCCTGGTGCTGGCGGCGCACGGCACCCGCAGCGCCGCGGGGGAGGCGGCGCTCGCCGAGCTGACCACACGGGTGCGCAGGGCACGGCCCGGCCACCGCGTCGAACTCGGCTTCCTTGAGATCAGCTCACCCGCGCTGCCCGGTGTGCTCGCCGCGGCGCAGGGACCCGTCGTCGTGGTGCCTCTGCTGCTCGCGGGGGGCTACCACGTGCACATCGACCTGCCGACGGTGGTCGCGTCCACGCGGCCCGACGCGCTGATCGCCGGGCCGCTCGGCCCGCACCCGTTGCTCACGGCGGTGCTCGCGCGCAGGCTCGCCGCCGCGGGGCTGCGGCCCACCGACAGCGTGGTGCTCGGCGCCGCCGGGTCCTCCGACCCCGCCGCGCTCGCCGACGTCCGCGCCGCCGCCAGGCTGCTGTCGGTCCGCCTGGCGCGACCCGTGACCGCCGCGTTCGCCTCCGCCGGCAGCCCCTCGCTCACCGAGGTCGTCGACCGCCTGCGCCGTGGCCCCGCGCCGCGCGTCGCGGTCGCGTCCTACCTGCTGGCCCCCGGCCACTTCCACGACCGTGTCACCGACTGCGGCGCGGATCTGGTCACCCGGCCGCTCGGTGTCGAGGAGGAGATGGCCGCCTTGATCTGGCACAGGCACGACGAGGTCGCGTCCGGCGCCGCCGTCCGCGCGCCACGGCTCACGACAACGCGGGTGTCGTCGGTGTGACCGCCTCCAGGCGCAGCTCACGCACGATCTCCTGCGCGCTCTCGTCGCGGGACAGGCCGGAACCGGTGCCGATGAACATCTCGTAGTAGGCGTGCCGGAAGCACCCGGCGAGCAGCAGCCGCGCGCTGCTCTCCGGGTTGACGTCCGCCGCCACCCGGCCGAGCCGCCGCTCCTCCTCCAGGTACTGCGCGAGCGGAGCCACCTCGGACGCCGGACCGAGCCGGGTCTCACGCAGGGCCTCGCGGAAGCGCACCGTGATCGAGGGGGAGATGAACGCCGGCATCGCCGCCCCCTGCACGTCGGCGTAGTAGTCGATGCCGCCGCGCGCCACGGGCAGCAGGTTGTCGTTCACCCGGCCCTTCCCCGCGCGGTGCATGAGGCCGTCGAGGGTGCGCAGCCAGACCGGCAGGCGGTCCTGCAGCAACGCGAGGAACATCTCGATCGCCTGCGCCGGGGTGGTGCCGCGCAACTGCGGGTGGACGGTGGCGTCCCCGCCTTCCTGTTTCATGAGTAGGGCCATTTCTATGACGCGCTGTCGCGTCTCCTGTGCTCTGGTGTGCGGATCGGGATATGGAATCGCCATGGAAGTCCCAAAGTGCGCGGACACAAAAGGAGGGATGCGGCCTTTTGTACGGCACCCACCCCGTGTACGGGACCGTCGCCCCGTCGTCGCATGATTCGTCGCGCGTGTGGTGCCGCCCAGGTCGATGGTGCGGAACAGCGCAGCGGCCAATTATTACCGCAAAATGCGGGCTGCGCGCGCCGGATGACAAGAAGCGTGTGATTTGCGGCGTGTGCACCGATTTCTGAGGCGGCCCCGGACCGAGCCGGCCCTCGCGTCAGCCGTCGCTGTCGTGGTCCCGGCGCCGCAGGTACCGCTCGAACTCGGCCGCGATGGCGTCCCCGCTGGCCTCCGGCAGCTCGGCGGCGTCCTTGCGCTCCTCGAGCTCCCTGACGTACTCGGCCACCTCGGAGTCCTGCGCGGCCAGCTCGTCCACGCCGTGCTCCCAGGCACGCGCCTCGTCGGGCAGCTCGCCGAGCGGCATCGGGATGTCGAGAAGGTCCTCGATGCGGCGCAGCAGCGCCAGGGTGGCCTTGGGGTTCGGCGGCTGCGCGACATAGTGGGGCACCGAGGCCCACAGCGACACCGTCTTGGTGCCCGCCGCGCCGAGGGAGTGCTGGAGCACCCCGACGATGCCGGTGGGGCCCTCGTACCGCGTCATCTCGAGGTTGAGCGACCGGGCCAGGCCAGGGTCGCTCACCGTGCCGACGATCGGCACGGGACGGGTGTGCGGCGAGTCGTTGAGCAGTGCGCCGAGCAGCACGGCCGTCTCGACGCCGAGCTCCAGGCAGATGCCGACGATCTCCGAGCAGAACGTGCGCCACCGCATGTTGGGCTCGATGCCGCGCAGCAGCACGACATCCCGCTCGCTGCCCGGCGGACGGGCCACCATGAGCCGCGTGCTCGGCCACACGATGGACCGCGTCAGCCCGTCACCGAGCTCGACGATGGGCCGGGTCACCTGGAAGTCGTAGTAGTCCTCGGGGTCCAGTTCGACCAGCGGGGTGGCCTTCCACTCCGACTCAAGGTGCGCGAGAGCGCCACTCGACGCCTCACCCGCGTCGTTCCAGCCCTCGAACGCGGCGATGAGCACCGGGTCGACGAGCTCGGGAAGCCCTTCGAGCTCGATCACGCGCCGCCTCCTCCTAGCCTGGCCGAAGCCGCTCCGCAAGCACCGGAGCACCTTCTCGGCCGCCCGGTGGCGGCCTTGTGCCTAACTAAGACTATTCGTTGACACGCCTTCGGTGTCACGGAGAGGGAGAGCAGGTTGGCACCGCCGCCGCAGGAGTGCTCCCCTCCGCCGGCCGAGGCGCCGCCGCGTCCGGTGCGGGGAGGCCGGAATGAACGGCCGCACCGGTGCCGACGCTAGGCTGATGCGCATGAGCGAGCAGGAATCCCTCAGGGCGGCGTTGGGGCAGCGGGTTCTGGTGGCGGACGGCGCCATGGGGACGATGTTGCAGGGGTTTGACCCGTCTATGGCGGATTTCGAGGGATATGAGGGCTGCAACGAGATCCTGAACGTCTCGCGGCCCGACATCGTGGCGGGGGTGCATGACGCGTACCTCGCGGCGGGTGCTGACCTGGTGGAGACCAATACGTTCGGTGCGAACTGGGCGGCGTTGGGGGAGTACGAGATCAGTGAGCGCATCCGTGAGCTGTCGCTGGCGGGTGCGCGGATCGCGCGGGAGCGTGCTGATCATTGGTCGCGGGAGTCGGGTCGTCAGCGGTATGTGCTCGGGTCGATGGGGCCGGGGACGAAGTTGCCGAGTCTGGGGCACACGACCATGGGTGTGCTGCGTGAGGGCTATCGGCTGAACGCCGAAGGGCTGGTCGAGGGTGGCGCCGACGGGCTGATCGTGGAGACCTGCCAGGACCTGCTGCAGGCCAAGGCGGCGGTGCTCGGGGCCAAGGACGCGATCGCCGCGTCCGGTCGTGACGTGGTCCTCATCGTGCAGGTGACGATCGAGACCAACGGTGCGATGTTGCTGGGGTCGGAGATCGGTGCGGCGCTCGGGGTGATCGAGCCGCTGGGTGCCGATGTGATCGGGCTGAACTGTGCGACGGGTCCGGCGGAGATGAGCGAGCACCTGCGGTATCTGGCGCGGCACTGCGACGTGGCGATCTCCTGCATGCCGAACGCTGGTCTCCCCGAGTTGACCTCCGACGGCGCGCGGTACCCCCTCGGCCCGGAGGAACTGGCGGCGGCCCAGGCCGGCTTCGTCGAGCAGTTCGGTGTGGGGCTGGTCGGCGGGTGCTGCGGCACCACGCCGGAGCACATCGGTGCGGTGGCGCGTGCGGTGGCCGAGCGGCGGCCGAAGGTGCGGCGGGTGGTGTCGGTTCCCGGTGCGGCGTCGTTGTATGCGCATGTGCCGTTCTCGCAGGACGCGTCGTATCTGGCGATCGGGGAGCGGACCAACGCCAACGGGTCGAGGGTGTTCCGGGAGGCGATGCTGGCCGGCCGGTGGGAGGAGTGTGTGGAGATCGCCAGGTCGCAGGTGCGTGAGGGTGCGCATCTGCTGGATGTGTGTGTGGATTATGTCGGCCGGGACGGGGTGGCCGATATGCGGGAGCTGGCGTTTCGTTTGGCGACGGCGTCGACGTTGCCGTTGATGCTGGACTCCACCGAGCCGGCGGTTCTGGCGGCGGGGCTGGAGATGCTGGGGGGTCGTGCGGTGGTGAACTCGGTGAACTTCGAGGACGGTGACGGGCCGGAGTCGCGGTTCACCAAGGTCATGGGTTTGGTGCGGGAGCATGGTGCGGCGGTGGTGGCGCTGACCATCGACGAGCGGGGTCAGGCCCGGGACGCCGACTGGAAGGTTCAGGTCGCCGGGAGGTTGATCGAGCGGCTGACCGGGGAGTGGGGGATGGATGTGGGGGACATCCTGATCGATTGCCTGACGTTCCCGATCGCGACCGGGCAGGAGGAGACCCGTGGGGACGGTGCGGCGACGATCGAGGCGATCGCGCGGGTGAAGTCGGCGTATCCGGGGGTGCGGACCACACTCGGGGTCTCGAATGTGTCGTTCGGGTTGAATCCGGCGGCGCGGGTGGTGTTGAACTCGGTGTTCCTGCACGAGTGTGTCAAAGCCGGTTTGGATTCGGCGATCGTGTCGCCGGCGAAGATCGTGCCGGTGGCGCAGATCCCTGAGGAGCAGCATCGGGTGGCGTTGGATCTGGTGTATGACCGGCGGCGGGAGGGCTATGATCCGCTGGCGCGGTTCATGGAGATCTTCGAGGGTGTGGATGCGGCGCAGTTGCGGGCCGGTCGCGCGGCCAGGCTCGCCGGTCTGGGGTTGTGGGAGCGGTTGCAGGCCCGGATCGTGGAGGGGGAGCGTAAGGGTCTGGAGCAGGACCTGGATGAGGCGCTGGGGGTGCGGCCGGCGTTGGAGATCATCAATGAGGTTTTGCTGGAGGGGATGAAGACGGTCGGGGAGTTGTTCGGGTCGGGGCAGATGCAGTTGCCGTTTGTGTTGGCGTCGGCGGAGGTGATGAAGGCGGCGGTGGGGTATCTGGAGCCGCATATGCCGAAGGTGGGTGCGGGGGATCAGTCCAAGGGGCGGATCGTTTTGGCGACGGTGAAGGGGGATGTGCACGATATCGGGAAGAACCTGGTGGACATCATTTTGTCGAACAACGGGTTCGATGTGGTGAATCTGGGGATCAAGCAGCCGGTGTCGGCGATCTTGGAGGCGGCTCAGGAGCATCAGGCCGATGTGATCGGGATGTCGGGGCTTTTGGTGAAGTCGACGGTGATCATGCGGGAGAACCTGGAGGAGATCACCGCACGCGGCCTGGCCGATCACTATCCGGTGCTGCTGGGGGGTGCGGCGCTCACGCGTGCGTATGTGGAGCAGGATCTGGCGGGGATGTTCCCCGGGCAGGTGCGGTACGCGCGGGACGCGTTCGAGGGGTTGCGGTTGATGGAGGGCCTGGTCGCGGTGAAACGCGGCGCCGCCCCCGAGCAGGTGCTGCCGCCGCTGCGGACCCGCCGGGTGAGTGGTGGGGCCACGCTGGTGCGCACCGAGCCCGAGGCGATGCCGGCCCGCTCCGACGTCGCGCTCGACGTCCCGGTGCCGGTGGCGCCGTTCTTCGGGAGCCGGGTCGTCAAGGGGGTGCCGCTGGCCGACTACGCGGCGTTCTTGGACGAGCGGGCCACGTTCATGGGGCAGTGGGGTCTCAAACCCTCCCGCGGGGCCGGCGGGCCGGGGTATGAGGACCTGGTCGAGACCGAGGGCCGGCCCCGGTTGCGGATGTGGCTGGACCGGTTGCACACCGACAACCTGCTCCAGGCCGCCGTGGTGTACGGCTACTATCCCTGCCAGTCCGACGGCGACGACCTGATCATCCTCGACCCCGACACCGTCGACCCCGCACTCCTGCCGGCCCCCGGCCGTCCGGGACAGGCCTCGGGGAACGGCGAGCTCGCGGGCCGTGAGCTGGTGCGGTTCTCCTTCCCGCGCCAGCGTCGTGACCGTCACCTGTGCCTGGCCGACTTCCACCGGCCCGTCTCCTCCGGCCAGGTCGACGTCGTCGCGTTCCAGATCGTCACCATGGGCCACAAGATCGCCGAAGCCACCGGGGAACTGTTCGCCAAGGACGCCTACCGCGACTACCTCGAACTGCACGGCCTGTCGGTCCAGCTCACCGAGGCCCTCGCCGAGTACTGGCACGCACGCGTCCGCGCCGAACTCGCCATCGGCGGCGACGAATCCCTCGCCGACATGCTCAAAGTCAACATCACCGGCTGCCGCTACTCCTTCGGCTACCCCGCCTGCCCCAACCTCGAGGACCAGACACAACTGTTCACCCTGCTCGACCCCGCACGCATCGGCGTCGAACTGTCGGCCGAGTACCAGCTCCACCCCGAGCAGTCCACCTCGGCCCTCATCACCCACCACCCCGAAGCCAAGTACTTTAACGTCTGACGCTAACGTTGCCCCGGTCATCCGGCGGCGTCCCAGGAGATCTTGTGGTGGAAGCGGTTCTGTTCGACATGGACGGTCTCCTCGTCGACACAGAGAAGTACTGGTTCCAGGTCGAGACCGACGTGATGGCGCGCCTCGGCCACGGCTGGACGGTGGAGGACCAGGAACGCCTGGTCGGCGGCTCGATGCCGGCCACCGTGGCGTACATGCTGCGCGTCAGCGGGTCGTCCCACCACCCCGCCGACGTCGAACGCTGGATGCTCGAAGGGCTGTTCACCCTCCTGGAGGCCGGCGTGGAGACGATGCCCGGCGCGCAGGAGCTCCTCACCGAGGTCCGCGCCGCCGGCGTCCCGACGGCCCTGGTGACGTCGTCGAGCCGGCCCGTGGCGGACGCGGTCCTCGCCACGGTGGGCCGCCACAACTTCGACGTCGTGGTCACCGGTGACGACGTGACCCGTTTCAAGCCCGACCCCGAGCCGTACCTCCTCGCGGCCCGGCTCCTCGGCGCGGACCCGCGTTCCTGCGCGGCGCTGGAGGACTCACCCAACGGCGTTGCCGCCGCGACCGCCGCGAGCTGCTCGGTGGTGGCGGTGCCGAGCGTGGTCCCCATCCCGGCGGCCCCTCGTCGTCTCGTCGTCGAATCCCTCAAGCAGGTCGGCCTCACCACGTTGCGCGACCTCGTCACCGGCCTCTGAGCCGGCACCCCGGCCCCGTCGCGTCCCCGTCGCGTCCCACTGCGTCCCCGCCAAGCCGGCGGGGGTCGTTGTTCCCCTAGGGGACGGCCCATCCTTCAGGAGGAGAAGCACGGCGCGAAGCGCGTGCCAGGATGGAAGGGCAGGGACGCGCCGATGATGAGGGGTTCGTGGCTATGACCTTCGACCAGATCGCCTGGCTGCCGTTGTGCGCGGGGCTGACGGCGGCAGGGGTGGTGCTCAGTTTCCTGCTCATGCGCAGGCGTGGCGCGGGTGCGGGTCTGCGGGGGCTCGCGTGGTCGCTCGTCCCGCTCGCGGCATACCTGACGGGGGCACTGCCGGCGATCTGGAAGATGGGTACGGCGGTGGCGGGCTTCGTCACGGGACTGGTGTTCTCACCGATGGTGTGGGCCGGCATCGGGGTCGCGGCCCTGTCGGCGGTGCTCTTCCTCGTCTCCGGCGTCCTGCGCCGCCGCGGCCGGGCCGCGCGGCCCGCGAGGTCCGAGCGGACCGCCTCGGCCCCCGCGGCGGCGGGCTCCACGGCGGCCGGCTCCGCTCACGGTTCCCCGAACGCACCCACCAAGCCGAACCCCCGGCCGCTGCCGTCTCGCCGGAGCACCCCGGCCGCCGACGACGACCTGGGGGACATCGAGGAGATCCTCAAGCGCCGCGGCATCACCTGAGGTCCCCCGTCTGCGCGATGTGAGGTTGCGGTTCGGTAACGGACGTTTGGCGGGAATCGGCGTCCATTTGGCGGGGAAACGCGGGAAAGGGCACGGCGATCGGTCCGGTGGCCCGGCGGCAGGGGAGTGGTTGGAGCGGGAGATGCCGTCCGGGAACGACGGCGGGGACGGCATTTCAGGGACGTGTCACGGTTCCGGTACAGAACCGGGAACCGGTCGGGACAAACCATTCAAGATCGATACGAATGAATTTCGCGTGAATCACAGTTGAGCCACATAGCGTGCTCAGGTACTGGTCAGTGCAGCTCAGCACATAGATTCTGCCTCCGGGGGCCGTAACGCGGCCACCGCGCCAGCATTGGCCGGCGCACGCCCGCTACCCGGCCGGGCGGCGCGCCGTGCGAACCACGTCGTCTGGGATCCAGGGGGCCGACACCATGACCGCACCGCTCGACGTCTCCGGCTCGGACGCGACGGCCGCGCCTGACGCCGTGGTGGAGGGCTCCCCCGCGAAGGCGATCCAGGGCCGGTCACTCGGCCAGATCGCCTGGCTCCGCCTGAAACGCGACAAGGTCGCCCTCGTCGGCGCCGGAGTCGTCATCTTCCTCATCCTCGTCGCGGTGTTCGCTCCGTGGATCGTCAGCCTGATCGGCCACCCGCCGAACGACTTCAACCAGGACCTCATCAGCTCCGAGACCCTCGCCCCCAAGGACGGCACCGGCATCAGCGGTGAGCACCTGTTCGGCGTCGAGCCGGTCAACGGACGCGACATCTTCAGCCGGGTGGTCTACGGGGCCCGCATCTCCCTGCTCATCGCCTTTCTCGCCACGTTGCTGTCGGTCGCCATCGGCACCGTGCTCGGCGTCGTCGCCGGGTACTTCGGCGGCTGGGTCGACTCGGTGATCAGCAAGACGATGGACGTCTTCCTCGCGTTCCCGATCCTGGTGTTCGCCATCGCCCTCGCCGGTGTCGTGCCGGACGACGCCTTCGGCCTCTCCGGTGACGCGCTGCGGGTGTCGCTGCTCGTCTTCATCATCGGCTTCTTCAACTGGCCGTACATCGGCCGCATCATGCGGGGCCAGACCCTGTCGCTGCGCGAGCGCGAGTTCGTGGACGCCGCACGCAGCCTCGGCGCGCGCGGGCCGTACATCATCTTCCGCGAGATGCTGCCGAACCTCGTGGCGCCGATGCTGGTCTACGCGACCCTGCTGATCCCGACGAACATCCTGTTCGAGGCGGCGCTGTCGTTCCTCGGCGTGGGTGTGCGGCCCCCCACGGCGACGTGGGGCGGCATGATATCGGAGGCGGTGCGGTTCTACTCGATCCCGCACTTCATGTTCTTCCCCGGCATGGCGATCTTCATCACCGTGCTGGCCTTCAACCTCTTCGGCGACGGTCTCCGAGACGCTCTCGACCCGAGGGCCCGTTGAACCGCTTTCCCGTCCTCGTTCCGTTCCCTGGCTCCGACAACCGACAACAAGGGGTTGCTCAATGAAGAGAAAGTCCACCCTGGGGGTGACCGCCCTCGGTGCGGTTCTCGCCCTGGGGCTGTCCGCCTGCGGTGGCGGCGGCACGCCGGCGACGAGTCAGTCCGGCTCGGCGGCCCCGGACGGGGGAGGTGCCAAGCCGGAGTTCAACGCGGCGCTCACCCAGGTGTTCAACCCGTCCGACAAGAAGGGCGGCATCCTCAAGTTCGCCAACGCCGGTGACTGGGACTCCCTGGACCCGGCCGACACCTACTACGGCTACTCCTGGGACTTCGTCCGCCTCTACGGCCGCTCCCTTGTGATGTTCAAGCCGGCCCCCGGCAAGGACAGCAGCCAGCTCATCCCCGACCTCGCCGAGAGCCTCGGCGAGCCGAGCGACGACGCCAAGACCTGGACGTACAAGATCCGCGAGGGCGTCAAGTTCGAGGACGGCACCCCGATCACGTCCAAGGACGTCAAGTACGGCGTGCTGCGTTCGCTGGACAAGGAGGTGTTCCCCGACGGGTACACCTACTTCAACGACACCCTCGACCTCCCCAAGGGCTACAAGGGCCCCTACAAGTCCAAGGGTGTCAACACCGACAGCGCGATCGAGACCCCCGACGACCGCACGATCGTCTTCCACCTGAAGCAGGCCTACAGCGGCTTCGACTACTTCGCGCAGCTCCCCGCGACGATCCCGGTGCCCGAGGCCAAGGACACCGGCGCCAAGTACCAGGAGCACATCATCTCCTCGGGGCCGTACAAGTTCGACAAGAACGAGATCGGCAAGGGCTTCAACCTCGTGCGCAACGAGAACTGGGACCCGGCGACCGACCCCAACCGCAAGGCCCTGCCGGACGGTTACGAGGTCACCGTCAACGTCAACGCCGACGACATCGACAACCGTCTGCTGTCGGGTGACCTGCACGTCGACATCGCGGGCACCGGCGCGCAGCCGGCCACCCTCGGCCGGGTGCTGACCGACCCGACGCTGAAGGCCGGCACCGACAACCCGACCATCACCCGGCTCTGGTACACCTCGGTGAACGGCAACGTCGCGCCGCTCGACAACATCGACTGCCGCAAGGCCGTGCAGTACGCCGCGGACAAGGTCGCCTACCAGACCGCGTACGGCGGCGAATTCTCCGGCGGCCAGATCGCGACCAGCCTTCTTCCCCCGGGCATCCCCGGCCACAAGGACATCAACCCCTACCCGAGCGGCTCCGACGGCCACGGCGACCCCGCCAAGGCCAAGGAGCACCTGACCGCCTGCGGCCAGCCGAACGGCTTCGAGACCAACATCGCCTACCGGGCCGAGCGTCCCAAGGAGAAGGCGGCCGCCGAGGCGCTGCAGCAGGCCCTCGGCAAGGTCGGCATCAAGCTCACGCTGAAGCCGTTCCCGCAGGCCGACTACTTCGCGCTGTACGCCGGTAAGCCGGGCTACGCCAAGGACAACAAGCTGGGCCTGGTCGTCAACGGCTGGGGTGCCGACTGGCCCGACGGCTACGGCTTCCTGCAGCAGATCGTCGACAGCCGGGTCATCCGTGACACCGGTGGCTCGTCCAACGTCAGCGTCCGCATCCCCGACGTCAACAAGCTCCTCGACCAGGCGTCGCTGGAGACCGACACCGCCAAGCGTGAGGAGATCTGGGGCCAGATCGACCAGATGGTCATGGACAACGCGTTCGTGCTGCCGGGTCTGTGGGCCAAGAGCCTGCTCATCCGCGGCAAGGGTGTCACCAACGTCTACTACAGTGACGCGTTCGGCATGTACGACTACCTCAACATGGGCCTCGAGTAACACCGGCGGTCCATGCCCTACCTGACAGATCCGTCTAAGAGCGTGAACACGGCAGGGGGCCGGCCCACAGGCCGGCCCCCGGAGCCGGGGGGACTGTGGTCACTTACATCATCCGCCGCCTGGTCTGGGCGGTCGCCATGCTCGCCATCGTGAGCATGATCACGTTCGGCATCTTCTTCCTGGTGCCGAGGCTGGCGGGTGCCACCTCCGAGAGCCTCGCGGCGCGGTACGTCGGCCGTACGGCGGGTGTCGAGGAAGTCAAGATCGCCGCGGAGCGGCTCGGCTTCAACGACCCGCTGATCGTGCAGTACGGCCGGTTCGCCAAGGGCATCTTCGTCGGCGCCGAGTACGACTACGGTCCCGCGAGCGAGTACTGCCCGGCCCCCTGTCTCGGCTACTCCTTCATCAGCCAGCTCCCGGTCTGGCCGGACCTCGTGAACCGGCTGCCGGTCACGTTCTCGCTCGCTCTCGGCGCGGCGGTCATCTGGCTCATCGCCGGCGTCGCGACCGGAGTGCTGTCGGCGTTGCGAAGAGGCAGCGTCTTCGACCGCGCGGCGATGACGGTGGCCCTCGCCGGCGTGTCACTCCCCATCTTCTTCACCGGCATCGTCTCGCTCGTCGTGTTCAGCTACGGCCGGCCGTTCGCCGTCACCGCGCCTGGCGGCACCTACACCCCGTTCGTCAGCAATCCGGCGCTGTGGGCCTACGGCATGATCCTGCCCTGGATCACGCTGGCCTTCCTGTATGCGGCCGGGTACGCGCGGCTCACCCGGTCCGGCATGCTGGAGACGATGAACGAGGACTACATACGCACCGCACGGGCCAAGGGCCTCAAGGAACGCGTGGTCGTCACCAAACACGGCCTGCGTGGCGCGCTCACCCCCATCGTGACGATCTTCGGCCTCGACGTGGGCCTGCTGATGGGTGGCGCGGTGCTCACCGAGAGCACGTTCTCACTGCCGGGCCTCGGCAAGTACGCCATCGACGCGATCACCAACCAGGACCTCCCCAAGGTCATCGGCGTCACGCTGCTCACCGCGTTCTTCGTGGTCCTCGCCAACCTCGTCGTGGACCTGCTGTACGCCGTGGTCGACCCGAGAGTGAGGCTCGCGTGAGCTTTCTTGAGCTGAAGGACCTGCGCGTCCACTTCCCGACCGACGACGGCCTGGTCAAGTCCGTGGACGGCCTGTCGTTCTCCCTGGAGCGCGGCCGCACGCTCGGCATCGTCGGCGAGTCGGGTTCCGGCAAGAGCGTGACGAGTCTCGGCATCCTCGGCCTGCACAAGGGCGGCCGCGCGAAGATCTCCGGGGAGATCTGGCTGGACGGCGAGGAGCTGGTCTCCGCGAGCGCCGAGCACGTGCGCACCCTGCGCGGCAAGAAGATGGCGATGATCTTCCAGGATCCGCTGTCGGCCATGCACCCCTACTACACCGTCGGCGCGCAGATCATCGAGGCGTACCGCATCCACAACAAGGTCACCAAGGCGGTCGCCCGCAAGCACGCCGTCGACATGCTCGGCCGTGTCGGCATCCCCCAGCCCGAGCGCCGGGTCGACAGCTACCCGCACGAGTTCTCCGGCGGCATGCGCCAGCGCGCGATGATCGCCATGGCGCTGTCCTGCGACCCCGAGCTGCTGATCGCCGACGAGCCCACCACGGCGCTCGACGTGACCGTGCAGGCCCAGATCCTCGACCTGATGCGCGACCTGCAGCAGGAGTTCGACTCCGCGCTGATCATCATCACGCACGACCTCGGCGTGGTGGCCGAGCTCTCCGACGACATCCTCGTGATGTACGGCGGCAAGTGCATCGAGTACGGCACCGCCGAGGACATCTTCGAGCGGCCGGAGCACCCCTACACCTGGGGCCTGCTCGGCTCGATGCCGCGGCTGGACCGCGATCGCGGCGACCGCCTCATCCCCATCAAGGGCACCCCGCCTTCCTTGATCAACATTCCTTCCGGCTGCGCGTTCCACCCTCGCTGCGTCTACGAGGACCGCACCGCCGGCGCCGCGCGCACCGACGTCCCCGAGCTGCTGGAGACCGAAGGCGGGCACCTGGTGCGCTGCCACCTGCCGGTCGAGGAGCGCCGCGCCATCTGGGAGAACGAGATCAAGCCGAACCTGGAGTCCGTGTGAGCGCGCCTGAGCCCCTGCTGTCCGTCCAGGGCCTGGAGAAGCACTTCCCCGTCACCAAGGGCCTGTTCAAGCGCCAGGTCGGCGCCGTGCGCGCCGTCGACGGGCTGGACTTCGACGTGGTGAAAGGCGAGACCCTGGGCCTGGTCGGCGAGTCCGGCTGCGGCAAGACCACCACCGGCCGCCTGATCACCCGCCTCCTGGAACCCACCGGCGGCAAGATCGTCTTCGAGGGCACCGACATCTCGCACATGTCCCAAGGCGGCCTCCGGCCCCTTCGCCGTGACATGCAGATGATCTTCCAGGACCCCTACAGCTCGCTCAACCCCCGCCACACCGTCGGCGCCATCGTCGGCGCGCCTTTCCGCATCCAGGGTGTCAAGACCGAACACGGCACCAAGAAGGCCGTCCAGGACATCCTCGAACTGGTGGGCCTCAACCCCGAGCACTACAACCGCTACCCCCACGAGTTCTCCGGCGGCCAGCGCCAGCGCATCGGCATCGCGCGCACCCTGGCCCTGAAGCCCAAGCTCATCATCGCCGACGAACCGGTCTCGGCCCTCGACGTCTCCATCCAGGCCCAGGTCGTCAACCTCCTGGAAGACATCCAGAACGAACTGGACCTCACCTACGTCGTCATCGCGCACGACCTCTCGGTGGTCCGCCACATCAGCGACCGCGTCGCCGTCATGTACCTCGGCAAGATCGTGGAGATCGCCGACAGCAAGAGCCTCTACACCTCCCCCATGCACCCCTACACCAACGCTCTGCTCTCCGCCGTCCCCATCCCCGACGTCAGACGCCGCACCGAACGCACCCGCATCCGCCTCCAAGGCGACGTCCCGAGCCCCCTGAACCCACCCCCCGCCTGCCGCTTCCACACCCGCTGCTGGAAAGCCCAGGACATCTGCAAACAGGTGGAACCCCCCCTGTCCGAACTCGCCACCGGCCACCAGGTCGCCTGCCACTTCCCGGAGAACGCACGCGCCACGCAGGACACGCACCCCCAGGACGTGGTCTCCCAGGACGCGGTCCCCGCCGAGCCCGGCCCGGCCGCGGACTAGTTCCTACCTGGCTGAAGTCGGCTTTTCCTCCGGACCGGATCCGTCGTTTCCCCGCGCACGGACTTGGCCATTCCATAGAGTGTCCAGGTG
This sequence comes from Sphaerisporangium rubeum, assembly GCF_014207705.1. NCBI lineage: Bacteria > Bacillati > Actinomycetota > Actinomycetes > Streptosporangiales > Streptosporangiaceae > Sphaerisporangium > Sphaerisporangium rubeum. The sequence continues at coordinate 3,506,583 of NZ_JACHIU010000001.1, forward strand.
ATTACTTTTGGCGGAAGCGGACGCATCGGCGTGAGAGGCGGTTGCTAGGGTATGGCCATGCCCGAACGCCTGCCCCCAGATCCTCCAGAGGACGAGGAGTCCTCAGAGGACGCGTGGTACCGCGGGATTCCGGACCAGATCACTGCGAAGGACTACGAAGATCTGCCGGAGGACTTCTGCCGCACGATCGAGGTGATCGACGGTCATGTCGTCAAGTGCGAGAGCGCTTCGGTTGTGCACAACCGCGTGGCGAGGCGGCTGGCCACGACGTTGGAGCAGGCCCGGAAGCCGGAGCCGTGCCTGGTGGTCGAGACCGACATCGACGTCCGGATCGCCGACGTTCCGCTCAACCTACGGCGACCCGATGTCACGGTGTTCCGCTGTCTGCCCAAGGACAGCCGCCTGTGCGCGAGGGATGCCGTACTCGTCGTCGAGATCGTCTCACTGGAGAGTTCCTTCCGCACGGACACCGTCGAAAAGAAGGCCGAGTACGCGGCGGCGGGCATTCCCACCTACCTGATCGTCTTCCTCGACCAGGCCGGTGACGAGGTGGAACTGATCGAGGAGTACCGCCTGGCGGGACGTGGCAGATACGACCTGGTCGGCCAGCACACCAAGCGCCTCTCCCTCGACGCACCCATTTCCGTCGACGTGCTGTTCGACGTGCTCACCGCACCCTGAGGCCGGTCGGTCAGGTGATGGCGCCGGGGGTGATGAGGCCGGTCTCGTAGGCGAGGACCACGGCCTGTACGCGGTCGCGGAGGTTGAGTTTGGTCAGGACGTTGCCGACGTGGGTCTTGACGGTGGTCTCGCTGACGACGAGTTCGGCCGCGATCTCGGCGTTGGACATGCCGCGTGCGATGAGGCGCAGGACTTCGAGTTCGCGTTCGGTGAGGCGGCCGACCCTGGCGGGGGTGGCCTGCTGGTGGGCCGAGGGGAGGCGGGCGGCGAACTTGTCGAGGAGGCGGCGGGTGACGCTCGGGGCGACGATGGCGTCGCCGGCGGCGACGACGCGGATGGCCTGCACGAGTTCGTCGGGAGGCACGTCCTTCAGCAGGAAGCCGCTGGCGCCGGCGCGCAGGGCCTCGACGATGTACTCGTCGAGGTCGAAGGTCGTCAGGACGAGCACTTTCGGCACGTGAGCGCCGGGGGTGGCGTCGCGGACGATGCGGCGGGTGGCGTCGATGCCGTCCACACCGGGCATGCGGATGTCCATCAGGACGACGTCGGGGAGCAGGGCCCTGGACTGGTCCATGGCGGTGGACCCGTTGCCTGCCTCGCCGACGACCGTGAGGTCGGGTTCGGCTTCCAGGATGAGGCGGAAACCGGTGCGCAGCAGCGGCTGGTCGTCCACCAGCAGCACCCTGATCGTCATGTGTCAGTCCTTGAGAGGGAAACGGGCACGGACCTCGAATCCGCCTCCCTGGCGCGGGCCGATTCGTAGGATTCCACCATAAAGGGCGACACGCTCGCGTATGCCGACCAAGCCATGACCAGGCCGGTCGCCGGGGCCGCGGGTGAACGCGCCGGGGCCGCCGCGGCCGTCGTCCTCCACGTGCACGGTCAGGCCGGACGGCTCGTGGCGTACCGTCACCCACGCGCGTGCGGCCGGCCCGGCGTGGCGCAGGCTGTTGGTCAGGGCCTCCTGCACCAGGCGGTACGCGGCCAGGTCGATGCCGGGAGGCAGCGGATGCCGGTCCCCCTCCACCCACAGCTGGGCCCGCAGGCCGGCCTCCCGCATCTGGTCGACCAGGCCAGGGAGGTCGACCATGCCGGGCTGCGGGGTCAGTTCACCGGTGTCGCCGTCGGTGCGCAGCACGCCGACGATGCCGCGCATCTCGCGCATCGCCGTCCGGCCCATCTCCTCGATCGCGACGAGCGCGTCCTTGGCGGCCTCGGGACGGGTGTCGAGCACCTTGCGCGCCGCGGCGGCCTGCACGGTCATCACGCTCACATGGTGCGCGACCACGTCGTGCAGTTCCCGCGCGATGCGCGACCGCTCCTCGGCGCGCGCGGCCCGCGTGTCGGCGTCCCTGGCCCGTTCGAGCCGCTCGGCCCGGTCCACCAGTTCGGCCAGGTACGCACGCCGCAGCCGCACCGATCGTCCGGTCACGGTGACGGCCACCGCCAGCACGAAGGCGAGCGCGTGCCGGGTCCAGTCCTCCATGTAGGGGGACACCCCGAGGGCCGTGGCGTACCCGAACAGGGCCACCCCCGCCGCCGCCAGGCTCAGCGCGAGGCCCCGGTAGGCCGCCACGGTGTACAGCAGGATCAGCGTCGCCAGCCCGGCGGCCCCGCCGTCGTAGTCCAGGACCGCGAGGGCCGCCTGGGGGACCGCGGCGGCGCACAGCAGCACGAACGGCCACACGCGCCGGCCGGCGACCGTCAGGCCGGTCAGCGCGATCAGCGCGATGTTCACGGCGTCCGGCGGCCGGTACCCCTCGGCACCGAGACCGTACCGCCGGGTGACGAGGACCAGTGCCGTCGAGATCACCGTCACGAGCGCCGCCAGGGCGGAGTCACCGATCAGGGGGTGAGCTCTCCACCAGGACCGCACTTCATGAGGGCTCGTACGCACCCTCTCAATTTAGGTCGCTCCCCCCGATACCCACCCTTCCACAGACGGATATGCCCCTCCTCCTCCCGGACGAGCCCACCCGCGTGACGCGACCCGGGAATGCGCTTACCCGGCGGGGAGCCGCAGGGTGAACGACGCCGTGCCGTGGACCTCCAGACGGCCGTCGTGGACACGGGCGAAGGCGTGCGCGACCGACAGGCCGAGGTGGCAGCCGTCGCCGGCGGTGTCCAGGCGGGTGAAGGCCTGCGCGCGTGCGGGAGATGTCCCGGCGGTCACCGTCAGGACGGCCGCCGGGCCGTCGCGGCGCACCTCGACCAGCACCGTCTCCTCGGAGCGGTTGCGCGCGCCGTCGAGCAGGGTGGCGAACACCTGACGCAGCTCTGCGGGGCAGGCGCCGGCCGTCACCCCCGGCACCAGCGCCAGGCGCACCCTGTCCCGGTCGGGCCGGCGGGAGATCTCCTGGCGGACCAGCCGGCCGAGGTCCACCTGCTCGCATGCCCCTTCGCTGGTCGTCTCGCCGATGCCCCGGAGCTCGGCCACGGCCTCCTCCAGGCGGTCCACGGCCCGCAGGGCCCGCTTGACCAGGTCGTACAGGTCGGTCTCGCCGGGGTGCAGCTCCGCTTCCTCAAGCTCGGCGCGCAGGCCCGCGAGCGGCGTGCGCAGCCGGTGCGCGGCGTCCGTGGCGAATCGCCGCCGTTCGTCGGACGGCGCGCATTCCTGCCCTTCCGCGGGCTGGGGTGCCGCCGCCAGGACATGTGCCTGGTCCACTGGCCGGGAAACGGCCGGGGGAGTACTCGGCGCATCGTGACGCGCGGTCACGGTGGTCATGGTGGCCGCTCCCTCGCTCGTCGTTTCGGGTATGACATCAAGGCAACCACCTCCCCGAGCCGTGGAAGAGGCTCTACCTCGCCCTGTTCGAGGGGGGACGGCGAGTACCACTTTTAACCGTCATGAGACCTACAGATAACCGCAAAAAGGGCATGTGGCCCTCATGACGGCTTCTGCCATCACACTTGGCGATTTCCTGCGATCCCGCCGTGCACGGCTGGCGCCGGAGCACACCCCCGTCCCGGTCGTCCCGGGACGGCGCCGGGTGCCTGGCCTGCGCCGCGAGGAACTGGCACGCCTGGCCGGGGTCAGCGTCGACTACTACACCCGCCTGGAGCAGGGCCGCTGCGGTAAGATCTCGCCGGTCGTGCTCGAGGCCATCGCCCGCGCGCTGCGCCTCGACCGCATCGAGCGTGAGCACATGCGCAACCTCGCCGAACCCCGGTACTCCGGGAAGACCCTCGCGCCGCAGCGGGTGCGGCCGGAGATCTGGCAGCTCCTCGGCATGCTGGACCGCGGGGGAGTGCCTGCCATGGTCCTCGGCCGCCGCACCGACCTGCTCGCCGTCAATCGCATGGCCCGCGCGCTCTACCATGACCTCGACCTCGTCGCACAGCCGGCGTTCGATCGGAACATCGCGCGAGCGGCGTTCCTCGACAACCGTCTGCGGGACATGGTCCCCGACTGGGAGGAGACGGCGGCCCGGATCGCCGCCGTCCTGCGGTTCGACGCGGGCCGCTACCCGGACGACCCGCTGATGCACCGGCTCGTCCACGACCTGCTGTCCGGCAGCCCGGAGTTCGCGCGCCTGTGGGCCAGGCACGACGTCAAGCAGCTCCTCGTGGGAGTCAAGCGCCACCGCCACCCGGTGGTAGGCACGGTGATCCTGACTTATCAGTCGATGATCCTGCCGGGAGACAGCGACCAGACCCTGCTGCTGTACAGCGTGGAAGCCGGCAGCCCGTCGGAGGCGGCCCTTCACACCCTCGCCGGCCGCATGAGCCCGGCCGGCGGGTCATAGCTCGTCGGTGGCGGCGCGGCGCGCACCCCGCACGGTGTCGCCGGGCCTGCGGTCGGGGACCGGCGGAGGAGTGCCGCCCCATTCGGGGCAGATGGCCTGGTGGTCGCACCAGTCGCACAGCCGGCTGCGGCGCGCGCGCCACTCGCGGCTGGTGAGCGACCGCTCGATGGCCTGCCACAGCGCCTGCACCTTGCGCTCGGTGGCCCGCAGGTCGGCCTCGTCGGGGGAGTAGCGCAGCACCTCGCCGTTGCCGAGGTACATCAACTGCAGGACGCGCGGGACCTTGCCGTGCAGCCGCCACAGCACCAGCGCGTAGAACTTCATCTGGAACAGGGCCTTGGCCTCGAACTCACGGCCCGGCGCGCTGCCGGTCTTGTAGTCGACCACCCGCACGTCACCCGACGGCGCGACGTCCAGCCGGTCGATGTACCCGCGCAGTTGCAGCCCGGAGTCGAGCACCGCCTCGACGTACACCTCACGCTGGGCCGGCTCCAGGCGCTGGGGGTCCTCCAGCGCGAAGTAACGCTCCACCATCTGGCGGGCCTGCGCCAGCCATCGCTCGCGGTCGTCGTCACCGGCGAACAACGAGGCGTACTCGGGGGTCTCGCCGAGCAAGCGCGACCACTGCGGGTCGAGCAGGGCCTGCGCCGCCGCCACGGTGCGCTCGGCCGGCGGCAGATCGTACAGCCGCTCCAGCACCGCGTGCACCAGGGTGCCGCGCACGGCGGCGGGGGAGGGCTTCTCCGGGAGGCGGTCGATCACCCGGAAGCGGTAGAGCAGAGGGCACGTCATGTAGTCGCCGGCCCGGGAGGGGGACAGGCTGCCGACGATCGCCGGCGGCTCCGTGATGCTCATCCCCGAAACTTTAGGGCAGTGCGCCGACACTTCGCCTCGGTCCCGGACCGCTGATCACGGGCTTCCAGCGCGTAGCATCGAGCACAAGGAGGAACACACACCATCATGAGCACCCAGAGCCCGCAACGGCCGGAGTCCCCGGGGCTGCGCATGGGGCGGCCGTTCGGCATCCCCGTCTACGTCTCACCCACCTGGCTGATCGTCGCGGCGTTCATCACGTACACCTTCCAGCCCATGGTGGCCATGGAGCTGCCTGACCGGGACACCCTGGTCACCTACCTCGTGGCCTTCGTGTTCGCCGTCTTCCTGTACGTCTCGGTGCTGCTGCACGAGCTGGCGCACTGCGTGGTGGCGCGCTACTTCGGGCTGCCGGTGAAGCGCATCACGCTGTACCTGCTGGGTGGCGTCTCCGAGATCGAGCGTGAGCCCGAGACGCCGGCGCGGGAGTTCTCCGTGGCGTTCGCGGGGCCGCTGCTGTCCCTCGGGCTCGCCGCCGTGGGCTTCTTCGCCAGCGACCTGTTCCCCGTGGGGACCATCCCGCACGTGCTGGTGTGGCAGCTGTGGATCTCCAACCTGATCGTCGGGGTGTTCAACATGCTGCCGGGCCTCCCGCTGGACGGCGGCCGCATGCTGCGCGCCGGGGTGTGGAAGCTCACTCGCGACAGCGGCAAGGGCACGCTGGCCGCCGCGTGGTTCGGCCGCGGCCTCGCCGTCGTCCTGGTCCTGTACGCGCTCGCCGCGCCGGCCATGACCGGCCAGGGCACGAGCTGGAGTCTGCTGCTGTGGTCGGTGCTGCTGGCGTCCTTCATCTGGATCGGCGCCAGCCAGTCGCTGCGGGTGGCCCGGGTGCGTGCGCGCATGCCGCAGCTCCAGGCCCGCGCGCTGGCGAGGCGCGCCATCCCCGTGACCCCCGAGGTGCCGCTGGCCGAGGCGCTGCGCCGCAGGGAGCAGGCCCAGGCGGGTGCCATGGTGGTGGTCGACCACGAGGGCGACCCCATCGCCATCGTCAACGAGGCCGCGGTGACGGCGACCCCCGAGCAGCGGCGGCCCTGGGTGACCGTCGGGTCGCTGGCCCGCACCCTGGAGCCCTCCCTGGTGCTCCCCGCCGACCTGTCCGGTGAGGCCCTGATCGACGCCATGCGAGGCGCACCGTCGGGGGAGTACCTCCTCGTGGAGCGCGACGGCGGCGGCGTCTACGGCGTGCTGGTCACCGCGGACGTCAACCGGGTGTTCAGCGGCGTCTGAGCCCGATCGTCCCGGCCGATCGTCCCGGCCGGCCGGCCGCACGGCTCCGGCGGCGGCCGTATGTCACGGATCCGTAATGGCCGGGACCGGCGACTCGGCCAACTCACCGGCCGGATCAGGCGTCTGATCAGTGGCACATGCGCCGGGGGCGGGACGCGGGGGAGAGTTCGGGCTCTTTGTCCCACTCGTCAGCGGCGCGTGCCGAGACTACTGTTCCGATCACGCCGATCACGGCTTCGCAGAGTAGGAACGTTCGCATTGGCCACGCCACAAACACCCCCGGCGCACGGCGACCTGACGCCGGAGCTGCTGGCCGCCCCGCAGTGGACCGACCAGATGGTCGCCGCGGCCGGAATCCCGATCTACGACATCCCCTTCCTGACCATCGGCGGGGGCATCGGATCGTTCGTCACGCTGGACTACCTGAGGATCTACGGGGTACCGACCTCGCAGATGCGGGTCGTCTCCAACATCGACCACCCCTGGCAGACCTACGAGTTCCTCACGAGGTGCTCGCAGATCCCGAGACATGAGCGCATCCGCTCCGACTCCGCCTCCAGGCCCGACAACCTCTGGGGCTTCCCGTCGTACGGGCTGGAGGAGGCCTGGCGGGAGAAGAAGATCTCCTACCTCTGGCAGCTGCTCACCGAGCCCATACTCAACGACTACTGGACGCCACGGGCCGGCACGGTGTTCCAGAACCTCGAACGTGAGGCACGGCGCATCAACTACTGGGACATGCTGGTCAAGGGTCAGGTCCGCATGGTGCGCCGCAGGCAAGGTGGCGGCTACTTCACGGTGGTGACGCCGCCGGAAGGCGCGGCGGCCACCAAGCGCATCGTGTTCCGTTCGCGCTTCACGCACATCGCCATCGGCTACCCCGGCCTTAAGTTCCTGCCCGACCTGCAGGAGTTCCGCCAGAAGTACGGCGACTACCAGCACGTCGTCAACGCCTACGAGCCGCACGAGCAGGTCTACGAGTTCCTGAAGACCCGGCCGGGCACCGTCGTGATCCGCGGCGGCGGCATCGTCGCGTCCCGGGTCCTGCAGCGGCTCTTCGACGACCGTGAGCGGTTCGGCCTGCGGACGCAGATCATCCACATCTTCCGCACGTTCGTCAGCGGGTCGCACGGCCCGCACATCTGGATGCGGCGCCGCGGCGGCGACGGCTGGGCCTACCAGGGCTTCAACTACCCCAAGTCGGTGTGGGGAGGGCAGCTCAAGGCCGAGATGCGCCGGCTGGAGGGCGCCGACCGCGCCAAGAAATACAAGGAGATGGGGGGCACCAACACCCCCAGGCGGCGGCGCTGGCAGGAGCAGATGCGCGCCGGCCGCGGCGGCGGCTATTACCACGCCGTGCAGGGTGTCGTGGAGAAGGTCGAGCCCACCGCGGACGGCAAGCTGCTGAGCCATGTGCGCAGCGGCGACGGCACCATCCGTGAGCCGGTGTCGGACTACATCATCGACTGCACGGGCCTTGAGGCCGACATCGCCGAGCACCGGATCTTCGACGATCTGCTGAAGCACGGCGGCGCCTACCGCAACCCGGTGGGCCGGCTGGAGGTCGAGCGGCACTTCGAGATCAAGGGAACGGCCAGCGGCGACGGAGCGCTGTACGCGTCGGGCTCGGCCACGCTCGGCGGCTACTTCCCCGGTGTGGACACCTTCCTCGGCCTGCAGATCGCCGCGCAGGAGATCGCCGACGACCTGGCGAGGCGCGGCTTCTGCCGGGCCATGGGGCCGGCGCGCTCCACGTCCCAGTGGCTCAAGTGGGCTCGCAACAAGCCCGTCTAAGGAGACGACCGTGGTCCCGACCCTGTTCGGCCGCATCCAGACGCGGCTTTTCCTGCTCGCCACCGTCGGCGTGCTGGTCACCCTGATCATCGTTCCGCTGCTCGGCGCGGACCTCGGCACGGGCCTGCTGGTCGTGCTGCTGGTCGGCGTGCTCGGCGTGGGGTGGGAGTTCCTCTATCACTTCCTCATGCAGTTCCGGTGGGAGAAGGACTGGCCGACGTCGTTCGGATTGCTGACGCTTGTGCCGGAAGGACTTCTGCTGTTCTTTTTGCTACGGTCCGGTGCCATCGGCATCATCGATCCGGCCCCGCCCGCCTCCGTGTTCTGGACACAGTTCATCCTGGTCTGGATCGCCGTGTGGCTCGTGGCCAACGGCCCCATGCGGGTGCCGTTCATCCGGTGGCGGTTCCGTGGAGGGAGAGTTCTGTGACGGAGCAAGGCGTGGGTGTGGTGCGTCCGCTACCCGGCGACGGGCTGATCGCCCATGTGGGCGGCCTGCTGCTGGTGTGCGACGCGGCCGGAGCCGTCGCCGAGGAGTTGGTCGCCGCGGTCGAGGAGACCGCGGCGACAGGTGGGGACGGCCGGGCACTGGCCCGCCGCGCCGCACAGGTCCTCGCGCGGTCGATGACGGCCGAGCCGATCGCCTGCGCCTTGGCCGGCCGCGTCGGTGACGGCGTGGCCGTGCTGGTCAGCGGGGCCGCGCAGGCCATGGCGGCCGGGCCTGGCGGGGAGTTGCGCCTCGACGGCACCGACGCGCTGACCTGGACCGACCGCATGGTGCGCGGCCCGGTGTCACGGGTGGAGCTGCGCCTGCCAGGCGCGGGACAGCCGTTCCCCCGCGCGCGCCTCGACGCCGGCGTGGTGTCCGGCGGCGGCGTCGTGTGCGACTACGACGCCTCAGGCGCCCCGATGTCCGCCGGCCCGGCGCACGCCACCCGCGCCGCCGGGCCCGCGCCGCACCACCAGTCCGGCCCCCCGCCGCACCAGGCGGGGCCGCCGCAGCACCAGGCCGGGCCGCCGCAGCAAGGCCCGGGTCCCGCTCCGGTCCACGCTCCTCAGGGCCACCCAGGCATGGGTTCCGCTCCGGTACCGGCGCCGCACCCCGGCGCCGGCCACGGTCCGGGGCCGGCGCCGCACGGCGGACCCGGCACCGGGCCGCAGGGCCCCGGCCCCGCGCCGTACCCCTCGGGGCCGCAGGGTCCCGCGCCTTACACCTCGGGTCCCCAGCCGGTCGGACCCCCCTCCGGCCACATGGCGCCGCCGGACTACGAGCCGCGGCCCGCACCCGACCCGCGTCCCGCCGAACCCTCCGGCCACCAGGCACCCGCCTCCGGACCCATGGCGCCGCCGGAGTACGACCACGGCCCCGTGCACACCGACCCCGGAGGGACGCCGGCCTCCGGCGGCGCCGGAGGTCAGGGCGACCGGCAGGGGGAACAGCCTCCCTTCGAGTCGTTCCTGCTCATCGACCAGCCCGGCGACGACGGCGAGCCCGAGTCGATCCTGGAGCCCACCGAGCTCGGCCAGGCACCCGAGCCGCCGAGCCGTCCCATGGTGTACGGCGTCGACTGCAAGAACGACCACTTCAACGACCCCCGGGTGCCGTACTGCGCCGTCTGCGGCATCGCCTTGGTGCAGCGCACCCTGGTGCCGTACAAGGGGGAGCGGCCGCCGCTCGGTGTGCTGCTCCTCGACGACGGCATGACACTGAACCTGGAGACCGACTACCTGCTCGGCCGTGACCCCGAGCGCGCACCCGAGGTGACCTCGGGCGAGGCCCGGCCCGCCAGGGTCACCAGCCCCGACGGGTCGGTGTCCCGCCGCCACCTCCGGGTCCGCCTGGACGGCTGGGACGTCAACCTGATCGACCTCGGTTCGGTCAACGGCACCCAGGTGCAGCCCCCCGGCGACCCGAACTTCTACGACATCCCCGCCAACGAGCCGGTGCCGGTCCTGCCCGGCACCACGGTCCGCATCGGCGTGTCACGCACCATGCGGTACGAGTCCCACCGCAACGCCTGACCGGTTAGGGGCGTCCGGTCCGCCGGACGCCCCTGAGCCGTCAGGAGGTCCGCTCGCGGGCAGGGACGGCGGACTCCCAGTCGACCGGGTCGGCGTCCTGCTCGGCCCGCACCAGCAGGTGCGCGCCGGCCGGCGCCGTTCCGTCGTCGGGGGCCACCAGCAGCGCGTCCGCCGGGGCCTCGACCGCCGAGGTGACGTCCACGCCGAGCTTCGACAGCCGCTGCGCCAAGGACAACCCGCGGCCCCGGCTGAGCACCACGAGCGGACGGCCGGTGGCGAGGGCCAGTTGCAGGGCCACGTGCGCCGCCGCGTCACCCGGGCCGTTCAGCACCGCGACCGGCCCCGCGCCGTCCAGCGCCTCGTACGCGCCGGGCCGTACCGTGATCACCCGGCCGGTGGCGTCGCCGAGCAGGGACTCGCGTCCGGGTGCGTCCTCGGGGACCAGCACCAGGGCGGGGCTCGCGCTCTCCACCATGCCGGGGAGCTCGGCGGGGACGTCCGCGGAGAACCGGGTCACCACCCGGGCCTCGACACCCCGCTCACGCACCTTGGCGGCCATCACCTCCAGGCCGCCGAGCGCCTCGGTCATCTCGGTCAGCTCCGACCACAGCCCGATGCCGACCTCCAGGCGTCCCTGCGGGTACGGCCGCAGGTGGCCGAGCACGACCTCCGACGGCGCGCGCGCCGCCGCCAGCGCCGCCGCCAGCCCCGCGAGCGGCGCGGAGGCGGCCGGTTCTCCCGGCACCACGGTGAGCACCCGGTACGAGTCGGGGGTGCCGAGCGCGACACGCTCGGCGTCGGCGATGTCCCTGGCGATGCGCCGGTCGGGGTAGACCCACTTCAGCAGCGGCGCGGTCAGCGCCGTGGTGAGCAGCGCCATCAGCACCATCAGTGAGAACAGCTCGGGACTCAGCACACCCTTCTGCAGACCGACGGTCAAGATGACGATCTCGGTCAGCCCGCGGGTGTTCAGCAGCACCGCCAGCGCGGACGCCTGCCGTCCCGGCACGCGCTGCAGCCGCGCGCCGAGGTAGGACCCGGCGAGCTTGCCGCCGATCGCGACGGCGAGGATGGCGAGCAGCACCCACAGGCTGGACACGGTCAGCGTGCGCAGGTTGACGTTCATGCCGGACACCACGAAGAACATCGGCAGCAGCAGCAGGACCGCGAGCTGCTCCAGCCGTTCCAGGATCTGGTGGTTCAGGTGGTCGGCGCCTTCCCTCGGCATCACGGCGCCGAACAGGAACGCGCCGAAGATGAAGTGGACATGCATCCACTCGGTGACCCACGCCGAGGCGAACAACCCGATCAGCACCACCGACAGCAGACCGGGGGTGAGCCTCCCGGCCCGCTCGAAGGCCGGCACGAGCCGCGCCAGCAGCGGCCGTACCACCAGGAACATCACCGCCGCGTACGGCACCGCCAGCAGCACCTGCCACTGCGAGGTGCTCTCCCCGGCACCCGCGATGGCCACCACCACGGCCAGCACCGTCCACGCCAGCACGTCGATCACCGCGGCGGAGGCCAGCGCCAAGCCCCCCAAGGTGGTGCGGTGCAGCTTCCTGTCGGTGAGGATGCGCGCCAGCACCGGGAACGCGGTGGCCGCCATGGCGGCGCCGAGGAACAGCACGAACGGCAGGGACTTGCCCTCCTCGGCGTGGTCACCCACCAGGAACAGCGCCAGCACCACACCGAGCACGAACGGCACCCCGCTGGACCCGAGCGCGATGGACGCCGCCGCCTTGCCCTTGCCGCGCACGAGCTTCTGGTCCAGCTCCAGACCCACCACGAACATGAACAGCACAAGGCCCACGTCGGCCAGTGCCGACAACGCCGGCCGGATGTCCGGCCCGAACAACTCGCCGCCGAGCCACGGCCCGAGGAGGGTCGGGCCGAGCAGGATGCCGGCGACGATCTCGCCGATCACGGGGGGCTGCCCCACCTTGCGCGCCAGGAACCCGAGCAGGCGGGCCGCCCCCAGCACGATGACAAGGTCGAGAAGCAGTACATCGACACGCAGCATCGGACATCGTCCCGTTGGTGAGGAAAGTTAGATCACGACCCCCGATAATGGTCAACGCGACGTTATCGCGACCAAGGCGGGCGGCGCGACGTGACCGGCGGACGGGGCCGCCACGAGGAGGGGAACACACAGGTGGACGGCATCGCCGACTACGAGTTCGTCCGGCCGCTCGGCGCCGGGAACCATGGGGACTTCTTCCTGGCGCGCCGGCCCGCGCGCCTGCCGGTGCCGGCCGACCACGTGGTGGTCAAGGTCGTCGGCGGCACCGGGGAGGACGCGTTCCGGCGCGCCACACGCGAGTTGAAGGCGTTCGCGCGGGTGCGCTCACCGTTCCTCGTGACGCTGTACGACGCGGGCCAGCAGGGCGGGGTGTTCTACTACTCGATGGAGTACATCCCCGGCGGCCCCCTGTCGGACCCCGCCGAGCAGCCGACCAGGCGGCACGTGATGCGCGCCGTCGCCTGTGCCGCGCGCGCCGCGCAGGCCCTCCACGAGGAGGGCATCGTGCACCGTGACATCAGCCCCGGCAACGTCCTGCTCACCGAGGACGGCGGCAAGCTCGCCGACCTCGGCCTGTCGCAGGTCCTCACCCCCGGCGCCACCGTCACCGGCATGGGCGGCCTGGCCTCCGCCGAGTTCACCGACCCCGCCATCCTCCAGGGTGAGAAGCCGTCCCCCGCCGGCGACGTCTGGTCCCTCGCCGCCACCCTCCACTGGTCCCTCACCGGCGAGGGCCTCTACGGCCCTCTCCCCGCCACCGACCCCCTCCTCACCCTCCGCAAGATCTACAGCACCGCCCCGTCCCTCAACCCCGACCTCCCCGACGACCTGACCACCCTCCTCACCACCTGCCTCTCCCCACCCCCCACCCGCCCCACCGCCCACACCCTGGCCAACGACCTCTACCGCCTCTCCACCTGACCACCCCACCCGTCGTGGCCACCAGCGCTCGACGTCGACCCGTCTTTCCGGCGCCGGCGCGGGGGACGCCGTACGGTGAAGCCGGCGCCGTCGTGCGGTGCGGAACCGGGAGGCTATCCGCGGCTCTCAGGAGGCGGGGACGAGGTGAGACCCCAGCGGGTGCCTGTCTCGTGGCCCTGGAGTGCGCGGCCGATGACGGCGACGAGTTCGTCCTCGGACAGGACGCGGGGTTCGCCGATGGTCTTGGCCTGGACGTACACCTGGCACAGCCACTCCAGGAGGCGTGCGCCGGCGAGGGCCTCCGCCAGGCCGGGGCCGATGGCGACGGCGCCATGGTTCTGCATCAGGGCGGCCTGGCGGCCCTCCAGGGCGGCGATCACATGAGCGGCGAGTTCGGGGGTGCCGTAGGTGGCGTACGGGGCCACGCGGACCACGCCGCCCAGGAGCAGCGCGTTGTAGTGGACGGGGGGGAGTTCGGTGTGGGTGGCGGAGACGACCACGGCGTACGACGAGTGGGTGTGCACGACGGCCTGAGCGGGGGTGCTCCGGTAGATCGCCAGGTGCATGGGGGTCTCCGAGGAGGGGGCCCGGGAGGGTTCCACGGTCTCGCCGGAGAGGTCCAGCACGGGGCAGTCGGCCGGAGTCAGTTCGTCCAGCGCGACCCCGCCGGGGGACACGGCCACCAGGTCGCCGGACCGGATGCTGAGGTTTCCGGCCGTGCCGAGGACCAGGCCGGTCTCGACCATCCGGCGGCCGGTGGCGCACAGCGCGGCGCGTTCCTCGGCGAGTCTCATCGCGGTCCTTCCCGGGATCCGAGCCGGTCGAGCTCGGCCGTCATCAGCCGGGCCAGTGTCTCAGGCGGCAGGCGGTCGGGGTACAGCAGGCGGTGCAGGCTGAGACCGTCCACCAGGGCCAGCAGGCGCTCGGTGACGTCGTCGAGGTCCTCGTGCACGGCGATCTCGCCGGCCGAGGCGGCGGCGCCGAGGAGCGACCGCACCAGGTGACGCAGTTCGGCGGCCTCCTCGCGCTGGACGTCGAGGAGGGTGCCGCCGGCGAGGCTGCGGCCCCAGAAACCGACCTCCAGTGCGGTCTCCCCGGCGCGCTCGGCGTCGAGCGGGAGGTTGTCCATGAGAAGTTCGCGCAGGGCCGCGAGGCCGGTACGGCCGGAGAGTTTGTCCTTCAGGCGGGTCACGATGCGCCGGTGCGAGGTGCGCAGGGCCGCGAGCAGGATGTCGTCCTTGTCGGCGAAGTAGTGGGTCAGGACTCCGTTGGAGTAGCCGGCCTCCTTGGCGATGGCCCGGGTGGTGGCGCCTTCGATGCCGTCGCGCAGGATCACCCGGCGTGCGGCGGCCACCACCTCGGCGCGCCGCTCCTCATGGTCGACGATCTTCGGCATCCACCCTCCTCGTCAGAAGGCTTGACATTTTAGTCGGTCGCCCGTCTATTATCCGGCCACTTCCTCCGAACGTGAAGGGTCGCCGCAATGTCCGTCGTCACCGTCGGCGCTCACATCGTCGACGTCCTGGCCAGGCCCGTGGAGTCCATCCCGGCGGGCCAGGACACCCACCTGCTGGAGCAGATCAGGGTCACCGCGGCAGGCGCGGCGGCGGCCACCGCCGTGGACCTCGCCAAGCTCGGCGTCCCGGTCGCCTCCGTCGGCGCCGTCGGCGACGACGAGCTCGGCGACCTGCTCGTCATGGTCATGGGACGGCACGGCGTGGACGCCGGCGGCGTCGTGCGCAAGGCCGGCGAGCAGACGGCCGCGTCCATCCTGCCGATCCGGCCGGACGGCGGCCGGCCGTCGTTCCACGTGCCGGGGGCCAACCTCGGACTGTCCACGGCCGACGTGGACCCGGCGGTGATCATCGGCGCGCGGGTCGTGCATCTCGGTGGCATGGACGTGACCTGGGGGCTGCACGACCCGGTCTTCCACGAGACGCTGCGCGCCGCGCGCGCGGGAGGCACCGTGGTCACGCTCGACCTGCTGTCCAACATGCCGGAGCTGATGCCGGGGGCCCGCGCCTTCCTGCCGTACGCCGACCACTTCCTGCCGAACGAGGAGCAGGCCCTGCTGATGACCGGCGCCGCCGACCCCGAGGCGGCGGCCGTCGCGCTGCTCGCCGAGGGCCTCACCTCGGTGGTCGTCACCCTCGGCGGCGACGGCAGCCTGGTCGCCACCGCGGACGGCGTCACGCGGGTCCCCGCGCTGGACGTGCCGGTCGTGGACACCACCGGCTGCGGCGACGCGTACTGCGCCGGGTTCATCGCCGGGCTGCTGGACGGCAGGGACGTGCTCGCCGCCGCTCGCCTCGGCACCGCCGTCGCGGCCCGCGTGGCCGGAGGGCTCGGCTCCGACGCCGGGCTGGACGGCCTGACCATCGGCTCGTTCGAAAGGATCTGATCTGATGTCCGACGACGCATCCCTGCGGGAGCGGGCCGCCAAGGTCGTGCCGGGTGGCATGTACGGCCATCTCAACGCCGCGATCTTCGCCCCCGGCTACCCCCAGTTCTTCGTGCGCGGCGACGGCTGCCGCCAGTGGGACGCCGACGGCCGCGAGTACGTCGACCTGATGTGCAGCTGGGGCCCGGTCGTCCTCGGCCACCGGCACCCCGCGGTCGAGGCGGCCGCCGCCGCGCAGCGGGCCGACGGCGACTGCCTCAACGGTCCTGGCCCCGTCATGGTGGAACTCGCCGAACTGATGGTCGACATGATCCCCTCGGCCGACTGGGTGATGTTCTCCAAGAACGGCACCGACGCCACGACCCAGGCCCTGATGGTGGCCCGCGCCGCCACCGGCCGCGCCACGGTGCTCGTCGCGCACGGCGCCTACCACGGCGCCGACCCCTGGTGCACGCCGAGCCCCGCCGGCACCACGGCGAGCGACCGCGCCGACCTGGTCGAGTTCACCTACAACGACCTGGCGAGCGCCGAGGCCGCCGCCGCGCAGGCCGGCGACGACGTCGCCGCGATCATCGTCACCCCGTTCAAGCACGACTCGTTCGAGGACCAGGAGCCCGCCGACCCCGCGTTCGCCCGCGGCCTGCGCGCGCTCGCCGACCGGCTCGGCGCGGCGCTCGTCATCGACGACGTGCGGGCCGGGTTCCGCCTGGACCTGCGCGGCTCGTGGGAGTCGCTCGGCGTGCGTCCGGACCTGACGGCGTGGAGCAAGGCCATGGCCAACGGCTACGCCATCGCGGCCGTCACCGGCGCCGACGCGCTGCGCGGCCCCGCGCAGACGCTGTACTCCACCGGCTCGTTCTGGTTCTCCGCCGTCCCTATGGCCGCCGCCAAGGCCACCATCGAGACGCTGCGCGACATCGACGGCCCCGCGCTCATGGAACGCGCCGGGACCCGCCTGCGTGACGGGCTCGCCGCACAGGCCGCCGCGCACGGCTTCACGGTCGCGCAGACCGGCCCCGTGCAGATCCCGTGGCTGTCGTTCGCCGGAGACGCCACCCTGGAGAAGGCGATGTACTGGTCCGAGCAGTGCCTCGCGGAAGGCGTGTACCTGCATCCCTGGCACAACTGGTTCCTGTCGGCCGCGCACACCGACGCCGACATCGACCGCGCGCTCCAGGGCACCGACGCCGCCTTCGCGCGTCTGCGCGCCAAGTTCGCGGGCGACTGACGTATCACCGGCGCCTGTTCGCGCTCTTGTTCGGCGAGACGCGCCACGGCACCCCCGCCGGGGCCCGTCCGCCGAAGGGGCGAAGACCATGGAATCGCAGGAGTCACGGCCGTACGCGCGGCAGGACCGGCGTGTGCCGGAGGGATACACCTGTCCCGGATGCGGCGCGGTGGCGCGCCTGGACACCGTGGGCCGCGCGATCGGCCGTGGGCCGCGCGGCGCGCCGTCGTGGGAGATGTGGCTGCGTGCGCGCGGTGACGAGTTCACCGCGAAGGTCCGCGTGGGTCCCCGCGTCACCGAACGCAGCGGCACCGGTGACGTCGACATCGCCGCCATGCTGTCCGACGCCTGGCGCGCCGCGGTCGCCTGACGGCCCGCTCAGCGGCCGGCGGGTCTCCCCGCCGCGCCGGGGAGGTCGAAGAACTGGCGCAGCGCGGTGCGGTCGTTGACGCCGGTGCGGTCGTAGACGGCGCCGAGGTGGTTGGCGACGGTGCGGACGGACAGGAACAGGCGGTCGGCGATGTCGCGGTTGGTGAAGTTCTGCGCGGCGAGCTGCGCCACCTCCAGCTGGCGAGGGGTGAGGTCGGGGGCCGCCAGTCCGCGCAGCGCGGGGGTGCGTGCGCCTTCGCAGCGGTGGGCCAGGGACCAGGCGCGGGTGGTGGCGGCGAGCGCGGCGCGGGTGTGGCCGGCGCGGCGCAGGCGTGCCGCCGCCTGGGCCGCGGCCTCCGCGGCGTGGAGGATCATGCCGAGGTCCTGGAAGCCGGTCGCGACGGCCAGCAGGTCCTCGGCGTCACCGGCGACGACCGCCGCGGCGTGGTCGCGGGCCAGCGTGACACGCGGCCCGTCGTGCAGGGCGGGTAACTCGGCGAGGCGGCCGGCGGCGTGCGCCGCGCCGCCGAGACGCACCGCGTCGTGCAGCGCGACGAACTCGAAGCCGGGGAGCCCCGCCGCGCGGCACTCCTCGGCGAACTCCAGGGCGAGCTCCACGGCGGCCCCCGTCTCGCCGTAGGCGGCGGCGATCCACACCCGGGTCAGCGCCACCCATCGCGTGAACCCGGTCCACGTGGCGCGGTTGCGCGCGAGCGCCTCCTCAAGCGTGCTCTCCGCACCCGAGGCGTCCCCGAGCAGCGCCTGCGCGGACGCGTACGCACCCATGCAGCCGCCGACGGTGGTCGCGGTCGGATGGTGCGCCGCGTCGTGCAGCACCCCGAGCGCCGTCTGCACCTGGCCCCGCGCCGTGGCGAGCTGCCCCTTGGCGAGCGCGAGGCTGCCCTCTCCGAGCGACCACCCCCGCTGCGCCGCCACCGCGGCCTCCATGGACGCGACGGACTCCTCCATGGAGGCGAGGTCCCCGGCGAACAGCGCCGCCATGGCCCACGCCGAGTGCAGCGGGGACACCATGGCCGGCAGCGCGTCCTGCCAGGCCCCGGCGTCGGCCAGCGCCTGGCGGGCCATGGCGATCGCCTCACCGGTACGTCCCGCGTAGCACAGCGCGAGGGCCTGCGACTTCAGGGTCTGCGTGCGGCCGGGACCGTCCGGCGTGTCACGCAGCAACGCCGTGCCGAGGCGCAGCGCCTCACGTGGCCTCGCGGCCCCCGCGGTGAGGTCGAGCCGTCGCGTCGCGATCCGCCGCCGCGCCGCCGGGTCCGCCACCGCCGACTCGGTCCTGTCCAGCAGCTCAAGCGCCTCCCGCAGCCGGTTCATGCCCCAGGCGAGGTTCCCGGCCCGTGCCAGCGCCAGCCGTGTGACCACCGCGGCGTGGCCGCTCTCCAGGCCACCCCGTCCGCCGGCCTCCGGATCGTTCCCACCGGCGCCGGAAGCGCCGAACGCCGCCTCGGCCTCGGTGAGGACGGCGTGCGCCTCGTCGGGGTACTGCGCGTAGTCGAGGACGGTGGCGAGCAGCAGGGCCGCGTCGACGCCGCCGCCGGCGGCCACGGCGGCGCGGCCGAGGCGGATGGCGAGAGGGTAGTCGTGCGCCGACCACGCGAGGCGGCAGGCCGAGATCAGCGGCCCGGGGGAGGCGGCGGCGCCGCTCTCCAGGCGCCACACCGTGAGACGCAGCAGGTCGTCGCCGCGCCGGGTGCCGCCACGCTCCAGCGCGGCGGCGAGCGCGGCGTACCGGTTGCGGCGGCGCAGCGGCGGGCAGGCCGCGCGGGCCACCTCGCCGTACAGAGGGTGGCCGAGCCGCACGGTCATGCGCCTGCCGTCCGGCGACAGGCGCACGAGGCCCCGCCGCTCGGCCTCCTCGACGGCCTCCGGCGGGCACAGGCCGGTCAGCATGGCGAGGCCGATGGGCTCGGCGAACGCGGTCAGCTCCAGCACCGCGCTCGCCTCAGGGGACAGTCCCGCGACCCGCTCACCCACCAGCTCCGACAACCGGGGGGCCAGCGGCGGCTCACCGGTGAGCTGCCACATGCCGCGCACCGGACGCAGCCGGCCGGCGTCGCGGGCCGCGGCGACCAGCTCGTGCAGCAGCAGAGCGTTCCCCTCGGACGCGGTGGCGAGCCGCCGCACCGTGGCGTCGTCGGGCCGGCCGCCGAGCGCGGCGGCGAGGACCGCCGCGATGTCGTCCACGCTCAGCGGCCCGACGTCGGCCCGCGCCGCTCTCCCGTCCCGCCAGAGCGCGGTGACGCCGTCCGGCGCGGTCTCACCGGTGCGCAGGGTCGCGACGATCAGCGCGCCGCCGGTGGCCACCAGGTGGTGGACGGCGGCGGCCGAGGCGCCGTCCAGCAGGTGCGCGTCGTCGACCGCGAGCACCGGCAGCCGGCCGGCCGCGTGGCCGCGCACCGCGTCGGCGGCCCAGCGCAGCGGGTTGAGAAGGCCGTCGGGGGCCTTCGGCGGCAGCAGCCCGGCCAGCGCGCCGTACGGGATGCCGCCGGCCGCGCGGGTGGCCCTGATGGGGATGACGGCGTGCGCGGGGGAGTGGAACGTGCGCAGCACCTCGGCCGCGAGCCTGCTCTTGCCGACCCCGGCGGGCCCGGCGATGACGACGCCGCGCGCCGCGCCGTCGTGCGCCAGCCGCACGAGCCGTGCGAGGTCCTCCTGGCGGCCCGCGAACGGCCAGATCGCCATGGCCGCCTCCCGGGTTCTTCTTGTCCGTGCTCCGGCGGATCGTCTATCGTCCGCCTGTGGAACGCTGGGGAGCCAGATTTCTGGTGGAATGCCCGCGTTGTGGCCGCGAGACCCTGGCGTGCGAGCCGGACGGCCCGCATCGCGCCTTTCTGCCTCCTTCACTCGCCCCGTATTCATTATCGGTCTGCCAGGCCGGAATGCACGTGCTTTTGCTGGCCCCGGAGGAACCGTTCTCTTTCGACGGGGAAGCCGTGGACGGCCCCCCGCGTCCCGCGCGGGTGCTGTGGCCCGAGGCCGGCCGTCCCGCGAGCGGCGAGCCTCCCGGTCACCTGCGCGCGGAGCTGGCGGACGCCAAGGCGTGCGTGCGCGCGGGGGCCCACTCCTCGGCCGTGGTCGCGGTCCGGCGCCTGCTCGAAGGGGTGTGCGCCGACCACGGCGTGACGGCCGTGCCGCTGTCGGCGGCGCTGCGTGAGCTGCGGCGACGGGGGCTGATCGAGGGGAGGCTGCTGGTCTGGGCCGAGGAACTGCGGGTGATCGGCAACCAGGCGGCGCACATCAGGGCCGGCCGGGTGCGCGCCGAGGACGCCGCCGACGCGGTGGTGCTGGCCGAGGCACTGCTCGACTATTTGTACGTCTACACCCCTAAATACCGCGAGCTGCGAAATCGGCGTGCCGCAGCGGGAGATCCGGTCCGCGAGCCGTCACACGTCCGGGTTCCCGACCCTTTGGCCGTGAAGCTGCTCCGTCGTTCCCGTATCACCTTTTATCGGCATAAATACCCCTATGATCCTGCGCAGAGGAAATCCCGCGAGCAAATCGCCGCGGACCTTGGTGTTCCGGCGGAACGCCTGGTCAAAGCCGTGCTCGCGTATGCCGACGGCCACGTCGTGCTGGCCGTGGCCCCGGTGAGCGAGACCGTCGACCTTCAGGCGTTGGCGCGGACCGCCGGCGCCGGCGAGGCCCGCCTGGCCCCGGCCGCCGACCTCAGCCGCCTCGGCACCGGCACCATCAGCCCTCTGGGCCTTCCCCTGCGCGTCCCCGCCTACGTCGCCACGGCCGTCACCTCGCAGCCCACCGTGTATCTGGCCAGCGGCCGGCACGGCCTGGAACTGGAACTCCGGCCGGACGACCTCGTCCGCCTCCTCGGTGCGCGCACCGCCGCCATCACCTGAGGCGGCGGCTCAGGCGGAGCGGACGCGGACCCACTGGTAGTCGTCGTGGCGGGTGCCGTCAGGGCCGGGGAGCAGGGACTTCAGGAGGGCTTCGCGGGTGAAGCCGGCGCGCTCCAGGACGTGGTGGGAGGCGTGGTTGTCCACGGCGGTGCCGGCGACGACGCGGTGGAGCGGGGTGGCGGTGAAGGCCCAGCCGACGAGGAGGGTGACCGCGCGGGTCATGAGGCCGCGGCCGCGGTGCGCCGGAGCCAGGCTGTAGCCGATCATGGCCTGGCCGAGGGCCGGGTTGACCGCCATCAGCTGGATGTGGCCGGCGAAGGCGCCGGTCGCCTCGTCGCGGACGGCCATCTCGGCGCGCTCGCCGGACAGCCACCACGTGGCGGTGTACCGGCAGCGCCGCAGGGTGTCCTCGCGGTCCGGCGGCTCGGGAGGGACGCTGTACTTCAGCACGTCGGGGTCACAGGCCATGGCCTGGAAGTCGTCGGCGTCGCCGAGGGTCAGCGGGGTGAGCCGCACCACGCCGTCGGACAGGAAACCGCCGGGAAGATCGGGCAGGTACGAGATCTGCCGTTCCCCGGGGTCGGTCGCGAGGCGCGCGAAGGCCGCGACGTCGTCGTGCCGGCCCGCGCGGGGGAAGGCGCCGCGCTGCACACCCTCGCGCTCGAAGCCCGCGGCCATCGCCACGCGCTGGCTCGCGGTGTTCTCCAGGTCGGTGACGAGCTCCACCCGGTGCACGCCGTGGCGGAAGGCCCACTCGGTGAGCGCGCGGACCACCGCCGTCGCCACCCCCCGTCCCCGGGCCCACGGCGCCACCAGGTACCCGATCTCGACCGCGCCGCGCGGCCCCGGCGGCTTGAGCGACACCGTGCCGAGCCACGCGTCGTCCCCGGACCCGGCGATGGCGAGGCACAGCCCGCCGCGTTCCCAGTGGCCCGGCACGGTCGCGAGGAAGTCGCGCGCGTCCTGCTCGGTGTACGGCACGGGGATGCGGGGCACGAAGCGCGCGATGCCGGGGTCGGCGCACCCGCGCGCGATGGCGGGGACGTCCGCCTCGGTGAACGGCCGCAGCACCACGTGGCCCGCGGCGATGACTTCTTCGGGGAACACGCCTAACAGCTACCAGCAACGACCCCTGCGAGGCGAACCGTATTCGGTGTCCGGGAACCACGGGGAAGGGGCCCACGTCAAGGCCTTCGTCCCCCAGTCGTCCTGTGGGGTACCCCTGGCGGCCGGCGCGGAGCCGGTACGGAACCGGCGCGGAACCGGTGCGGAACCCGGCACGAAACCTGGCCCGGTATGCGGCTCGGTGTCCGGTTCCGGCCGGCCCCGCGGCGGCACCGGCGGGTCCCCGGCAGATATAGCCTTTCCGCATGGGTTTCCGCAGGCACGGGCCGTTCCTGCCCGGCGATCAGGTCCAGCTCACCGACCCCAAGGACAAACGTCACACGGTGACGTTGAAGGAGGGTGGCGTCTTCCACACCCACAAGGGGTCCATCCCGCACGACGACCTGATCGGAGCGCCGGAGGGCACGGTGGTGCGCTCCTCCGGCGGCACGGCCTACCTCGCCTTCCGTCACCTGCTGCGCGACTACGCGGTGTCGATGCCGCGCGGCGCGGCCGTGGTGTACCCCAAGGACGCGGCGCAGATCGTGGCGATGGCCGACGTGTTCCCCGGCGCGCGGGTCGTGGAGGCCGGGGTGGGTTCCGGTGCGCTCAGCTGCTTCCTGCTGCGCGCGGTGGGACTGGAGGGCAGGCTCACCTCCTACGAGCGGCGTGAGGACTTCGCCGAGGTGGCGCGCAAGAACGTCGAGAAGTTCTACGGTGGGCCCATGCCGCAGTGGCGCGTGGTGGTGGGGGACTTCGTCGCCTCGCTGGACGAGAGCGACGTCGACCGTGTGATCCTCGACATGCTGGCGCCGTGGGAGTGTGTGGACGCCGCGGCCAAGGCACTCACGCCAGGCGGTGTGATCTGCTGTTATGTCGCCACGACCACGCAGTTGTCGCGCACGGTGGAGACGCTCCGCGATCACGGAAGTTTCACCGAGCCGCATTCGTGGGAAACCTTGGTCCGCGACTGGCATGTCGAAGGTCTCGCCGTACGGCCCGACCACCGCATGGTGGGGCACACGGGGTTCCTCGTCACGTCACGTCGCATGGCGGACGGCGTGGCGCCGCCACCGCGGCGCAGGCGTCCGGCCAAGGGTGCATACGGGGAGGAGTCAGGCAGTTGAGTTCCCGTAACCTCTCGTGTCCATTTTGGAATCAACCAAGTGCGAACCTGTGCCGTGGGAACAGACCGGCATGGGTATCTGCTTACTAGCAATGAAGCATCAATAACTCATTAAATGCTGAACACTGGATGTAATGACACGAACACTCCCCGGCCAGGTTACGGATGCCCCCGAGATAGGTAGGGTCTTGAGTAGTCGCCCTCGACTGGGAAGGAGGTGACTGTGGCAGCTCGCGATGACGCTGAGGCAAGAGCCGCACAGCGCGAACGAGAGGTCGCAGACCTCACAACTCAGGTCTCCTTCCTCCAGGAGGAGATCACCGCCTTGCGCCGCAAGCTCGCGGAGTCTCCCCGGCAGGCCAGGGTCCTGGAGGAACGTCTCCATGAGCTGCAGGCCAATCTGGCCGCGGTCACAGGCCAGAACGAACGGCTCGTGGCCACGCTCAAGGAGGCCAGGGACCAGATCGTCGCGCTCAAGGAGGAGGTCGACCGGCTGGCGCAGCCACCGTCCGGCTTCGGTGTCTTCCTCGAAGCGCGCGAGGACGGAACCGTGGAGGTCTTCACCGGAGGCCGCAAGCTGCGTGTCAACGTCAGCCCGGCGGTGGACATCGACTCGCTGAAGCACGGCCAGGAGGTCATGCTCAACGAGGCGCTGAACGTGGTCGAGGCGCTCGGCTACGAGACGGTCGGCGAGATCGTGATGCTCAAGGAGCTCCTTGAGGACGGCCGGCGCGCGCTGGTCATCTCGCACGCCGACGAGGAACGTGTGGTCCGTCTTGCCGAGTCGCTCCTTGACCAGCCCATCAGAGCGGGCGACTCGCTGTTGCTCGAACCCCGGTCGGGATACGTCTACGAGCGCATCCCGAAGTCCGAGGTCGAGGAGCTGGTGCTGGAGGAGGTGCCGGACATCTCGTACGAGGAGATCGGCGGCCTCTCCCGGCAGATCGAGCAGATCAGGGACGCCATCGAGCTGCCCTACCTGCACGCCGACCTGTTCCGCGAGCACAAGCTGCGTCCCCCGAAGGGTGTCCTGCTGTACGGCCCTCCCGGCTGCGGCAAGACGCTCATCGCCAAGGCCGTGGCCAACTCCCTGGCCAAGCAGGTCGCGGAGAAGACCGGTCAGTCCGGCAAGAGCTTCTTCCTGAACATCAAGGGTCCCGAGCTGCTCAACAAGTACGTCGGCGAGACCGAGCGGCACATCCGCCTGGTCTTCCAGCGTGCGAGGGAGAAGGCCTCCGAGGGCACCCCGGTGATCGTGTTCTTCGACGAGATGGACTCGATCTTCCGCACCCGCGGCTCCGGCGTCTCCTCCGACGTCGAGAACACCATCGTCCCTCAGCTGCTGTCGGAGATCGACGGTGTCGAGGGCCTGGAGAACGTCATCGTCATCGGCGCGTCCAACCGCGAGGACATGATCGACCCGGCGATCCTGCGGCCCGGCCGCCTGGACGTCAAGATCAAGATCGAGCGGCCGGACGCCGAGGCGGCCAAGGACATCTTCTCGAAGTACATCACCACCGAGCTGCCGCTCCACGAGGAGGACCTCGGCGAGCACAGCTCCTCGCGTGAGGCGACCGTCGCCGGCATGATCCAGCGGGTCGTGGAGCGCATGTACACCGAGAGCGAGGAGAACCGCTTCCTGGAGGTCACCTACGCCAACGGCGACAAGGAGGTCCTGTACTTCAAGGACTTCAACTCCGGCGCGATGATCCAGAACATCGTCGACCGGGGCAAGAAGATGGCCATCAAGGCGTTCCTGGAGACCGGGCAGAAGGGCCTTCGCATCGCGCACCTGCTCGCCGCGTGCGTCGACGAGTTCAGCGAGAACGAAGACCTTCCGAACACCACGAACCCCGACGACTGGGCCCGCATCTCCGGCAAGAAGGGCGAGCGGATCGTGTACATCCGCACCCTGGTGTCGGGCAAGCAGGGCACCGAAGCCGGGCGGTCCATCGACACGGTCGCCAACACCGGCCAGTACCTCTAGATCGCGACGGAGTGCGTGCGACGGCGTGGTTCCCCCTGGAGCCGCGCCGTCGTTCGTGTCGAAGGACGCGCTCGGGGTACGGCGCCAGAGGGCTCGACAGAGGCGCGCCGACCGGCGGGACCCGCTGTCGGCGCGACGGTCTAGGCTCGGTGGTGACGGACGGCGCGACCGCGGGTCCGGGTGCGACAGAGCACAGATGAAGGGCTGAGAGCGTGACGGTACGGCGGGTGATGGGCATCGAGACCGAGTACGGGATCTCCGTACCGGGGCAGCCTGGCGCGAACGCGATGGTGACCTCCTCACAGGTCGTCAACGCCTACCTCGCGGCCTCGGCGGCACGGGCGCGCCGCGCGCGATGGGACTTCGAGGAGGAGAATCCGCTCCGCGACGCTCGCGGCTTCGACCTGGCCCGTGAGATCGCCGACCCCACCCAGCTCACCGACGAGGACCTCGGGCTGGCCAACGTCATCTTGACCAACGGCGCGCGCCTGTACGTCGACCACGCGCACCCGGAGTACTCCACCCCCGAGTGCACCAACCCGCGTGCGGCGGTCATCTGGGACAAGGCCGGCGAGCGGGTGATGCACGACGCGGCGGTGCGTGCCTCGGCTATGCCGGGGAACGCTCCCATCCAGCTCTACAAGAACAACACCGACAACAAAGGCGCCTCCTACGGCTGCCACGAGAACTACCTGATGCGGCGTGCCACGCCGTTCGCCGACATCGTGCGTCACCTCACGCCGTTCTTCGTGTCCCGCCAGGTGGTGTGCGGCGCGGGCCGGGTCGGCATCGGCCAGGACTCGCGCGGCGAGGGGTTCCAGATCAGCCAGCGCGCCGACTTCTTCGAGGTCGAGGTGGGCCTGGAGACCACGCTCAAGCGGCCCATCATCAACACCCGCGACGAGCCGCACGCCGACCCCGAGAAGTACCGGCGCCTGCACGTCATCATCGGCGACGCCAACATGTCGGAGATCTCGACCTACCTCAAGCTGGGGTCCACGGCCCTCGTGCTCGCCATGATCGAGGACGGCTTCCTCACCGTGGACCTGTCGGTGGAGAGCCCCGTGGCGGCGCTGCGCGCCGTCTCCCACGACCCCACGTGCAAGCACGAAGTGGTGCTGCGCGACGGCCGGCGCATGACGGCCGTCCAGTTGCAGATGGAGTACCTCGAACAGGCGCGCAAGTACGTCGAGGACCGTTTCGGCAGCGCCGTCGACGACATGACCAAGGACGTGCTGAACCGCTGGGAGTCGGTGCTCACCCGTCTCGCCGAGGACCCGATGCAGCTGTCCAGGGAGCTCGACTGGGTGGCCAAACTGGAGCTCCTGGAGGGCTACCGCACCCGGGACGGCCTCCCCTGGTCGCACCCGCGGCTGCAGCTGGTCGACCTCCAGTACTCCGACATCCGTCCCGAGCGCGGCCTGTACAACCGCCTGGTGGCCCGGGACCGCATGCAGCGGCTGGTCTCGGAGGAGGACGTGCAGCGGGCCATCGAGCTGCCGCCGAACGACACCAGGGCCTACTTCCGCGGCCGGTGCCTGCGGCAGTACAGCGAGTCGGTGGCCGCCGCCTCCTGGGACTCGGTGATCTTCGACATCCCCGGCCGCGAGTCGCTGCAGCGGGTCCCCACACTGGAGCCGCTGCGCGGCACCAAGGCCCACGTCGGCGAGCTGCTCGACCGCTGCCGCACCGCCGCCGACCTGGTGGCCGCGCTCACCGGCGACCGCTGACCCTGGACGCCTGGCCCGCCGGACGTCCAGCCTCCGGCGGGGCTGAGCTTCCGGCGGGACGGGGCTTCCGGTGGGGCTGGGCTTCCGGAGTCCGCCGATCCCTCTGAGCCTGCGGTATCCGAACCTTCCGGCGCGACCAGGCGCTTTCCGGGGCCACCTCCGCTGATCTACATTGTAAAGGCGCCGGGTGGGAACAGCCCGCTGCCGGTCAGGCGCATCGGCGGCACGGCGATCCCCTCCTTGCGCAGGATCTCCGACAGCAGCATCGCCGCCTGGTCGCTGGTGAGGCGCTCGGCGGGGTCGGGCCGCAGCAGGCCCTCGATGAGCAGGCGCAGCGCACCGGCGCGGCGGGGAGCGCGGCCTCCTCCACCGGGACCGGAGGTGAGCACGTCGCCGTCCTCCACGGACGGCGGCCTGCCCTCCACCGAGAAGTACAACGTGGCGCCGAACGACCACAGATCGGTCGCGGGGGTCGCGGGACGGCCGCGCAGCCGCTCGGGGGCGATGTAGCCGGGGGAGCCGACGATCGGCGTGGTGTTGGTGTGCGCGGCCTGGTCGTCGCTCTGGAGCACCGCGATGCCGAAGTCGCTGAGCACCACCCGCTCGCCGGTGAGCAGCACGTTGCCGGGCTTGATGTCGCGGTGCAGCACCCCGGCCGCGTGCGCGTGCCGCAGGCCGCTGAGCAGATGGAAGCCGATCCAGGCCGTCCAGTGCACCGGCAGGCGGCCGAGGTGCCAGGCGGTGGCCTGGAGGGTGAGGGCCTCCACCAGCTCCATGACGATCCACAGCCTGCCGTCCTCCTCCAGCAGGTCGTGGACGGTGACGATGGCCGGATGGCTGAGCCGCGCGGCCGAGCGGGCCTCACGCAGCGCGTGGCGGCGCGCCGTGCGGACGTCGCGCTCGTCGTCGCGGCGGGCCGGTCGCAGCTCTTTGATCGCGACGTCGCGGGCCAGGCGTCTGTCGTGCGCGCGCCAGACGATCCCCATGCCTCCCTGCCCCAGCGGCGAGATCAGGCGATAGCGATCGCCGAGCAGCTGCGCGTGGTCCGCTTTCATTTCACCCGTTCACATGTCGGCATCCTGACCTGCCCCCATGACCGCTCCACTTTTCCCCCTGGAGCGGGACGCCTATGGGCGGATCACCACAGAATGCCACATGGCCCGGTATGACGATCTGGTTTATGCCACCTGGATCAGGGCGACGCCGAGGATCAGCGTACCGGCGGCCAGGCTGAGCCCGCCGAGCGCGGTCAGCCAGATCAGCCGGTTCGGCCGGGTGTCGCCGGGCCTGACCACCGACAGGAAGAAGCCGAGCGGCATCAGGATCGGCGCGGCGACGAAGAGGGCGCGCACCAAGGTGGCGGTGCCGGCCGCGAGTCCGGCCTGGTCGACGTAGCCGAGGGCCACGAGCGCGAACAGCACGAGTACGCCGGCGTGCGCGTGGCCGGCCCGCCACAGGCCGCGCCGTACCGGGTTGTCGAGGTAGCCGGGGGTGCGGCGACCGAGGAACGTCAGCAGGGACCCGCCGCCGACGGCGATGGTGGGGACGGTGACGAGCAGCACGCCTGCGGTGGTGAGGGACGCGGGGGACATGATTCCTTCCTTTGTTCGGTAGTGGCACTATCCAATCATTGGATAGCTGTGCTGTCCAGTGGTTCGATAGCGGGGCTCCCCAGTCGCCGGGAATCAAGGCATAAAGCCGGATTTGCTACGCCGTAGAGGGGGGAGGCTGTCTGGCAGGAGACCTCCTCCAGCCGGTCTCGCGTAGATCACCGAACGATCCGCGCGAATTGTCGTCCGGTTCGGGGAAGATATGAGTCAGATGCGTCCCCCAAGCGGAGGTACCACATGGCGACGAAGGACACCGGCGGACAGAAGCACACCAGCCGGCAGGACAGCGAGGTCGAGGAGACCGAGGCGCAGAGCGGTTCCGACGTCCAGGAGCGTCAGGACAAGCTGACCGACGACGTCGACAACATCCTCGACGAGATCGACGAGGTCCTCGAAGAGAACGCCGAGGAGTTCGTCCGTAGCTACGTGCAGAAGGGCGGCGAGTAAGGGGGGAGGTCAGGCTCCGCCCCCGGGCGGCGCGCGCCGCAGCGGCGTCGCCTCACCGGCGGGGCGCGGACGAACGCGACCGGCGTCCGCGTCCCGCATACCGATCGATGACGCCGGTCACCCGGCGGTGACCATGCCACGCACGGGGCCGCACCCCCGGCCGGTGCGCAGGCACGCTCACCGACCCGTTCCCCGGCCCGCGCGCCGTCCCCGGTGCGCAGCGGTTCCCAGCCGTACCCCCAGGCCGCCTATCAGTCCCGTCCCCACCCCCAGACCGCCTTTCAGGCCCGTCCCTACCCTTAGGCCGCTTTCAGGCCCGTGTCGATACCCCTGGGCCGCCTCTTCGGGCCTCGCCACGCGCCTCGGACCGCCTCAGGCCCCGCCGCGCGCCGCTTCCATCGACCACCTGATTCCCGGGACGAGAGACGTGGCCGGTCTCGTCATGTCGTGACAACCCGACAACGCGTCGTCGCTCACCCCGGTACGACCGCATATGGGAAGGATGTGGCCTGATGGGCGAAAGTGGTTCGCGCTGAGCTGATCGTGGGAAGTGCAGACACCACAGCCGCACGAGTAGGGTCGTGGCGTAGGAGTCCTCAGAGGCGTTTGGGAGGGAGTCGCGTGTCAGCACAGCGGGACCGGTCGGACCACTTGTTGTTCCTGGACACGGGATCGACGTCGTTCACCGAGTTCGTCCAGTCCTACGCCCCCGGGCTGTTGCCGGCCAGGTTCGAGGCGGCGGGTCCGATCGGTGACATGATCCCCCACGCGACCACGATCGTCGCGGCGACGTTCGACGGCGGGGTCGTCATGGCCGGCGACCGCCGGGCCACCGCGGGCAACTACATCTCCCAGAAGGACATGGACAAGGTCTTCAGGACCGACGACTACTCCTGCATGGGCATCGCCGGCACCGCGAGCACCGGCATCGAGATGGCCCGGCTGTACTGCGTGGAGCTGGAGCACTACGAGAAGCGCGAGGGCCGCACCCTCTCGGTCGAGGGCAAGGCCAACCGCCTCGCCACCATGATCCGCGGCAACCTCCCGCTGGCGATGCAGGGCATGGTGGTCGTGCCGCTGTTCGCCGCCTACGACATCGACGGCGCCGCCGGCCGCATCTTCTCCTACGACGTCGGCGGCGGCCCCTACGAGCAGAAGCGCTACGCCGCCATCGGCTCGGGCTCCCTGTTCGCGCGTGGCGCGCTGAAGAAGCTGTACCGCGAAGGCGCCACCGCCGACCAGACCGTGCTGGCCTGCGTGCAGGCCCTGTACGACGCCGCCGACGACGACTCCGCGACCGGCGGGCCCGACGTCACCCGCAAGATCTGGCCGCTCGTCGCCGTCATCGACGACGAGGGGTTCCGCCGCCTGTCCGACGCCGAGGTCGAGGGCTACGTGCGCCAGGTGCTCGACGCGCGCATGGAGGACCCCGACGGCCCCACCGCACCGCTGCGCTAGTCACCACCCACGGCCACGAGAGGATCACCACCGGTGTCCATGCCCTTTGGATATGTGTCCCCAGAACAGGAGATGCGGGACAAGGCCGATTTCGCGCGGAAGGGCATCGCGCGCGGCCGCAGCGTCGTGGTGCTGCAGTACGAGAACGGCATCCTGTTCGTCGCGCCGAACGCGTCGCGGGCCCTGCACAAGATCAGCGAGATCTACGACCGCATCGGCTTCGCCGCGGTCGGCAAGTACAACGAGTTCGAGGCGCTGCGCCTCGGCGGCATCCGCTACGCCGACATCAACGGCTACACCTACGACCGCGGCGACGTCACCGCGCGCGGCCTCGCCAACCTCTACGCGCAGTCGCTCGGCATGGTGTTCACCGAGTCGCGCAAGCCGTACGAGGTCGAGCTGGTCGTCGCCGAGGTCGGGGAGGCCAGCTCCGACGACCAGATCTACCGGCTCACCTTCGACGGCTCGGTCACCGACGAGCACGGCTTCGTGGTCATGGGTGGCGTGGCCGACACGGTGGCCGGCCGCCTCAAGGACCGCTACCAGGCCGACATGACCCTGGAGGCGGCCCTGGACGCCGCGCTCGGAGCGCTCACCGAGCCCGGCGGCGAGCGGCCCCCGGTGTCCCAGCTGGAGGTCGCGGTGCTGGACCGCACCCGTGAGCACCGCAAGTTCCTGCGGCTGGCCGGACCGCGCCTGGAGCGCCTGATCGCCGGCGCACCCGCCGCGCCGTCGCTCGGCGGCGAGGAGGCCGACGGCGAGGGGGGCCCCGCGACCGCGCCGGAAGGCGACATCGACACCG
Source organism: Sphaerisporangium rubeum (assembly GCF_014207705.1). NCBI lineage: Bacteria > Bacillati > Actinomycetota > Actinomycetes > Streptosporangiales > Streptosporangiaceae > Sphaerisporangium > Sphaerisporangium rubeum. The sequence goes on from NZ_JACHIU010000001.1 coordinate 3,538,007, forward strand.
GCTCGGGAGAGTGACCTCCTGGAAACGAGGGAAGGATCTCTCCCGTCCGGCGTCGCAGGGGCATAGTGTGATGTGATGGATCGTCGCATATTCGGCTTGGAGAACGAGTACGGCGTCACCTGCACGTTCCGGGGGCAGCGCAGGCTGTCCCCCGACGAGGTGGCGCGGTACCTGTTCCGCAGAGTCGTGTCCTGGGGCCGATCGAGCAACGTCTTCCTTCGCAACGGAGCCCGGCTGTATCTCGACGTGGGCAGCCATCCGGAGTACGCCACCCCCGAGTGTGACAACGTCGTGGAACTCGTCACCCACGACAAGGCGGGGGAGCGCATCCTGGAAGGTCTCCTCGTGGACGCCGAGAAACGTCTGCGCGAGGAAGGCATCGCCGGAGACATCTACCTCTTCAAGAACAACACCGACTCGGCGGGCAACTCCTACGGCTGCCACGAGAACTACCTCGTGGGCCGGCACGGGGAGTTCGGGAGGCTCGCCGACGTCCTGATCCCGTTCCTGGTGACGCGGCAGATCATCTGCGGGGCCGGCAAGGTGCTGCAGACGCCGCGCGGTGCGGTGTACTGCGTGTCCCAGCGAGCCGAGCACATCTGGGAAGGCGTCTCCAGCGCCACCACCCGGTCCCGGCCGATCATCAACACCCGCGACGAGCCGCACGCCGACGCCGAGCGGTTCCGCCGCCTGCACGTCATCGTCGGCGACTCCAACATGAGCGAGGCCACCATGCTGCTCAAGGTCGGCGCCACCGACCTCGTGCTGCGCATGGTCGAGGCCGGCACCGTGATGCGCGACCTCAGCCTGGAGAACCCCATCAGGGCGATCCGTGAGGTGTCCCACGACATGACGGGCCGCCGGCGCGTGCGCCTCGCCAACGGACGCGAGGCGTCGTCCCTGGAGATCCAGCAGGAGTACCTGTCCAAGGCCCGCGACTTCGTGGACCGCCGCGGCGGTGACGCCATCACCCGGCGGGTCCTTGAGCTGTGGGAGCGCACCCTGCGTGCCGTCGAGACCGGCGACCTCGACCTCGTGGCCCGCGAGATCGACTGGGTGACCAAGTTCCAGCTCATCGAGCGCTACCGCGAGAAGTACGATCTGCCGCTCTCCTCGCCGCGCATCGCACAGCTCGACCTCGCCTACCACGACGTCCACCGCAAGCGGGGGCTGTTCTACCTGTTGCAGCGGCGCGGCGCCGTGGAGCGCGTGGCGTCCGACCTGAAGATCTTCGAGGCCAAGTCCGTGCCGCCGCAGACCACCAGGGCCCGGCTGCGCGGCGAGTTCATCCGCAAGGCCCAGGAGAAACGGCGCGACTTCACCGTCGACTGGGTGCACCTGAAGCTCAACGACCAGGCACAGCGCACGGTGCTGTGCAAGGACCCGTTCCGCAGCGTGGACGAGCGGGTGGACAAACTCATCGCCGGCATGTGAGCCCGCGGCCCCGCCTGCGCGCGTACGGTGAAATTTTCACCCGCGCGCCGGTGGGGCCTACGGCTGCCTGTGGTCGTCGGCAGGGCCTTTGACCTGCGACGACGTCTCCGTGGGTCACCAGGTGGCGGCGGCGGCGTCCGGCCAGGGAAAGGCGAGGTCAGGCTTCGGCAAGCGCACTCGCCGTGACGGTCTTGGCGGCCACGGCGGTCAGGTAATGTGACGCGGACGTGTCGTCTTCCCGAGGGATCCCCATGCGCCGACTGGCCGTTCTCGCCGCCGCAGTGCCATTGCTGTTCGCCGTCGCCTGCGGGTCCGGTGGCGGCACGGCGGCCAAGCCGACCACGCCGGCGTCCGGCGTGAAGGTCGCGGGGGACTTCGGCAAGAAGCCGCAGGTGACGTTCCCCACCGGCAAGCCCCCGGTGTCCTCCTCCGTCGAGACGATCAAGGAAGGGCAGGGCGATCTCGTCAAGGACGGCGACTCGGTCGTCACCAACCTGACCGCCTGGAACTGGGACGGCAAGCAGAACGCCGCCACCGGGTCCACCTACGACGACGGCGCGCCGCAGCTCATCAAGGTCGACAAGAAGCTCCCCGCGGTGATCCACAAGGCGTTCCAGGACGCCAAGCCCGGCGGCCGTTTCCTCGCCGTCGTCGCCAAGGACAGCCTCACCCCCGAGCAGGCCGCGCAGGCCCAGTCCCAGGGTGCCGACACCTCCGCCGCCAGCGTCTTCGTCGTGGACGTCGTCGGCGTCCCCACCGCCAAGGCGGCCCAGGGCCAGGCCACCGACCCCGCACTCGCCGGTGTGAAACTGGAGAACCCCGGCGGCGACAAGGCCCCCACTCTCACCACCAAGACCTCCCTGCCGGCCCCCAAGGAGCTCGTCAGCAAGGTCGTCATCAAGGGCACCGGCCCCGTCGTCAAGGCCGGCCAGACCATCCTCGTCCAGTACACCGGCAAGATCTGGGGCACCGACCTCCAGTTCGACAGCTCCTGGGAACGCGGCGAGCCCGTGATGTTCCCCATCGGCGAGAGCAAGGTCATCAAGGGCTGGGACCAAACCCTGGTCGGCTCCACCGTAGGCAGCCGCATCCTCGTCACCATCCCCCCGGAACTCGGCTACGGCAAGAACGGCTCCGGCGACAAGATCAAGGGCACCGACACCCTCGTCTTCGTCATCGACGTCCTCGGCGTCTACTGACCCCGGCCCCCAGGCCCGACCCACGAGCAACCCCGGCCGACCCCCACGTAAGATCACCCGGCCGACCCCGCCGACGAGAGCCGGCCGTTCTCGCTCACGAGCAAGAGCCGGCCGTTCTCGCTCACGAGTGAGAGCCGGCCGTTCTCGCTCACGAGTGAGAGCCGGCCGACCCGCCGGAGAAGAGACACTTCCTCCCGGCCTTGGGGTGACGAGGATCGGCGCCGCGGCGGTGGGGTCCACGTGCGGTGAATCCGGCGCCTGGTACGGCGGCCCGCCGTCGTCGTGTGAGTGGAGGGTCCAGCCACCGGGTCCGTGGAGCCGGTCGTCTCGGTCTGCGAGGCAGGCACTTTCTCCGGGGAGGCTGGTACTTCTTCCCGGCCTGGGTTCGACGAGAGTCGGCGCCGCGGCGGTGGGGTCCACGTGCGGTGAATCCGGTGCCTGGTACGGCGGCCCGCGCTCGGGAGCGCGGTGCCGTCGGGATCATGTGGTCAGGAGGGTCGCGGTGTGGCGGCCGGCGGCGGCTGCTGTGAGGAAGGAGGCGGGGTCCTCCTTGAGGCCGCGGCCCATCGTGGAGAGGCGGACGGGGGAGTGCTCCAGGGCCTCGTAGAGGCCGGTCACGGGGACATGTACCAGTTCGTGGCGGGAGGACAGGGTAGCGGCGGCGGTGCTCACCTGTTGGCCGAAGGGGCCGGGGAGGTCGGGGACGACCACTTGGGCTCGGGCCAGGGCCACGCGGCCGTAGGCGGTCAGGGAGTGGTGGGAGACGCCTCGGTGGCGGTCTCTGGCGTCTCCTTCGCTGACGCGCAGGGACGCCACGGGGCGGCCGGAGAGCACGGAGGCGGCGTTGACGGCCTCACCGGCGGAGACGCCGGAGAAACCCCACCGGGTGCCGGTCCCGAGGTTCCCGGGGCCCTGGGCCACGACGGCGACGTCGGCGGACAGCACGTGGCGGGCCGCCAGGAGGCCGGTGTGGAGGGTCACGGCCTCCACGTCGCCGCCGAAGGCCTGGCCGGTGGTCACCACGCCGCAGAGCCAGCCGATCTCCCGCAGCCGGGCCGCCGACATGGAGAACCACGCCGGTAGCGCGCCGCCGTCGGTCATCACGTACGCCACGCGGACCCCGGGCCGGGCCGCGAACAGGCCGCACAGGACGGCCGGCAGCGCCGAGTGCAGGTCGGCGACCACGACCGGCATGCCGGACACCGAGTCGGCGTCACGCAGCACGTCGTGATGAGGCGACCCCTGCTCGTCCGCCCCCTGCACCGTCGCCTGCAGCGGCGTGTACCGCGCCTTGACCAGGTGGCCGGGACCGGATGGATCTTCCGGCAAACGGTCCGGAATCGCCACGACCATGGCGTACCCTCCCGTACCAAGGCCCATGGCGAGCGCGGTCGTGTTGAGCAGCACCGTGTCGCCGGGCTCGGGACGGCCCACCAGAGGGGGGTAGGCCAGTGCCCGGCAGTTCCCCTCCGGAAGCGTCACGTCCAGTTCCACCGCGCCCGGCCACTCGCGCCGGACCGCGGCCACCTCACCCTTGCGCCATCTGATCACGCCGGAAAGGGTAGCGTTTCCCCGGGAAAGGAGGCCCGATGTCCCGCCGGAAGACCGAGCGGCTGCTGAACCTCGTCATCTGCCTGCTCGCCACCCGGCGCCCGCTCAGCGCCGAGCAGATCCGTCATGCCGTCCCCGGCTACGACTCCGGCAACGACGAGGCCTTCCAGCGCATGTTCGAGCGCGACAAGAACGAATTGCGTGAGATCGGCATCCCGATCGAGGTGCACCGCGACCCCTGGGAGGACGAGCCGGGGTACCGCATCGTGCGCCAGTCGTACGAGCTGCCCGAGATCACCCTGGAGCCGGACGAGGCCGCGGTGCTGGGCCTGGCGGCGCAGGTGTGGCAGCGCGCCAACCTGGCCGAGGCCGCGAGCGGCGCGCTGCTGAAGCTGCGCGCGGCCGGGGTGCAGACCGACGAGGAGTCCGCGGGCCCGCTGGAGCTGCGGGTCGACACCCGCGACCCGGCGTTCCCCGCGCTGTGGGAGGCGGTGCGCGACCGCAGGGCCGTCAGGTTCGACTACCGCACGGCCGGCAGCGAGGTCGTGCTGACCCGCACCGTGGAGCCGTGGGGTGTGGTCAGCCGCCGGGGCCGCTGGTACGTCGTCGGCCACGACCACGAGCGGAACGCGCCACGGGTGTTCCGGCTGAGCCGCGTCTGCGGTCCCGTCACCCCGGTCGGCCGTCCCGGCGTGGTGTCGGTGCCGCCGGGTGTGGACATCCGCTCCATGGTCGGCCACCGCGACAGCCTCCTGCCCGAGCGCAGGGCCACCGTGATGGTGCGTGAGGGCACCTGCCAGTGGCTGCGCCAGGCGGGGGAGGTCACCCCCGGCAAGGAAGGCTGGGACGTCGTCACGCTCGACTTCACCGACGCCGACTGGCTGGCCGGTTCGGTGGTCGGCTTCGGCGCCGACGCCGAGATCGTCGATCCCCCGGACGCGCGCGAGGCCGTGATCCGCCGCCTGAAGGGAGCCATGGCGTGACCGAACGCCGGTCAGATCCGGCCATCAGGCGGCGTGTGGCCGTCCGGCGGCAAGGCGCCGGAGCAGCCGCTTGCCGTGAAGCCGGTGGGGCCGTGCGGCGAGTGGTCCGGTGCGTGCGCCGCCGGGGGAGGGGACGCACGTGAGCACCGCCGACCGGCTGCCGCGCCTGCTGGCGCTGGTGCCGTACCTCATGTCGCATCCGGGTGCGCAGGTCCCCGAGGTGGCCAAGCTGTTCGGCCTCACCGAGAAGCAGCTCGTCGACGACCTGCAACTGGTGTGGATGTGCGGGCTGCCCGGCCACACCCCCGGCGACCTGATCGACGTGTCGTGGGACGGCGGCGAGATCCTGATCGACAACGCCGAGACCATCGCGCGGCCGCTGCGCCTCGGCGTGGACGAGGCCAGCGCGCTCCTGGTGGCGCTACGCATGCTGTCGGAGCTGCCGGAGTTCGCCGAGGGTGACGCGCTGTCGCGCGTGATCGCCAAGCTGGAGCGCGCGGCCGGCGAAGGCGCGGCGGCGGTGAGCAGCCAGGTCGCGTTCACCCCTGACGCCACCGTGGACGCCGCCGCGGCGGCGACGGTCACCGACGCGCTGCGCAAGGGCCGCCGTCTCTCGCTGCGCTACTACGTGCCGGGCCGCGACGAGATCACTCCGCGTGAGGTCGACCCCACCCGGCTGGTGATGGTCGACGGCCGCTCCTACCTGGAGGGGTGGTGCTACCGGGCTGACGGCATGCGGCTGTTCCGGCTCGACCGCGTGATCGGTGTGACGATGCTGGAGGTCGAGGCCGACCCTCCCGCGGACGCCGGGCCGATCGACGTCACCGACGGCGTCTTCCGGCCGTCCCCCACCGACGAGCTGGTGGAGCTGGAGCTCACCCCGGGGGGCCGCTGGGTCGCCGAGTACTACCCCTGCGAAGAGGTCTCCGAGCTCGGCGAGGGCCGCCTGCGGGTCACGCTGCGGGCCCGCGACCAGGGCTGGCTGGTACGGCTGGCGCTGCGCCTCGGTGACACCGGCCGCGTGGTTTCCCCGGCGTCCCTGGCCGCGCGCGTGCGTGAGCACGCCAAGGCCGCGCTGTCCCGCTACGAGTCCACCGGCTGACCCGGGCCGGCGCGATGTCCGGTTCTCATCGGGCTTGCGGCGCGACGCCACGCGGCGGTTCGGTACAGTGCCGGGTCATGACCTGGATCTACGGCGCGGTGGCGCTCGGGGTCGCCGGCCTGGTGCCGCTGGTGGTCCTCACGGCCCGCCTGGCGGTGTCGGCCCGGCGGCTGGCGGGTGAAATCGAGCGGGCCACCGCTCTTCTCGCCCCTGTACGGGAACGTCTCAGCACGGCGAACGTCACTTCAGGACGGCAGGAGGGGTGAAGTAACTGGCCAGGGGAGCGTACGATCGGTGCTGAGACGCACGTCGCCCGCCTTAAGGAAGTGTCATGCCCAGTCTTGGTCCCATGGAATGGATCCTCATTCTGCTGGTCCTCATCCTCCTGTTCGGCGCCAAGAAGCTGCCGGACACCGCCAAGGCGCTCGGCCAGTCTCTCCGTCTGTTCAAGAAGGAGACGACCAAGCTGAACGACGAGGACGAGGCCAAGCCCGCTCCGGCCCCGGCGCAGACGACCGTTCAGCAGCAGCCGTCGCTCCCGCCGGCCGGCCCTTCCGTCGAGGAGCGCCTGCGCACCCTTGAGGAGGAGAACGCGCGCCTGCGCGCCACCACGGCCCCGGCTCCGGCGGCCCCGGCACCGAAGGACCAGGGCTCCGCCTGATCCAGCAGCCCCCCTTCCGACCGCTCGCGAGATCAGGACGCCACCATGGCACTGCTGAAACGGTCACGACCAGCCGATGACGGCCAGGCCACCCCACCTGACGCCGACGGCCGCATGCCCTTGATGGAGCATCTGCGCGAACTGCGCAACCGGCTCGCCAAGGCCGTCCTCGGCCTGGTCCTCGGCACCGTCGTGGGCTTCCTGTTCTTCGACCGCCTGTGGACCTTCATGACCGGCCCCTACTGCCGGCTGCCCGAGGCCCACAAGCTCAAGGAGGGGGAGTGCACCCTGGTGGTCCAGGGTGTCTTCGAGGGGTTCATGGTGAACCTCCAGGTCGCCCTCATGTTCGGCGCGGTCGTCTCGGCACCGGTCTGGCTGTACCAGCTGTGGGCCTTCGTGACCCCGGGCCTGTACCGCAACGAGCGGCGTTACTCGCTGAGTTTCCTCGGCCTGTCGGTGCCGCTGTTCGTCGCCGGCGCGGCCCTGGCGTACTACACGATGGACAAGGGCCTGGCTCTGCTGCTCGGTTTCGCGCCGGGCAACGTCATCCCGCTGATCAGCATGGACCAGTACGTCGGGTTCCTGATGGCGATGCTCGTGATCTTCGGGTTGTCGTTCGAGCTGCCGCTGCTGCTGGTGTTCCTGAACCTCGTCGGGGTGCTCCGCTACCAGATGGTCAAGAAGCACCAGCGCCTGGTGATCTTCCTGATGTTCGTGTTCGCCGCGGTGGCCACCCCCAGCCAGGACCCGGTGACCATGCTGGCGCTCGCGCTGCCCATGGTCGGCATGTTCCTGATCGCCGAGGTCGTCATGATGGCGCACGACCGCAAGGCCGACCGCCTGGAGGCCGAGCGGCAGCGCCTGCTGGACGAGGAGCTCGACGGCCCGGCCGGTTCCGAGGTCTCGACCACCCCCGGCGCCGACTGATTCACGGCCACCTCCGGTCACTTTTGACTCGGTGGTAACGCTGGATTTGACCGGCTTGGCTGGATATGTTCGGCGTTGTGGCTGGTGAGCTGGTCGTCCTGGTGAATCCCGCGGCACGTGGCGGCCGCACGCTCCGCATGCTCGACCCGGTGGTGCGCCGCCTGCGCGAGGGAGAGCGGCCGGTCTCGGTCATCATGGGGACCACCCCCGAGGACGCGCTCGAACGTGCCTGCATGGCCGTCGCCGAGGAACCGGAGGCCCTGGTCGCGTTCGGCGGCGACGGACTGGTCCACCTGGCGCTCCAGGCCGTGGCGGGGACCGACGTGCCGCTCGGCATCATCCCGGCCGGCACCGGCAACGACATCGCCGACGCGCTCGGCATCCCCAAGCAGGACCCGGTGGCCGCCGCCGGCATCGTGGCCGCCGGGGTCGTACGCGACGTGGACGCGGGCCGCGTCGGCGGTGAGGAGTGGTTCGCCGGCGTGATGGCCTGCGGTTTCGACTCCCGTGTCAACGAGCGGGCCAACCGGATGACCCGGCCCCCCGGCATGGCCAGGTATCTGCTCGCCATGGTCCAGGAGTTGCGCGAGTTCCGGCCGCTGCCGTTCCGGATCACCGTGGACGGCGAGACGCGGGAGTTCGGCGGCATGCTGGTGGCCGTCGCCAACACCCGTTCCTACGGCGCCGGCATGCGGGTCTGCCCGCACGCCAGGCCCGACGACGGGCTGCTGGACGTGACCATCGTCGAGGAGATGTCCACCGCGGCCTTCCTGCGGATCTTCCCCAGTGTGTACCGCGGCGGTCACCTCGGCCGTCCCGGCGTCGTGACCCTGCGCGGCAAGGAGATCACCGTGGCGGCGCCAGGCGTGGTGGCGTACGCCGACGGCGAGCGCCTCGGGCCGCTGCCGCTCACCTGCGCGGTGCACCCCGGAGCGCTGCGGGTACTGGCCCCCGCGGGGTTCTGAGCGCCGGGGCAGGATGGAGCCGACCGGAATCGGAGGGGTTGTCGGTAGGCTGAAAACCATGACGACGCCTGCGGAACGCTACGCCGCATTCCGACAGAAGCACGCCGACAGCGGTCCCGCGCTCACGTCCTTCCGCAAGCTGTACGATTTCGACCTCGACGAGTTCCAGGTCGACGCCTGCCAGGCCCTTGAGGCGGGTGACGGTGTGCTGGTGGCGGCACCCACGGGGTCGGGCAAGACGGTCGTCGGCGAGTTCGCCGTGCACCTGGCCCTGGAGCAGGGCAGCAAGTGTTTCTACACCACCCCCATCAAGGCGCTGTCGAACCAGAAGTTCAACGACCTGGCGCGCCGGTACGGCGCGGCCAAGGTCGGCCTGCTCACCGGCGACAACAGCGTCAACGGCGACGCGCCGATCGTCGTCATGACCACCGAGGTGCTGCGCAACATGCTCTACGCGGGGTCGTCCACCCTCGCGGGGCTGAGCCACGTCGTCATGGACGAGGTGCACTACCTCGCCGACCGGTTCCGCGGCGCCGTCTGGGAAGAAGTGATCATCCACCTGCCGGAGTCGGTGCGCGTGGTCGCGCTGTCGGCCACGGTCAGCAACGCCGAGGAGTTCGGCGAGTGGCTCGGTGAGGTGCGCGGCGACACCACGGTGATCGTGGACGAGCACCGGCCGGTGCCGCTGTGGCAGCACATGATCGTCGGCGATCAGCTGTACGACCTGTTCGTGGACGAGGACAACCGGCCGCGCATCAACCCTGCCCTGATGCGCATCTCCCGCGACGAGCAGCGCCTCGCGCAGGCCCGCGGCCGGCGCGGCTACACCCGTCCCCGCCGCTCGGCCCAGGTCACCGGCCGTTCCGACGTGATCGAGCGGCTGGACGCCGAGGGGCTGCTGCCGTCCATCACGTTCATCTTCTCCCGCGCCGGGTGCGACGCCGCCGTCATGCAGTGCCTGCACGCCGGCATCCGGCTCACCACCGACAGCGAGCGCCACGAGATCAGACAGATCGTGGACGAGCGCACCGCGCACCTGCCGGACGAGGACCTGTCGGTGCTCGGCTACCTGGAGTGGCGCGACTGCCTGGAGCGCGGCCTCGCGGCGCACCACGCCGGCATGCTCCCGGCGTTCAAGGAGGTCGTCGAGGAACTGTTCACCCGGGGCCTGGTCAAGGCGGTGTTCGCCACCGAGACCCTGGCGCTCGGCATCAACATGCCGGCCAGGTCCGTGGTGATCGAGAAGCTCGACAAGTGGAACGGCGAGACCCACGCCGACCTGACCCCGGGGGAGTACACCCAGCTCACCGGCCGGGCCGGCCGGCGCGGCATCGACGTCGAGGGCCACGCGGTGGTGCTGTGGCAGCCCGGCACCGACCCGGTGTCCGTCGCCGGCCTCGCCAGCACCCGCACCTACCCGCTGCGCTCCAGCTTCCGGCCGTCGTACAACATGGCCGTCAACCTCGTCGGCCAGGTGGGACGCCGGCGGGCCCGCACGCTGCTCGAGGCGTCGTTCGCGCAGTTCCAGGCCGACCGCGCCGTGGTCGGCATCGCCAAGCAGGTGCGCCGCTCGGAGGAGGCGATCGAGGGGTACGCCGAGGCGATGACGTGCCACCTCGGCGACTTCCCCGAGTACGCGCGCATGCGCAGGGATCTGTCCGACCGCGAGGCCGACCTGTCGCGCCAGCGCGGCACGGCCCGGCGGGCCCAGGCCATGCGGTCCCTGGAGGCCCTGCGTCCCGGTGACGTGATCCGCGTCCCCGGCGGCAGGCGCGCCGGCATCGCCGTGATCCTCGACCCCGGCCTCACCATGCGCACCGAGGGCCCCTCGCCGCTGGTCCTGACCATCGGCAAGCAGGTCAAGCGGCTGTCGGCGGCCGACTTCCCCGTGCCGGTGGAGCCCATCGAGCGGCTGCGCATCCCGAAGGGCTTCAACCCCCGGGCCCCCAAGGACCGCGCCAACCTCGTGGCCACGCTGCACGCCAAGATCGGCGACCGTGATCTCGGCCGTCCCGTGCGGGTCCGCGACCACGACGCCGGCGACACTCCTGCCGCCGCGCCGGGCTCCCCCGAGTGGGAGATCGCCGACCTGCGCCGCCGCCTGCGCGCGCACCCCTGCCACGGCTGCGACGAGCGTGAGGACCACGCGCGCTGGGCCGAGCGCTACCACAAGCTCCTGCGGGAGACCGAGGGCCTGCGCCGCCGCATGGAGAGCCGTTCCCACGTCATCTCCCGCACGTTCGACCGGGTGTGCGGCGTGCTGGACGAGCTCGGCTACCTGGACGGCGAGACCGTCACCCCGCAGGGCCGCCGGCTCGCGCAGCTCTACACCGAGCTGGACCTGCTCACCGCCGAGTGCCTGCGCGCCGGCATCTGGGACGATCTGGACCCCGCCGAGCTGGCCGCCTGCGTCTCGGCGCTGATCTACGAGTCACGCCAGGCCGACGACGCGCGCCAGCCCAAGATCCCCGCCGGCCGCGCCAAGGAGGCCCTGGCCGCCATGGTGCGCATCTTCGCCGACCTGGAGAACATCGAACGCGACCACACGCTGTCCTTCGTCAGGGAACCCGACCTCGGCTTCGCCTGGGCCACCTACCGCTGGGCCCGCGGCCACGGCCTCGACGCCGTCCTGACCGAGAACGACCTGGCCGCCGGCGACTTCGTCCGCTGGACCAAGCAACTGCTCGACCTGCTCGACCAGATCGCCAAGGCGTCCCCCCAGGGCACCAAGGTGCGCCAGAACGCCACCAAGGCCACCGACGCGCTGCGCCGCGGCGTCGTCGCCTACTCCTCCGTCGGCTGACCTAGCCGGCCAGGGCCGTGAGCAGGCGGTTCAGCGGGCCGCCGAGGTCGTAGCGGTCCGACAGGGCCACCAGGGCCTCGGGGTCGCGGGGCTTGGCCGGCAGGGTGAGGTCGGCGTCGGGGAGCGGCACGTCGTGCGCGACCTGGACGACGGCGGGGGCGACCGTGAGGTACTCGCGCGCGGCCAGGAGGCGGTTGCGGCTGCCGGCGGGGAAGCCGTCGGTCGCGCCGGAGTCGAGCGCCTCCAGCACGGCGGTCAGCGAGCCGAAGCGGGTGATGAGCGCGGCGGCGGTCTTCTCACCCACGCCGGGGACGCCGGGGAGGCCGTCGCTGGGGTCGCCGCGCAGGGTGGCGAAGTCGGCGTACGTGCGGCCGGGGATGCCGTACTTGGCGGCGACGGCGGCCTCGTCGATCACCTGGATGTTGCGAATCCCCTTTATCGTGTAAAGGACGCGGCATGGTTTCACGTCGTCCACGAGCTGGAACAGGTCACGGTCCCCGGTGACGATGTCGACGGCCCCGGCCGCGCGGACCGCGCAGGTGCCGATGACGTCGTCGGCCTCGTAACCGGCGACCCCGATGCGCGCCACCCCGAGCGCGTCGAGGACCTGCTCGATCACCGGGACCTGGGGAGCGAGGGTGTCGGGAACCTGCTCCTCGTCGCCGGTCGCCACACGGTGCAGCTTGTAGCTCGGGATGGCCGCCACCCGGAACGCGGGCCGCCAGTCGGCGTCCATGCACGCCACGAGCTCGCCGGGGGAGTGGTCACGCACCAGCGTGGCCATCATGTCGATCAGGCCGCGGACGGCGTTGACCGGCATGCCGTCCGGAGCCTTCATCGACTCGGGGACCCCGTAATAGGCCCGGAAGTACAACGACGGCGTGTCGAGAAGCATCAGCCCTGCCATGCGCCTCATCCTCGCAGGCCGCACCGACAACCGGCGACCCGGCGCAGGGGACCGAGGTGGGGTGAGGCGAGGAGGCCGGGGTGCAATACATTGGGCCGTGTGACGACGACCTCTGATCTGTTCCCCGTGACCCGGGTGGCGGCGCTGCGTGAGGCCGCGGCCGCGGCCGGTGTCGATGCGTTGCTGCTCACCCCAGGGCCGGACCTGCGGTACGCCACCGGCTACGACGCGATGCCGCTGGAGCGGCTCACCTGCCTGGTGGTGCGCGCCGAAGGCGAGCCGTTCATGGTGGTGCCGCTGCTGGAGCTGCCGGCCGCCGAGCACTCGCCGGCCGGCCGCCTCGGCCTGGAGTTCGTGTCCTGGGGGGAGACCGAGGACCCGTTCGCACTGGTGGCCCGCCGTGTCGGCGACGTCGCCACGGTGGGTCTCGCCGACACCATGTGGGCCATGCAGTCGCTGCGTTTCCGCGACGCGCTTCCGGAGGCCCGCCAGGTGCTGGCCGGCCCGGTGATCGGCACCCTGCGCACGCGCAAGAGCCCCGCCGAGGTCGACGCGCTGCGTGAGGCCGGCGCGGCCATCGACACCGTGCACGCGCTGGTGCCGACGTTCCTCAAGGCGGGCCGCACCGAGCGTGAGGTGGGCCGCGACATCGCCGCCGCCATCATCGACGCCGGTCACGTCTCGGTGGACTTCGTCATCGTGGGGTCGGGCCCGAACGGCGCGAGCCCCCACCACGAGGTGTCGGACCGCGTGATCCGGGACGGCGAGCCGGTGGTCGTCGACATCGGCGGCCGCATGCCGAGCGGCTACCGCTCCGACTCCACCCGCACGTACTGCGTCGGCGAGCCCCCTGCCGACTTCGCCGCCTACTACGAGGTGCTGCGCCGCGCGCAGGAGGCCGCGTGCGCCGCGGCGCGGCCCGGTGTGACGTGCGAGTCGGTCGACGCCGCCGCGCGCGAGATCATCGCCGAGGCCGGGTACGGCGACCGTTTCATCCACCGCACCGGTCACGGCATCGGCCTGGAGACCCACGAGGACCCCTACATCGTGTCCGGCAACACCGAGCCGCTGGCCCCGGGCCACGCGTTCTCCGTCGAGCCCGGCATCTACCTCCCCGGCCGCCACGGCGCGCGCATCGAGGACATCGTGGTGTGCACCGAGACCGGCGCCGAGCGGCTCAACGACCGTCCCCGTGAGCTGATCGTGGTCTGACCCCGTGCCACCGCCGACCACCCGTTCCCCCGGCGCCGGTCCCGGCGCCGCCAGGTGACCTGGAGCCGTCCATGCCGGTCGACCGCACCCTGCCAACCGCCGAGGCCCACGACCTGATCGACCTCGTGCGCGACCTGATCGCCAAGGAGGTCGCGCCGCGCGCCGCCGCCGACGAGGCCGAGGGCCGGTTCCCGCGCGAGGTGTTCACCACGCTCGGCCGTTCGGGCCTGCTCGGCCTTCCCTACCCCGAGGAGCACGGCGGCGCGGCCCAGCCGTACGAGGTGTATCTCCAGGTCGTGGAGGAGCTGGCCGGCGCGTTCCTCGCCGTCGGTCTCGGCCTGTCGGTGCACACGTTGTCGTGCTTCCCGATCGCGGCGTACGCGTCCGAGGAGCGGCGCGCCGAGGTGCTGCCGGCGCTGCTCGGCGGTGACACGCTCGGCGCGTACTGCCTGTCGGAGCCGCAGTCCGGCTCCGACGCCGCCGCGCTCACCACCAGGGCCGTGCCGTCCCCCGAGGGGGGTTACGTCGTGGACGGCGTGAAGGCCTGGACCACCCACGGCGGCGTGGCCGACTTCTACACCTTGATGGCCCGCACCTCAGGGGACGGCGCACGCGGCATCTCGTGTTTCCACGTCCCCGCCGGGACCCCCGGCCTGTCGTTCGGCCGTCCCGAGCGCAAGATGGGCATGCGTTCCTCGCCGACCGCGCAGGTCCTGCTGGACGGTGTGCGCCTGCCGCCGGAGGCCCTGACCGGCGCCGAGGGTGAGGGGTTCCGCATCGCCATGGCGGCCCTGGACGGCGGACGCCTCGGCATCGCCGCCTGCGCGGTCGGCGTGGCGCAGGCCGCGCTCGATCTCGCCGTCTCCTACGCCGGGGAACGCCGCCAGTTCGGCAGCCGCATCGCCGACTTCCAGGGCCTCGGTTTCATGCTCGCCGACATGGCCACCCAGACCGCCGCCGCTCGTGCCCTGTACCTGGAGGCGGCCCGCCTGCGTGACGCCGGCCGGCCGTACGGCACGCAGGCCGCCATGGCGAAGCTGTTCGCCAGCGACACCGCGATGAGGGTCACCACCGACACTGTGCAGATCCTCGGCGGCTACGGCTACGTGGAGGACTTCCCCGCCGAACGCCTGATGCGTGAGGCGAAGGTCCTGCAGATCGTCGAGGGCACCAACCAGATCCAGCGCCTGGTCATCTCGCGCACTCTCACCAGGCCCGCCAAGCCCTGACCTCAGCGGGCCGCCGTCCTGGTCCGGCACCGATCGGCGTCCCGGGTGAGACACCGGCGCCTGTCATCTGGCGGTGGTGAAGTTGTCGGCGAACCAGCCGACCCACCTGCGCTGCCACGGCGTCTCCACCGCGCGCGGATGGTGGTGCTCGCGGACCCACGCGACGGCGTCCCCCGCCGGGACACCCGCACGGACCGCGAGGCATGCGAGCACCGTGCCGGTACGTCCGACGCCTCCGCCGCAGGCCACCTCGACGGCCTCGCCGGCCCGGGCTCTGGCGTGCAGCCCGCCGATGGCCCTGGCCGCCGCGTGCCGGTCGGCAGGCAGCAGGAAGTCGGGCCACCGCACCCATTCGTGCGGCCACGCCAGCGCCTGCTCGTGCCGTGCGCGCAGGCGCGCCGACCCCAGGTAGAGGCCGAAGCCGGGGACGGGACCTTCCGGCAGCGGGTGCCGCAGTCCGCGTCCCCGCACCCATGTGCCGTCGGGGAGCCGAACCGCGCCGGTCAGTGTGATCATGGGGAGGATCCTAGTGCATGCCTTGTGAGGCATATTACCTTTCCGGCATACTGCCTGCGTGTCCGATGTGATGTGGGCCGTGCTGATCGACGGCAAGCGGCGCGCGATGCTGGAGCTCTTGCGGGTGCGGCCGCGCGCAGTGGGGGAGCTGGTGGGGGAGCTCGGCCTGAGCCAGCCCGCCACGTCCAAGCACCTGCGGGTGCTGCGGGACGCCGGGTTCGTCCGGGTCCGGCAGGAGGCGCAGCGCCGGATCTACGTGCTCGACCCGGGGCCGCTGGCGGAGCTGGACGCGTGGCTCGCGCCGTACCGGCGCCTGTGGAACGACCGGCTGGACGATCTCGGCCGGTATCTCGACGACGAGGAGTGATGACCGTGGATCGTGGCACCTATGTCGAGCACCGGGGACGGCCCGCGGTGCGGTTCCGGCGGACGTACCCGCATCCGGTGGAGAAGGTGTGGAAGGCCGTCGCCACCGGGGAGGGGCTCGCGCACTGGTTTCCTTCCACGGTGCGGCTGGAGCCGCACGCGGGTGGCAAGATCACCTTCGCGGACGACCCGAACACCGAGGGGACGACCGGCGAGGTGCTGGTGTTCGACCCGCCGCACCGGCTGGCGTTCACCTGGTCGGGGGACGAGATGATCTTCGAGCTGGAGGAGACCCCCGGGGGCTGCCGCCTCACCATGATCAACGTCCTGGAGGCCCGGGACACGGCGGCACGCAACGCCGCGGGATGGACGGTCTGCCTGGCAGAGCTGGACAAGGTCCTGGCGGGAGAGGTGGCCGCCGGGCCGCACGCCGCGACGGCGTTGCCGTGGCGACCGGTCTACGAGCAGTACGTCGCCTCCGGCATGCCGTCCGGAGCGCCGATCCCGGGGGAGTAGCCGCCGGGGACCACCGCGCCGGGCCGCCGGCGGAAGCGGTCACACCCCCGGGCCGGAGAGACGGCGCTCGCCGGTCGTGGTGATGACGAAGACCTGCCAGTTGTAGTACGCGTAGAAGTTGCGCGGGTCCCGCTCGATCTGGCGCGCGTGCAGCGAGACCGCGTCGACGTACGCCTGCGACGGGTTGTAGGCGTGCAGCGCGCGGCGGCGGTTGGACGGCGCGCCGGAGGCGTGCAGGTAGTTGGCGGCACCCATGACGGCGTCGCGGACGTCGCGGACGTCGCCGCCGAGGCCGTAGGCGCGCCAGGTGGCCGGCATGAACTGCATGGGGCCCTGCGCGCCGGCGTGGCTGTTGGAGCGGACGCGGCCGAACTTCGTCTCCACGAACATCACGGCGGCGAGCAGCTCCCACTCGACGCCGAAGCGGCGCTCGGCCCGCTTGAAGTGACCGAGCAGGACGTCGGCGGGCTGCGGGGACCGGACGTCGAAGGTCGCCTTGCCTTTGAGGGGGACGGCCAGCGCGAGCAGCTCACGGATGGCCCTGGTGTTGTCCCTCGCCTCGGCGGCGAGCGCCTTCGGCAGCTTGGCGAACGCGCGGTCGGCGAGGTCGCGGTGCCGCGCGGCGTACCGGTAGATGCGCTGCTGGTACAGGGCCTGCGACTCCACCGGCTCGGGGGGACGTCCCTTCGCGGCGCCGCCGTCCCGGGTCCAGGCGTCCACGGCCTCGCGCAGCGCGAGGGTGGTGCTGTGCAGCGCCTCGGCCAGCCGCACCGGGTCACGCGGCACCGGTTCGTCCGGCGCCGGCAGCCCGGCGGCCCGCGACGGCGACGGGCTCGCCTGCGTCACGCCGTCCGCCGGTGCCGGCGAGGACGCGGACGCCGGCGCCGCAGGAGGGCCGGTGCGTGCCGCGGGATCCGCGCACCCGCCGGCCCCGATCACCGCCGCGACGACCAGCGCCGCCAGTCCCGCACGCCGTGCGCGGCCGTGCCCTCCGGGGTCGCCGGTGACATCGGACGCCTTGGTCTCGGTCGGTGGCTCCATGCGAGCCAACCTACAAGGCCCGCGCGCGAGGCCCGCGCCGAGACGCTCCCGGCGCGGGCCCGTGTACGTGCTTGCGCGTCGGTCAGAACCCGGCGGTGATGCGGGTGAAGTCCCAGTTGTTCTGCGAGACGCCGCTGCAGGTCTCGGTGACGCCGCCACCGGGGCAGGGACGGTCGCGGTTGACCGACCAGAACGCCAGGCGGGTCAGGCCGCGGGCCTTGGCCCAGTCGCGGATCTGCGTCCATGTGGCGGTGCTGGTGGTCTCCATCTGGTCGGACAGGCCGTTCATGCCGGAGATCCCCATGCGCGCGTACGCCTGCGCGTCGGTCCAGCCGAAGGCGTTCTTGAGCGCGTTCTTCAGGCCCTCACTGGCGTTGACCGTGGCCTGGTACATGTTGGCGCCGCCACCGAAGTTGAACGGCATGATCGTGTAGTTGTCGATCGGCACGCCGAGCGCACGCGACTGGTTGATGAGCCGCACCCCCGCCGCGTCGGGGCCGCTCGCGGTGGTGCCGAACGTCACCGCGATCTTGACGTTCGGGTTGTTCTGCTTGACGATCTTCAGGCCGTTCAGGATGCGGTCCTGCACGGTGTAGTTGGTGAACTCGTCGGAGTTCTCGATGTCGAAGTCCACCACCGCGGGCCCGACGGCGTTGATGACCTGCTGCACCGCGCCGGCGTACGCCTGCGGGGTCGAGCAGTTGGGGCCGAGCTTGTTGCCGGACCAGCCACCGAACGACACCTGCACGCTGCCACCCGCGGACTTGATCGACGAGATGGTCTGCGCGTCCACGCCGCCGCTCAGCGCGCGCTGGCCGTCCCACAGCGGGGTGCAGCCGCCACCGGACAGGATGAACGCCATGGTGAAGGACCGCACGCCGGTGGCGCTCATCACCGAGGTGGCGCTCGGCGGGCTTCCCCAGCCCATGTACAGGTAGGGGGCCCCGGCCATCTTGCCGCCGGCCGGCGGCGGCGTGGTGCCGGTCGGCAGCGTCCAGCGCTGGTTGGCGCCGGCGAAGCAGTCCCAGATCTGCAGCGGTGTGCCGTCGGCCGAGCTCGGCCCGGTGGCGTCGAGGCACTTGCCGAGCGCGCGCAGCGTGCCGTCGCTCTGCGCGGTCCAGACCTGCGCGGCGGTGCCGTTGCAGTCGTAGAGCTGCACCTTGGTGCCGTTGGCGCTGCTCGCCGCCGCGACGTCCAGGCACTTGCCGAGCGCGCGGACGGTGCCGTCGGAGCCGGTGGTCCAGGACTGCGCGGCGGTGCCGTTGCAGGTGTACAGCTGCACCTGCGTGCCGTTGGCGCTGCTTGCGGCGGCGACATCGACGCATTTGCCGCCGTATCCGGTGATCTGCCCGGTGGCGGCGTAGGCGGGGGTGAGGCCGGTGACGGCGAGCACCAGCGCGCCGGCGACCCCGCCGGCGAGCGTCAGGAGACGGCGGGTGCGGGGGAGCGCGGGGTGGCGTGAAGCGGTCATGGGGGGTGTCGCTTTCTCGCGAGAGGCTGCGGTGCTTCGTTCAGGAAGGAGAGGGAGAGGAACCGGCCTCCTCACCGCCGGACGGCCGGTCGCGCAGTACCCGCCGGTCCGACTCATAGGAAAGTTTCCTTTTTATTTATGTCCTGAATTTAACGTCGCCGGGACACCGGCGGTCAAGGGATCGGTGGGTGCCGATTCGACGTCGCGCCACCCTGCCGCGCGGCGGCGGAAACGGCGGCGCGCACGGGGGTTCCGCCGTCCGGACCCGCGCGTGCCTCCCCGTCTGTGATCTACTGTGCCTGACGGACCGAAGCCGCATAGCTGGAGATGTCTCCCCGTGACCGACGACGCCTCGACCACCCCGCCACCCAAGATCGACACCACCGTGCCCCACTCGGCCCGGATCTGGAACTACTGGCTCGGCGGCAAGGACAACTACCCGGTCGACCGCGAGGCGGGGGACGCGTTCCGCGAGACCTTCCCCGGCATCGAGGACCTCGCCAAGGCCTCCCGCCACTTCCTCGCCAGAGCCGTGCGCTACCTCGCCGGCGAGGCCGGGGTGCGGCAGTTCCTCGACATCGGCACCGGCCTGCCGACCGTCGACAACACCCACGAGGTCGCGCAGCGGGTCGACCCGAGCTGCCGCATCGTGTACGTCGACAACGACCCTCTGGTGCTCGTGCATGCCAACGCGCTGCTCACCAGCACCCCCGAAGGCGTCACCACCTACATCGAGGCCGACCTGCGCGACCCGGAGACCATCTTCGCCAAAGCACGGCAGGTCCTGAACTTCGACGAGCCGATCGCGCTGACCCTGATGCAGATGACCGGCCACATCCCGAGCACCGAGGAGGCCTACGGCATCGTGCGGTCGCTGATGGCCGAACTGCCGAGCGGCAGCTACCTGGCGTTCAACGACAGCGCCGACACCAACCCGCAGAACCTCGAGGCCACCGGCCAGTACAACGACAGCGGCGCCGAGCCGTACCACCTGCGCAGCCCCGCCGAGCTGGCCGGTTTCTTCGACGGCCTGGAACTGGTGGAACCCGGCGTGGTGTCCATCTCACACTGGCGGCCCGAGCCGAGCCCCTTCGGCCCGCCTCCCGAGGTGGACGCGCTCGGCGGTGTGGCCCGCAAGCCCTGACATCTCATAGTGGTGTCAGGACGCGTTCCGCCCTTCACGGGAGCGGACCGCACGGCTAGCTTCACCGGTCAGTGACCTACTGCGAAGGAGAGCCGATGCGCCGTACGACGCGCCGGTGGCCTGTGATGGCCGCCGCGACGGTCGCCCTAGTCCTTCCCCTGATCGGACCGGCCTCGCCGGCCGCGGCGGACCCCGACCCCGCCGCGCTGGCGAAGGCGATCACCGCGCCGGGGGTGAAGCAGCACCTGCGCGAGCTCCAGCGCATCGCCGACGCCAACGGCGGCACACGCGCCTCCGGCACACCCGGCTTCGACGCCTCGGCCACCTACGTGGCCGGCAAGCTGCGCAAGGCCGGCTACAAGGTGACGGTGCAGCCGTTCGAGTTCCCCTACTTCGAGGAACTGGCCGAGCCGGTGCTGGAGCGGGTGTCCCCGAGCCCGCGGGTCTTCGTCCCCACGCCGCTGTCCGGCACGCCGATCGGCGAGTTCGACACGATGACGCAGTCCGGCTCCGGTGACGTCACGGCCCCGCTGCGCGCCGTCGACCTGACGCTGCCGCCGTCCCCCACACCGGGCTCCTCCACCTCCGGCTGCGAGGCGGCCGACTTCGCCGGGTTCCCGGCCGGCGCCATCGCGCTGATGCAGCGCGGCACGTGCGACTTCGTCGTCAAGGCGCGCAACGCCGCCGCGGCCGGCGCCGTCGGCGCGATCATCTTCAACGAGGGCCAGCCGGGCCGTACCGCCACGCTGCAGGGCACGCTCGGTGAACCCGTCACCATCCCCGTGGTCGGCACCAGCTTCGCCGCCGGTGAGAACCTCGCCGCAGTGGCGGGCTCGGTGGTCCACCTGAAGACCCAGACGATCAGCCAGATCCGCACGACGTACAACGTCATCGCCGACTCCAAGTGGGGTGACGGCAACAAGATCGTGCAGTTCGGCGCGCACCTGGACAGCGTGCTCGCCGGGCCCGGCATCAACGACAACGGCTCCGGCTCCGCGGGGATCCTCGAGGTCGCGCTGAAGGTCGGCGCGCTGCCGACCCGCAACAAGCTGCGGTTCTCCTTCTGGGGTGCCGAGGAGCTCAACCTGCTCGGCTCCGAGCACTACGTCGACACGCTGTCGCCGGCCGAGCTCGGCAAGATCAAGGTGTACCTCAACTTCGACATGATCGCCTCGCCGAACTACGCGTTGCAGATCTACGACGGCGACGACTCCGACGCCGTCGGCGCCGGCCCCGGTCCCGAGGGTTCCGCCGAGATCGAGAAGCTCTTCGAGAAGTACTTCGACGTCCTGCGCCAGCCCCACATCGGCACCGACTTCACCGGCCGCTCCGACTACGGCCCGTTCATCGCCGTCGGCATCCCCTCAGGTGGCCTGTTCACCGGCGCCGAGGTGCTCAAGACCCCCGAGCAGGCGGCCCTGTTCGGCGGCACCGCCGGCCAGCCGTACGACGGCTGCTACCACCAGTCCTGCGACACCATCAACAACATCAGTGACAAGGCCCTGGCCCTGAACACCGGCGCCATCGCCACCGCCGCCGTGGTCTACGCCTACAGCCGTGACCTCCCCGGCCCCGACACCCGTCCCGCCCCCGCCGCGCTGCGCACCCTGCACACCTCCGGCGCCGACCACCACGACCCGACCCGCTGACACCTCGTCCCACGGCGGCCACGGACCACGGTCCGTGGCCGCCTCGGCGTTTCCCCGGCGGCGCGGATTCTCCGCCGCGCCGGTGTCCGGAAGGCCGCCACCTGTCCGTCATACAGAATGAGTACGGCGACACAGGAGAACGACGATGAAATACATGATGTTCGTGTGCAGCGACACCGAGCCCGACACCGACACGGCGCAGCTGCCTGATATCGAGGCGTGGGTCACGCGCAACGACGAGGCGGGCCGCCGCCTGGACGGCAGCGTCCTCGCGCCGACGACCGCGTCCACGACGGTCCGGGTCCGCGACGGCCGGCTGCTGGTCTCGGACGGCCCGTTCACCGAGAGCAAGGAAGTGATCCTCGGGTTCGACCTGCTGGAGTGCGCCGACCTGGACGAGGCGATCGAGGTGGCCCGCAGCCACCCGATGGCGCGCATGGGACGTATAGAACTGCGTCCCCTCGCCGAGCTCGACGACTGACGCTTGACGGCCGACGGGGTGACCCCTCCGCTCGCCGCCGCGACGGCCCGCGCCGTCGCGGCGGCGAGCGTGGAGGCCTGCCCCCGCATCGTCGCCACGCTGATCCGCGTCACCGGCGACTGGACGCTGGCCGAGGACTGCGCGCAGGAGGCACTGGCGGTCGCGCTGCGCCGCTGGCCGCGGGAAGGAATACCGGCCAACCCCGGTGGCTGGCTGATGACGGTGGCCCGCAACCGCGCCGTCGACACACTGCGCCGTGCCTCGGTCGAACGCCGCAAACTCGCCGACCTGGCGGCCCTCACCGACGCCGGTCCGGCACCGCAGGAGGGAGAGGTCGTGGACGACCGGCTGCGGCTCGTCTTCACCTGCTGTCACCCCGCGCTCGCCATGGAGGCACGGGTCGCGCTGACGCTGCGCACCATCTGCGGTGTGCCGACCGCCGACATCGCGCGCGCGTTCCTCGTCACCGAGTCCACCATGACCCGCCGCCTGACCCGCGCCAAGACGAAGATCGCCACCGCCGGCATCCCGTACCGCGTGCCGTCCGGCCCGGCGCTCACCGAACGCCTCCCCGGCGTGCTCGCCGTGCTGTACCTGCTGTTCACCCACGGCTACAACGGCGCGCCGGCGTTCGCCGACGAGGCCATCCGCATGGCCCGCCTCCTGAGGCGCCTCATGCCAGGCGAGAGCGAGGTGGCGGCCCTGCTGGCGCTGTTCCTGTTCCAGCACTCCAGGCGCGACACCCGCCGTGACGCCGCCGGCGACCTCGTCCCCCTGGACAAACAGGACCGGGCCCGCTTCGACCACGCCGCCGTCACCGAAGCCGTCGCCGTCCTCGCCGAGACCAGGGACGACGGCCCGTACGCGCTGCAGGCCCGCATCGCCGCCTGTCACGCCACCGCGCCGTCCGCCGGGGCCACCGACTGGCAGGCGATAGCCCGCTGGTACGACCTGCTCGCCGCGACCTGCCCCACCCCGGTGGTCGAACTGAACCGCGCCGTGGCCCACGGCTACGCGCACGGCCCCGACGCCGGCCTCACCGTACTGGCGACGGCCCGCGCCGGCGGCGCACTCGACGCCTACCCCCTGGCCCTCGCCGTGGAAGCCGACCTGACCGCACGCCGCGGCGACCACACCCACGCCACCACCCTCTTCCACCAGGCCGCCGCCGCCACCCACTCCGACGCGGAACGCCGCGCACTCCTGGCCCGCGCCGCCGACCCGCTCGCCTCACCGCCTGGACCGCGGCCTTCCTGGCCGGGGCCCTCAGGCCGAACCGCGGAGACCCGAGGTGATTATCGTTGATACCGGTTACCACCGGATCGCACGTGGGGGACAGGTTGCGCACGACACCAGCAGGCGACTTCGACTACGAACGCCACGGCCAGGGCTACGCCGTCCAGCGGCGCACCGACCCCCGCATCGCCGCCTTGGTACAGCAGGCCCTGGGCGACGCCACGACCGTGCTCAACGTAGGAGCCGGCGCCGGTTCCTACGAACCCGAGGACCGTTACGTCGTCGCGGTCGAACCGTCCCCCGCGATGCGCGCGCAACGACCCCCCACCCGTGTCCCCGCCGTGGACGCCACCGCGGAGAGACTCCCCTTCGACAAGGGCACCTTCGACGCCGCCATGGCCACCATCACCGTCCACCAGTGGTCCGACACCGAACAGGGCCTACGGGAACTCCGCAGAGTCTCCCGAGGCCCCGTCGTCATCCTCACCTTCGACGGCGACGCACTCGACCTGTTCTGGCTGGCCGAGTACGCCCCCGAACTGATCGCCGTGGAGAGCCGCCGCTACCCTAAGATCGACCACATCGCATCCCTGATCGGCCGAACCACCGAGGTCACGACAGTCCCCATCCCCCTGGACTGCGTAGACGGCTTCACCGAGGCCTACTACGGCCGCCCCGAACGCCTCCTCGACCCCGCCGTCCGCCGCTCCCAGTCCGCCTGGGGCTTCGTCGACCCCACCGAACACGACCAGTCCGTCACCCGCCTGCACGACGACCTCGCCAACGGAACCTGGGACACCAACCACGGCCACCTCCGCACCCAGCCCGAATTTCTCGGCTCCCTCCGCCTCCTCGTCGGCCACCCCTGACCCCACCGTCCACGCACTAGGCGCGGCGCCTGCTCACCGAGGTCAGCAAGGTCAACGCCACGGCCGTGAGGCCTCCGAGCCCCAGCAGCCCGAAGTACTGGTCCTCGGCTCCGGCCCGGTTGTTGGCCAGCCGGTCGGCAGGCGCGACGTTGACCGGACTCGTGTCGGGAACCCAGGCCGGCGCGAACTGCAGCAGAACCTCGGCGGCCGTGAAGATGACCAGCGCCGCGAACACGGCCGCGCACAGACCGGCCATCACCCCCTGAGCCACGCCGCCACCGCTGTTGGCCGCGATCAGCAGCGCGGCCGCTCCCGAGGTGACGACGGTCGCCACAGCCCAGGAGACGCCGGTCGCCAGCGGCGGCCGGAGAAGCGCGGCAACCATGTACTCGGCCGCCGCACCGGCACCGCAAACCCCGCCGATGGCCAGAGCCCGGCCGGTCGCAGGCGACCACCGCGCCGTCACGACGGCGAACGCCACCGCGTACAGCACCAACACCGCCGTACAGACCGGCACCCCGATCTCCGCCTTCTCCGCCACCCCCGCCGAGGCCCCCGCGAACCCATGCACGACCAGCCCCGCCGCCCCACCGACCACCACGAACCCACCCCAACGCACACTCCCCGCCACCCACCCCCCGCGAACCGGCCCGAGCACCCCACGCCGCCCCGCGAGCCATGACAACACCACCAAGACCGTGACCATCCCCACAACCCCGGCCCGCATCGGCGCGTACTCAAGTTCCCGCGTCCCCACGACCACGGCGACCACCGGCACCAGATGCCCTCCCGCGACCAGCATCCACCGAGGCTCCAGCACCACCCCCCGCAGGCAACTCACCGCGAACCACCACCGAGCCGTCCCGCCATCGATGTGCGCGAGCTCACCCCGCATGGCGTCCCCCCACCCACCCCGCCATCCCGGCATCAACCACACCGCGAACCCCAGCACCCACCCCGCCACATCCACCCCGCGCCTTCCCCTCGCGTCGTCACCTCGACGACCCCCGGAAGCGCTCACCACGCCTCCCGCAGCCGAGAGCTCCCCGGAACGGCCGCATCCGCCACCGCCACCGCCTCAGCGGTGAACCGGAGCCCGTCCCCCGTGAGCCGGTACAGATGCCGAGGCGGCCGGCCCGCGGGAATCCCGGCCTCCCAGACATGCTCCAGGAGCCCCCGGTCACCGAGCCGCATCAGGATCGGATACAGCGACCCGGCAGGCAACCCCACCTCCCGTCCGAGCTCATATCCATAGCGCCACCGCTCAGGCTCGGCGGCCAGCGCGACCAGGACCGCCAGCGTCTGGCGGGACGGACGTCGAGGCATGCGGCTAACGCTACCTATATAGAGTTCTGGCCGCAACGTGCCGCGAGTCATCGGTTCGTATGTCGTGATCGGACCGATCTGCGCGGCTAGGGTCGTCTGTGTGACTGGTGAGAAGATCCTCCGGATCAACGGTGTGGACCTGTGTGTGGAGACGTTCGGGGAGGCGGGGGATCCCGCGGTCCTGCTCGTGGCCGGGGCCTCGTCCTCGATGGACTGGTGGGAGCCGGAGTTCTGCGCGCGGCTGGCCGCCGGGGGGCGGTTCGTGATCCGGTACGACCATCGGGACACGGGGCGGTCGGTGACGTATCCGGCGGGGAAGCCGGGATATTCGGGGGACGATCTGGTCGAGGACGCGGTGGGGGTGCTGGACGCGCTGGGGGTGGCGCGGGCTCATGTGGTGGGGATCTCGATGGGGGGTGGGATCGGGCAGGTGATGGGGCTGGATCATGGGGAGCGGGTGGCTTCGCTGACGTTGATGAGTACCAGTCCGGGGCCGGGGGACGCGGATCTGCCAGGGGTGACGGAGGCCATGCGGGCCGCGTTCGGTGAGGCGGCGGCGGAGCCGGACTGGACGGATCGGGAGGCGGTGGTCGAGTACGTCGTGAACGGGTGCCGGCCGTACGCGGCGGCGTCGCGGCCGTTCGACGAGGACGGGGTGCGGGAGATCGTGACTCGTGTGGTCGAGCGGTCGGTGAACATCGAGGCCGCGATGAAGAACCACTACCTGATCGACGGGGGTGAGGGGACGCGCGCGAGGCTTTCTCAGATCGCGGCGCCGACGCTGGTGCTGCACGGGGTTGAAGATCCGTTGTTCCCGCCGGCTCATGGCCGTGCGCTGGCCGGCGAGATCCCGGACGCGCGGTTGTTGCCACTGGAAGGGGTCGGTCACGAATCGCCGCGTGCCGCGTGGGACGTGGTGATCCCCGCGATTCTGTGGCACACCTCCGGCGGCTGGGGTCGCCAGGCCGACCTGCTCGCCACCAAGGCGCTGGCGGACGACGACCCCACGGGGTGGTTCGAGCGGCTGTACGCGGCGGCCGACGCAGGGGAGGTGCCGATGCCGTGGGACCGTGAAGGGCCGCGTGAGCCGCTGCGGGAGTGGGCCGAGACCGGCGCGGTCAGTGGAGGGGGACGGCGTGCGGTGGTGATCGGCTGCGGGCTGGGTGCGGATGCCGAGTATGTCGCGGGGCTGGGGTTCGACACCGACGCGTTCGACATCTCGGCCACGGCCGTCCGCACCGCGCAGCGCCGCCACCCCGGCTCGGCGGTGCGTTACCGGACCGCCGACCTGTTCCGCCTTCCCGCCGAGTGGATCGGCGCCTTCGACCTGGTGGTGGAGATCTTCACCGTGCAGGCACTCCCGGTGAGCATGCGCGGCGACACCATCGCGGCGGTCCGCGGCCTGGTCGGTCCCGGCGGCACACTGATCGTCGTCATGGCCGCCAGGGAGGACGACGAGGAGATAGTGGACGGGCCGCCGTGGCCGCTCACCCGCGCCGAGATGGTGTCCTTCGCCGAGGACGGGCTCTCCCTCGTGCGGCTGGAGAAGCTGGAGTCCCGGTTGTGGCGCGCGGAGTACCGGAGGGGCTGATGGCCGACGAGATCTTCGAGAACCCTCGTCTCGCGGCCGTCTACGACGCGCTGGACCCCGACCGGAGCGATCTTGAAGCGTACGCGGCGATCGCCGAGGAGCTCGGGGTGCGGCGGTTGCTCGACGTGGGGTGCGGCACGGGGACCTTCGCGGTGACGATGGCCGGCCGGGGGGTGGAGGTGACCGGGGTGGACCCGGCTGAGGCCTCACTGGAGGTGGCCAGGAGGAAGCGGTCGGGGGAGCTGGTGCGGTGGCTCCATGGGGACGCGACGGGGTTGCCTGCGATGCGGGTGGACCTCGCGACGATGACGGGGAACGTCGCGCAGGCGATAGCCGAGCCGGGGGAGTGGGACGGGACGCTGCGGGGGGTGTTCGCGGCGTTGCGGCCAGGTGGGGTGCTGGTGTTCGAGACGCGGGATCCGGCGCGGCGGGGGTGGGAGGAGTGGACACGGGAGGAGACGTATCGGGCCGTGCCGGTGCCTGGGGTGGGGGTGGTGGAGAACTGGTACGAACTGCTCGATGTCAGCCTGCCGCTGGTGACGTTCCGGGGGACATGGGTGTTCCAGACGGACGGTCAGGTGCTGACGTCGGACTCGACGTTGCGGTTCCGCGAGCGGGACGAGCTGGAGGCGGGGCTGCGCGCGCACGGGTACGACGTCACGGAGGTGCGGGGTGCGCCGGACCGGCCGGGACGCGAGTTCGTGTTCTTCGCGCGGAGACCGGTGGACCCCGGGCCTGATCAGGCCCGGGCCTGACCAGAAGGCGGAGATGGGACGCCTGCCGGTTATGCGCTGCGTGGGCCGGGGCCGAGTGGTTCGTGTGACGCGGAGGATGTTCCTCTGTGGTGGCCGTCGTGCGAGGGGTCAGTCGGAGACGGTGATGCGGAGGCGGCGGAAGCCTTTGCCTTTGCTTTCGATCTTGGCGACCTTGATGTGGCCGATCTGCTTGGTGGAGGCCACGTGGGTGCCGCCGTCGGCCTGGGTGTCGAGGCCGGTGATGTCGACGATGCGGACTTCTTCGACGTGTGGGGGGACGAGGTTGGTGGCGGTGCGGATGATGTCGGGGATGGCGAAGGCTTCGGCGCGGGGGAGTACGCGGATGTCGATGCGGCGGTCGGCGATGATCTCCGCGTTGCAGGCGGCTTCGATGGTTTCCTTGAAGCCCGGGGGGACTTCGGGGAGGTTGAAGTCCATGCGTGCGCTGAAGGGTTCCATGTTGCCGCCGGTGACCAAGGCGCCGTAGTCGCGGAAGACGACGCCGCACAGGACGTGCAGGCCGGAGTGGGTGCGCATCAGCGCGGTGCGGCGTTCGTCGGCGACGGCGGCGCGTACCGTCGTGCCGGCCGGGGGGATGGGGTCGCCTTCGGCGGGGATGAGGTACAGGTCGTCGGTTTGGCGTGCGCCTTCGATGCGGGTCTCGACGCCTTGCCAGATGAGGACGCCGTGGTCGGCGGGCTGGCCGCCGCCGCCGGGGTAGAAGGCCGAGCGGTCCAGCACGATGCCGTCCGGGGAGGAGTCGAGGACGACGGCCTCGAAGTCGCGCAGGTTCTGGTCGGACAGTTCCAGCCGCCGGGTGCGACCGTGCACATCGCTGCTCATGCCGGAAGCCTAGTGCGACGGGGAACTGTGCGCGCTGGTGTGGCCGGGGAGACGGGGGAACGGTGCGCGCCGGTGTGGCCGGGGGACGGTGTGCGGTGAGGAGGTACGGCAGGCGTTCTCTCGCCGGGACGGGCCGGGGGGACCGGCCGGGCTGGTGTGCCTGACTGGGGGGTGGGTGCGGGCTGTGGGAGGGTGATCGGTGTGGAGGAGATGTGGGATCTGGCCGTGGTGGGTGGTGGGCCGGCGGGTGCGGCGGCGGCGTTGCGGGCCGTGCAGGTGCGGCCCGGTGCGCGGGTGTTGCTGCTGGACAAGGACGACTTTCCGCGGGACAAGGCCTGCGGGGACGGGATCGCGGCGCACGCGCGTGAGGAGCTGGCGACGCTGGGGCTGCCGGATCTGCTGGACGACTACCGGCCTGTGCGGCGGCTTTCGGTGGTGTCGCCGGGTGGTGCGCGGGTGGAGGCGACGATCGCCAGGGCCAACCACGTGGTACCCCGCAAGGTGTTCGACGCGCGGCTGGTGGACGCGGCCAGGGAACGCGGGGTCGAGGTGCGGCGGCACCGCGTGCGGACGCTGGAGACGCGTGACGAGGACGTCCTGCTGGACGGCCGGGTCGCCGCGCGGGCCGTGGTCGCCGCCGACGGCGCCAACTCGGTGACGCGGCGCCTCATCGGTGTCGCGCCGCACGCCGAGCGGCACGTCGCCATCGCCGTGCGCGGCTACGCCGACGTCCCCGAGGATGACGACACGCAGTTCATCGCGATGCAGAGCGACGGCTGGCCGGCGTACGCCTGGTCGTTCCCCGTCGGCGACGGCACCGCCAACATCGGTTTCGGCATGCTGCTGCCGAACCTGCGCGCCACCGGCCGGCCGGGCCGCGAGGTCCTGCACGGCCGCCTCGCCGAACTGCTCCCGGGCCTGTCGGCCCGCGACCTGCGCGCGCACCACCTGCCGCTGTCCAACGGCCGTCCCGTCCCCGGCGCCGGACGTGTGCTGCTCGCCGGGGATGCCGCCGGCCTGATCAACCCTCTCACCGGCGAAGGCATCTTCTACGCCGTCCTGTCCGGCCGCCTGGCCGCCGAGGCCGCGCTCCAGGCCCCCGGCGACCCCCTGCCGGTGTACCGCCGTGCGCTGCGCGCCGCGCTCGGCCGCCACCTGCGCACCACCGACGCGCTCGCGTACGCCGCGCGTTCCCCGTCGTTCCTCGACGCCGCCGTCACGACGGCCGCGCACCGACCCGACGTGTTCGATCTGCTCGTCGAGATCGGCCTCGGCTCAGGCACCGTCCCCCCGTCCGTGGCGGCGGCCGTCGGCCTGCGCTGGCTCACCCGCCGCGCCGGCTGACCGGCACCTCACCGGCGCAGGGGTCGCAGCGCCACGTACAGCGCGCCGGCGATGAGGAACCCGGCCTCGAACGTGACGTCCCCCACCTCGGGGAACCGGCTCGGGACCAGGCCGACGTACAGCTCCTGGTTGCAGAACAGCCACACCGACACCACCACCCCGGCGACCATGGCGATCGGCCCCGCCGCGTTGCGGTGCGCACGGTCGTACAGCCGGGCCGCAGGTATCCGGCCGCGGCGCAGGTGGTGGTCGACGAGCACGATGGCGAGCCACGGGCCGATCCAGTACGAGATGACGAGGAGGAACGACTCGTACTTGTGGCCGGCGTCGGACAGGCCGGTGAGAGCGACGAGGAAACCGGCGGCGCCGCACACGACGGCGGTGAGGGCTCTGCGCAGGGTGAGCGGCAGGCGCACCCCCATGGTGAGCAGCGACATCGCGCCGGAGTAGACGTTCAACGCGTTCGCCGAGACGGCGCCGAGCGCGATGGCGAGCAGCGTGAGGTTCGCGACGAGCGACGGCATGGGGGACGTGAACGCGGTGGTCGGCCGGCCGAGGACGTCGCCGCCGAGGGTGGCCGACGCCGCGCCGACCACTTCGAGCAGCACGCACGGGATGAACAGGCCGAGCCCGGCGGCCAGCCCCACGGCCCGCCTGCTCGTGTCCGGCGGCAGGTAGCGGGTGTAGTCGGCGGCGTAGGGGTTCCAGCCGGCGGCGTACCCGAAGGTCGCGCCGACGGTGAGCAGGAAACCGCCGGCCCCGCCGCCGCCACCGGCGAAACCCGGGTCGGCCTTGCTCAGGATGATCGCCGACGCGGCCAGGAAGATGACGGCGAGCACGGGGAAGGCGTACCGCTCGAACGCCTGCACCAGGTTGTGGCCGAAGAACCCGAGCACCACCATCGCCGCGACCACGACCACCAGGCACACCCACGCCGGCAGCCCGGTGAGGGTGTTGAGGGCCAGCGCGCCGCTGACGCTGTTCACCGCGAACCAGCCGATGCCGGCCGCGACCGTGTTGAACGCCGACGGCAGCAGGTTGCCCCAGTACCCGAACGGCAGCCGTCCGAGCACCATCTGCGGCACCCCGGCGGCCGGGCCGCGTGCCGACAGCACGCCGTGCGCCAGCGCGCCGAGCCCGGTGCCGATGGTGACCGCGAGCACGGCCTGCCAGAAGCTCAGCCCGAACGCCGCGACGGCGAGAACACCGAGGAAGACGGTGGCGAACTCCAGGTTGGGGGACATCCACGTCCACAGCAGCTGCCGGGGTCTGCCGTGCCGTTCCGCCAGGGGGATGAACTCGACCCCGCCGGGTTCGACCGCGGTGACCTTCGCGCCGTAGTCGCCTTCGCGTACCGCGACGCCGGGGGGTTCGGTGGCCGTCATAACGTGATCGCCTTCAGCTTCTCCATGAGGTACTCGTGCGCGACCACCGGCGGGTGCGCGACCGTGCCGATCGGCGGGCCGAGGGACTCGACCACGGCGTGCGGGTCGCACTCGTAGAAGTAGATGAGGGACACCAGTTCCTCGTCCGGCGCGCTCGGGTCCGGCGGCAGCACCCGGTGCCGGGTGGAGCGCCAGCGGTCGCCGGTCCAGCGGGCCAGCAGGTCGCCGATGTTGATGGTGAAGGAGTCCTCGGCGTACGGCGCGTCGACCCATTCGCCGGTGTACACCTGCAGGCCGCCGGCCCCTTGCTGGCGGTCCAGGACGGTCACGGTGCCGAAGTCGGTGTGCGGGCCGATGCGGAACTGGCCGGGTTCCGGCGGGCCGACCTGCGTCAGCGGCGGGTACCTGTTGATGTTCATCGTGTACGACGGGTGGCGGGCCCGCGAGGTGAAGAAGTCGTCCGGCAGGCCGAGCGCCGCGGCGCACACCACCAGCAGTTCGCCGGCCAGGGACCGCATGCGGGCCAGGTACGCGGTGACCAGGCCTTCCAGCTCCGGCACCTCCGGCGGCCACACGTTCGCGAGGAACCACTCGGCGTCGATCGCCGGATCGCCGATCCGTTCGTCGGCCCCCACGGCGAACGTCTCCTTCAGGTCCGGCGGCGTGGGGGTGCCTTCGGCGTACCCGTTGGCCTCCACTCCCGGCGGCAGCCATCCCCGGCCGCCGACGGTGACGGCGTACGGCCGTTTGGCCTGCTCCGGCAGCGCGAAGAACCGTTTCGCCGCGGCCCGCACCCCGGCGCGCAGCTCAGGCGGCACCCCGTGGCCGGTGACGAGCAGGAAACCCACCTCGCGCAGCGCCTGGTCGACCCGCCGCGCCACCTCGGCGCGGCCGTCGGCGCCGCCGTGGAACCACGGGGTCAGGTCGATGACGGGGACCGTTCTCATACGATCACGCGTCCTCTCCGATGTCCTCGTGCCACAGCGCGGGGTCGGCGGCGATGAACGCGGTCATCAGGTCGGCGCACTCGGCGGAGTCCAGCACCGTCACCGACACGCCGTTCTCCGCGAGCCATTCGTGCTGACCGGTGAACGTGCGCGCCTCGCCGACCACGAGCCCGGTGATGCCGAACTGCCGGATCAGGCCGCTGCAGTACCAGCACGGCGACAGGGTGGTGACCATCGTGGTCCCCCGGTACGTCCGCTGCCGTCCCGCCGCGCGGAACGCCGCCGTCTCGCCGTGCACCGACGGATCGCCGTCCTGTACCCGCCGGTTGCGGCCCCGGCCGAGCAGGGTGCCGTCCGCGCCGAACAGGGCCGCGCCGACCGGCACACCCCCCTCGGCGAACCCTGTCCTGGCCTCCTCCAGCGCGACGGCGAGCATCGCGACCGGGTCCCCGACTTCGCTCATGGGCTGACTATCCCCCGGAATCGGCTCCGCGAGAACAGCCCCGGCACCACTAGGGCCGCAGTGCCGCCAGTTGCTGCGCGAACGGGATGACCTCGTCCACCGGCGGGGCCGCAGGCGCGGGACGGTGCTGGACCAAGGCGGCCAGCTCGCCGGCGGCGCGCGTGACGCGCGCCGACAGCGCGTCGTCGCCGGTGTCACCCCAGTCGGCGGAGGCCGCGTAGACGGCGGTCGGGACGACGACGGCCCGCAGGTAGGAGAACAGCGGCCGCATGGCGTGCTCCAGCGCGAGCGAGTGCCGCGCCGAGCCGCCGGTGGCGGCGATGAGCACCGGCTTGCCGGTCAGCGCGGTGTTGTCGATCACGTCGAAGAACGACTTGAACAACCCGCTGTAGGAGGCGCTGAAGATCGGCGTGACGGCGATCAGAGCGTCGGCGCCGGTCACGGCGTCCACGGCCGTGCGCAGCGCGGGGCCGGGGAAGCCGGTGACCATGGTGCCGGCGATGTCGGTGGCGAGGTCGCGCAGTTCCACCACGCGCACGTCCACCTCGCGCTCCTCGCCGAAGGCGGCCCGTGCCGCCTCCACGAGCCGGTCGGTGAGCAGCCGCGTGGACGACGGCACGCTGAGCCCGGCCGACACGGCCACCAGTCGCAGAGGTCTGTTCACAGATGTCTCCCGGAAGCCAGAGGGACAGGGGTCAGGTGGTCGCGGGGACGACGCCACCGGGAACCGGCGCGGCGCCGGCGTCGCGCCGCGCGACCAGCGCCGCGTGCGTGGGCCCGTCGGGGACGCCGGCCGGCCGCCTGGCGGCGAACTCCTTGCGCAGGACCGGCACGACCTCCTCGCCGAGGATGTCGAGCTGCTCCAGCACGGTCTTCAGCGGCAGGCCCGCGTGGTCCATGAGGAACATCTGCCGCTGGTAGTCGCCGAAGTGCTCACGGAAGGTCAGCGTCTTGTCGATGACCTCCTGCGGGCTGCCGACGGTCAGCGGGGTCTGCTCGGTGAACTCCTCAAGGGACGGCCCGTGGCCGTACACCGGCGCGTTGTCGAAGTACGGCCGGAACTCGCGCACCGCGTCCTGGGAGTTCTTGCGCATGAACACCTGGCCGCCGAGCCCGACGTACGCCTGCTCCGGCGTGCCGTGTCCATAGTGCGCGAACCTCTCCCGGTAGAGGTGGATGAGCCGCATGAAGTGCTCTTTGGGCCAGAAGATGTTGTTGGCGAAGAAGCCGTCGCCGTAGTAGGCGGCCTGCTCGGCGATCTCGGGGCTGCGGATGGAGCCGTGCCACACGAACGGCGCGACGCCGTCCAGCGGACGGGGGGTCGAGGTGAAGCCCTGCAGCGGGGTGCGGAACCGGCCCTGCCAGTCGACCACGTCCTCACGCCACAGCCGGTGCAGCAGCGCGTAGTTCTCGATGGCCAGGTGGATGCCGTTGCGGATGTCCTGGCCGAACCACGGGTACACCGGGCCGGTGTTGCCGCGGCCGAGCATCAGGTCGACCCGGCCGCCGGCCAGGTGCTGGAGCATCGCGAAGTCCTCGGCGATCTTCACCGGGTCGTTGGTGGTGATCAGCGTGGTCGCGGTGGACAGCAGCAGCCGCTCGGTGCGCGCGGCGATGTAGCCGAGCATGGTGGTGGGGGAGGACGGCACGAACGGCGGGTTGTGGTGCTCGCCGGTGGCGAAGACGTCGAGGCCGACCTCTTCGGCCTTCAGCGCGATGGCGACCATCGCCTTGATCCGCTCGTGCTCGGACGGTGTCGTGCCGTTGGTCGGGTCGGTGGTGACGTCGCCGACGGTGAAGATCCCGAACTGCATCGCGCTCATCCTCTTGGGGGGGTCCGATTGAAATTTCAACCACTTAAGCGTCGTGCCGCCTCGCGGTATTCCCGTGGCGCCGTCCCCGCCACGACCGATTGTCCCCGCTGTCTCGCCGCTGCTCAAGATCGGTGCGACCGGCCCGCTCACGACCGTGATTGTGAGCGTTAAATGTAACTTTCAGCAAGCGACCAAGGGGAGCCGGGGTCACGCCGGAGACGGGTGCGACCAGCGTTGACACCGTTCCACCCCGCTCATACGTTCTGGCCGATCCGCCTGACACCTCTCGACCCGCACCCTCCGTACCGCGGGCCGTAACCGGATTGGACGACCATGAGACTTCCCCGGCTCCGCCGCTTACTGATGTGCGGCGCGCTACTGACGGCCGGCACCCTGGTGCCGGCCGTCACACCCCCCGCCGTCGCGGCGGCCGACCCCGTACAGGTGACCGTCAACACCCGCGCCGGACTCGCCACCGTGCCGGACACCGGCATCGGCGTCAACCACGCCATCTGGGACACCACCCTCGGCTCGAACGACGTTGCCGACCTGCTCAAGGACGCCGGCGTCCAGATGGTCCGCTACCCCGGCGGCTCCTACGCCGACATCTACCACTGGAAGACGCACACCGCTCCCGGCGGCTACGTCGCGCCGGACACCGACTTCGACACCTTCATGCGCGGCGCGCGCCGCACCGGCGCGCAGCCGATCATCATCGCCAACTACGGCACCGGCACGCCGCAGGAGGCGGCCGAGTGGGTCGAGTACGCCAACGTCACCAAGGGCTACGGCGTCAAGTACTGGGAGATCGGCAACGAGAACTACGGCAACGGCCACTACGGCTCGGAGTGGGAGGCCGACAACCACGCCGACAAGAGCCCGTCGGAGTACGCGCGCAACGTCGTCGCGTACGCCGAGGCCATGAAGGCCAAGGACCCCACCATCAAGATCGGCGCCGTGCTCACCACCCCGGCGAACTGGCCCGACGCCATCACCGCCTCCGGTGACTCCGGCAGCTGGAACCAGACGGTGCTTTCCATCGCCGGCCCGAGCATCGACTTCGTCATCCTGCACTGGTACCCGCCGCAGAACGGCGTCGCCGACATGCTCACCAAGACCGCGCACGTCGACGACATGATGTACCTGCTGAAGCGGCAGATCGCGCAGTACGCCGGCGCCGGCTCCTCGCGCATCGGCATCGCCGTCACCGAGATCAACAGCGGTGTCGGCACCAACACCCAGCCCGGCGCGCTGTTCGCCGCCGAGGCCTACGCGCGGCTGCTGGAACACGGCGTGTTCACCGTGGACTGGTGGAACGTGCACAACGGCATCGGCACCGTGTCACAGGTCGCCGGCCACACCGACTACGGCGACTGGGGCATGCTGTCCAGCGCGGGATGCGCCGGCGACGTCTGCGAGCCGCCGTTCAACACGCCGTTCCCCGCCTACCACGCGCTCGACATGCTGAGCACGTTCGCGCGGCCCGGCGACCAGCTCGTCCGCGCCGCCGCCGCCGACCCCCTGGTCAGCGCGCACGCCGTACGCCGCGCCAACGGCGAGGTCGCCGTCCTGCTGGTCAACAAGGACCCCGACGCCTCCCGCGAGGTCACGCTCGACTACGCCGGTTTCGCCCCCGCCGCCGGCGCGCCGGTCGTGCACAGCTTCACCAACGGGGCCACCGCCGTGACCAGCGCACCGGCCGGTACGGCCACCGCGCAGACCCTGCCGCCGTACTCGCTGACCACGCTGGTGCTGCGTCCGGTGTCCGCGCCGTCCGTCCTCCCCGGCGCACCCGGCACCCCGGAGGTGAGCGCCGTCACCGACACCACCGCCACCATCTCCTGGCCGGCCGCCACCGCGGGGAGCAGTGCCGTCGCCAAGTACGAGGTGTACCGGCAGCTCGGCGCGAACAGCGAGCAGTGGGGGGAGACCACCGGCACGTCGTTCACCGTGCACAACCTGCGTCCCGGCACCCGCTACACCGTCAACGTGATCACCAGGGACACCGGCGGCGGCCAGTCCTGGTCGTCGCGGCCGGTGACGTTCACCACCGGGAGCCCCGCGCAGAGTTCGTGCTCGGTGCGGTTCACCGACAACAGCGACTGGGGCAACGGGTACCTCGTCGGCCTGGACGTCACCAACACCGGCACCGAGCCGCTGAGCAACTGGACGCTGGTCTTCTCCTGGCCGACCGGCTGGCAGCAGATCAACGGCGGCTGGAGCGCCGACTGGTCGCAGGAGGGACGCACGGTCACCGTCAAGCCCTCGGCCGGTTCGGGCCCGCTGGCCCCCGGCGCGACGGTCAGCGCGGGAACGGTCGCCTCCTACAGCGGGCCGAACGTCCTGCCGGCGCTGTTCACCCTGAACGGCAGGACCTGCACCACGCTGTGACAGAAGATCGCGGGGCCCGCTGCGAGAGAACGCTCTCTCGCAACGGGCCGTCCGCTGACACGCACCACCGCACTCCTCGCGCGAAAACCCTTGCCCTAGCTGGTGTTTTCGTGTGCACCCGGCATGAACGGCACGTCTACCGGCCGAGAGAGCGCTCTAGTGAGGCCCTTGACTCGGCACCGTTACACGGCGAAGATCGGCCCATCGCGGCCCTGGCCGGCCGCCGCCGACCGTCGACAGACCGAAACGGACCCTCATGACCAGACCCTCACCCCGTCCAGGCGTCCGGCGGAAGCTGTCCGCCGTGCTCGCCGGAGCCGCGCTCCTGGCCGGCGGCGTCGCCGCGGCCCCTGGAGCAGGCGCCGCCACCGGCGGCCGGCAGCCGGTGATCGGCAAGCCCCCCATGGACCACGGCTGCGCGCGCATCGAGAAGAAACTCCCCACCCTCGCCGACTGGCCGAAGGTCGAGAGCGCCGTCAGACGTGACCCTGCCGACGAGCGCCGCATCGCCAAGATCGTCGCCGGGATGACGCTGGCCGAGAAGGTCGGCCAGATGACCCAGCCCGAGATCACCGCCATCACCCCCGCCGAGGTCAAGGAATACTTCATCGGCTCGGTGCTGAACGGCGGCGGCGCCTGGCCGAACCGCGACAAGCACGCGCCGGCCAAGGACTGG
Source organism: Sphaerisporangium rubeum (assembly GCF_014207705.1). Taxonomy (NCBI): domain Bacteria; kingdom Bacillati; phylum Actinomycetota; class Actinomycetes; order Streptosporangiales; family Streptosporangiaceae; genus Sphaerisporangium; species Sphaerisporangium rubeum. The sequence continues at coordinate 3,575,804 of NZ_JACHIU010000001.1, forward strand.
CTGGCCCTCGCCGACGCCTACTGGCAGGCCTCGGTCAGCACCCGCACCAAGATCCCCGTCATCTGGGGCATCGACGCCGTCCACGGCAACAACAACGTGTACGGCACCACGATCTTCCCGCACAACATCGGCCTCGGCGCCGCGCACGACCCCTGCCTGGTCCGCGACATCAGCGAGGCCACCGCCAAGCAGATCCGCGCCACCGGCCAGGACTGGGCCTTCGCGCCGACCCTCGCCGTCGTCCGCGACGACCGGTGGGGCCGCACCTACGAAGGCTACTCCGAGGACCCCCGCATCACCCGCGCCTACGGCTACGAAGCCGTCCGCGGCCTGCAGGACGGCAACGCGCACCGCCTCGGCAGCAAGGGTGTCATCGCCACCGCCAAGCACTTCATCGGCGACGGCGGCACCATCAAGGGCATCGACCAGGGGGTCAACCCCTCCACCGAGGCCCAGATGATCAACCTGCACGGCCAGGGCTACTACGGCGCGCTCGCCGCAGGCGCGCAGTCGGTCATGGTGTCGTTCAACAGCTGGACCAACGCCGACGCCGGCATCGACGAAGGCAAGCTGCACGGCAGCGAGAAGGCCCTGAAGTCCATCCTCAAGGGGAAGATGGGCTTCGACGGCCTGGTGGTGTCCGACTGGAACGGCATCGGCCAGGTCGCCGGCTGCACCAACGCGAGCTGCGCGCGCGCCGTCAACGCCGGCATCGACGTCATCATGGTGCCGAGCGACTGGAAGGCGTTCATCGCCAACACCATCGCGCAGGTGCAGAGCGGCGAGATCCCCATGTCGCGCATCGACGACGCCGTGACCCGCATCCTGCGCGTCAAGCTGCGCGCCGGCGTGTTCGACGCGCGCAAGCCGTCCGCCAGGCCGTACGCCGGCTCCGCCGACGCGATGCAGTCCAAGCAGTTGGCCCGTGAGGCCGTGCGCGCCTCGCAGGTACTGCTGAAGAACAAGGGCAAGGTGCTGCCGCTGTCGCCGCGGTCCAAGGTCCTGGTCGTCGGCAAGAGCGCCGACAGCCTGCCGAACCAGACCGGCGGCTGGTCCCTCACCTGGCAGGGCACCGGCAACACCAACGCCGACTTCCCGTACGGCACCACCATCCTCGGCGGCCTGCGCGAAGCCCTCGGCACCGCCAACGTGACGTTCAGCGAGACCGCCGACGGCGTCGACCCCTCGGCGTACGACGCCGTCATCGCGGTCATCGGCGAGACCCCGTACGCCGAAGGCATCGGCGACCTGGCCCGCCGTTCCCTGGAAGCCGCCAAGCTGTACCCCGCCGACATCGCCGTCCTCGACAAGGTCAGCGGCAAGGGCACCCCCGTCGTCACCGTGTTCGTCGCCGGCCGGCCGCTGTACGTCAACAAGGAGCTCAACCGCTCCGACGCGTTCGTCGCGGCCTGGCTCCCCGGCACCGAAGGCGGCGGTGTGGCCGACCTGCTCGTGCGCGGCCGCAACACCGGCGCCGGCTACACCGGCACCCTGTCGTACTCCTGGCCGAAGAGCGCCTGCCAGACCCCGCTGAACCCCGGCGACCCCGACTACGACCCGCTGTTCCGTCCCGGGTACGGCCTGCGCAACGGCCAGACCGGCAACGTCGGCACCCTGGACGAGACCTCACCTCAGTACAACTGCGGCCAGACCGGCGGCGGTGGCACCGCCACCGAGGACCTCCCCGTCTTCGACCGCACCGACCAGGCCCCCTACCGCAGCCTCATCGGCTCCGCCGAGAACTGGGGCGGCACCGAGATCGGCCCCGACGGCACCGCCGCGCACACCGAGATCAACGTCGTCCCGTCCGACGTCAACGTCCAGGCCGACGGCCTCAAGACCACCTGGACCGGCGCCGGCCCCGGCCAGCTCTACATGCAGGACCCCGCCGGCGGCAGCGACCTGCGCGGCTACCTCAACGCCGACGGCGCACTGGTCTTCGACACCATCGTCCACTCACCCCCCGCCGCACGGACGGTCGTCAGTGTCCACTGCGTCTACCCCTGCCTCGCCGAAGTCGTCGCCACCAACCTCTTCACCTCCATGCCGATAGGCGTCAAACAAACCGTGAAAATCCCCCTGAGCTGCTTCAACAACGGCCTCGACTTCGAGAACGTCAACACCCCCTTCCTCGTCTACACAGAAGGCGCCTTCTCCGCCTCCTTCGCCAACGTCCGCTGGGTCCCCCAAGCAGGAAAGGACCCAGACGCCAAATCCTGCTCCGACCTGACCTGACCCCCACCGACCAGGGACGGGCACCCCGCCTCGGGTGCCCGTCCCCTTACCACCCCCGCCGGTGGCGAACCGCGGTCAGCCGCGTACCCGCACGCGACAAACCCGGCGACATCGCCGGCCACCCCCGCGATACTGGTCGCACATGGATGAGATAGAACTCGTCGTCGCTCATTCCGAACGCGCGACCCTACGCGTCGGCGACATCTTCCTGAAGGTCGACGCCGATCAGACGCGCATCGACACCGAGGTGGAGGCGATGGCCCTCGCGCCGGTCCCGACCCCGGAGGTCCTGTGGCGTAAGCCGCACGTGCTCGCGCTCGCCGCACTCCCGGGTACGACGCTCGGACGCCTCGGCGGGCCCCCGACCGGGTCACCGGCGGCGTGGAGAGCGGCCGGTGCCGTCATCCGCAGGCTGCACGAAGCGCCACTGCCCCCACGGCAGGGCCGGGCCGGCCGGAGCATCGCCACGCTGGCCGCGGAACTCGATGCCGAGTGCGAGTCGCTCGTGACGGACGGCGTCCTCCCCGCCGACCTGGTCATCCGCAACCGCCAGGTCGCCGAGGCAGCGCTCCGGCCGTGGACTCCTGCGTTCACGCACGGCGACCTGCAGATCGCACACGTCTTCCTCGACGACGACGAGGTCACCGGCGTCATCGACTGGTCCGAGGCGGGCCAGGGTGACCCTCTGTACGACCTCGCCACCTTCACGCTCGGCCACGAGGAGCACCTCGACGACGTCATCGCCGGCTATGGCGCCGGCATCGACCTCGGCGTCATCCACGCCTGGTGGTCGTTGCGAAGCCTGCTCGCGGTCCGCTGGCTGGTCGAGCACGGCTTCGACGCCTTCGCGCCAGGTTGTGAGGTCGACGTCCTGAGATCCCTGGTGTAAGGCCGCCGCCGCACCCTTCCCCGGCCTGACGCGGCGGAAAGCGGTGCGGCGACTTCGGCGCGCCGTTCGGCACTCGACCAGGGACCACACCGCGCCTGACCCGCTAGAAATGGCACATGCGTCCAGAACCAGGCCAGGTGCTGCACTTCTCCGAAGACCCGAACATAAAGCTGTTCGTCCCCCACGTGGCCCGGACGGCGAGGCAGCAAGAGCCGTACGTCTGGGCCGTGGACGCGGCACGATCCCCCGACTACTGGTTTCCCCGGAACTGTCCCAGAGCACTCGCCTGGACCACCGCGTCCACCACCCACCACGACAGGGACCGCATCATCGGCCCAGGCTGCGGCGACCGCGTTCACGCCGTCGAGTACCGCTGGCTGGACGCCATGAGAACCGTCGACCTGTACGCCTACCGCCTCCCCGCCACAGCTTTCGAGCCGTTCGGCACCCCGGTCCCCACCGCTCAGGTGGCCACAGAACCGGTCACCCCCCTGGGCCCCCCGGAACGGGTCGGCGACCTCCTCCGCCTCCACGAGAAGGCCGGCATCCACCTCCGCGTCCTGCCGAACCTCTGGCCTTTCTGGGACGCGGTCACCGAAAGCACCCTCAGCTGGAGCGGCATTCGCCTGCGCAACGCCATCCCCAGGACCAGGAGCGCCACCGAACCAGCCCAGGAACCCGTCAGCCGGCCCGGCGCAGACTCCACTCCACCGCGGGGCACCGATCCATGACCACATCCAGACCGGCGTCGCGAGCCCGCATCCCCGCCGCCTCGTCGATGACGCCGATCGGCAGCCAGACCGCCCCGGCCCCGGCCGCGATCGCCTCGTCCACCACAGCCCCGGCGTACTCCGACCGCCGGTACACCCCGACCACGTCCACCGTCCCCGGCACGTCGCTCAACGACGCGTACCCCGGCTCACCCAGCACCGTCCGAGCCACCGGATGCACAGGAACGATCCGCTTCCCCCTCATCTGCAGCAGCCGCGCCTGCTGATACACCGTCCGGCTCGGATCATCCCCGAGCCCCACAAAAGCCCAAGTCTCCGACTCGGCAAGCAGCCGCTCGATAACCCGCTCATCCGCGAAACGACCATCCATACCCACCCCAACACCGCCACAGAGCCACCCCTTCCCGCACAAACACACTCACGAAAGCGGAGGCGCCTTACGAGCCGACCCCCGGTACTCCGCCACCGTGTACCGCCGATCGCTCTCATCCAGCTTGGCGTGCGCCGCCGCCACCAGATCGATCCCGAGCACATCGGCCAGCCGCACCAGGTACAGCGTCACATCCGCCACCTCGCCCCGCAGCCTCCCCGCCGCCTCCTCGTCGTCCATCACCCGCGCCGACTCCTCAGGCGTCAGCCACTGCAACTCCGCCAGCACCTCCCCGGCCTCCCCGGCCAGCGCCATCGCCAGGTTCTTCGGCGTGTGGAACCTCTCCCACTCCCGCTCGTGCGCGAACCGCCGCATCCGCACCGCCAGCTCCCCGAGCTCACTCATGTACGGCACGCTACCGGCCTTCGCGATCCACCCCCTCGGCAGTGAGCCGGCGACTACGCTCGGTCGAGCCCCCGACGAGAGGACGGCCAGCCGCCGTGCGTGACACCGAGACGACCGCCATCTCCCACCGCGACCGCGTACGTGGCTGCCTGCTCGCCGGCGCCATCGGAGACGCACTCGGTGCACCGATCGAGTTCGACTCGACACAAGCCATCCGGCGACAGCACGGCCCGGCCGGCGTGACCGGCCTGACCGCCGACTGGCGCGGCAAGACCGGCCTGATCACCGACGACACCCAGATGACCCTGTTCACCGTCGAAGGCCTGATCCGCGCCGGCGTGAGAGAACGCGAAAGAGGCTTCGCGGCCCCCGTGGACGTCGTCCGCAACGCCTACCTCCGCTGGCTCGACACCCAGAACCACCCCGCGCCGCCACCGGCCGACAGCCTCGTCCGCACCGGCACCCTCCGCGAGCAGAAATGGCTGTACTCCCGCCGGGCCCCCGGCAACGCCTGCCTGTCCGGCCTCCGCCAGTCCTTCGGCTCCCCGGCCGCCACCGGCGAACCCGGTCCGGTCAACCCCGGTTCCAAGGGCTGCGGCACCGTCATGCGCTCAGCCCCCTTCGGCCTCGCCGCACACGACGATCGCGCCGCCTTCACCCTCGCCGCCGCCTGCGCGCAGATCACCCACGGCCACCCCACCGGCTACCTCGCCGCCGGCGCTTTCGCCGCTCTCATCCACCACCTCGCACAAGGCACCCCACTGGTCCCGGCCGTACAGCACACCATGGCCCTCCTCGCCGAACACCCGTCCCACGAGGAGACCACCGACGCCATCGAGTCGGCCCTCATCCTCACGACGATGTCCGGCGACCCCACCCCCGAACGAGTGGAACGCCTAGGCGGCGCCTGGGTGGCCGAGGAGGCCTTGGCCATCGCTCTCTACTGCGCCTTGGCAGCACAGGACGACATGGAACAAGCCCTCCTGCTGTCCGTCAACCACTCAGGCGACAGCGACTCCACCGGCGCCATGTGCGGCAACATCCTCGGCACCCTCCACGGCGAAGCGGCCCTTCCGAGCCATTGGCTCGGCTCCTTGGAGGGGAGAGAAACCATCGCCGACCTCGCCGACGACCTCGCCGTCCACACCGCCGGTGGCATCGCGGCCCGCGACAAGTACCCGGGCTGCTGACCTCGGACGGCGGGCTCTAGGCGGCGCGCGAAACGGCGACTCGTGCGGCTTCGCCGATGAGGCCGGCCACGGCGTGCGGCTGGGAGACGGTGACGGCGTGGGAGGCGTCGATCTCGATGGTGGCGGATCCGGCGCGTCGGGCCATGAAGCGCATCGACTCCGCCGGGATGGCCAGATCCTGAGTGGTGATCATGGTCCAGGACGGGATGGACGTCCACGCCGCCCTGGTGGCGGTGTCCTGCAGCGCGGACGCCGCGATCGGCCGCTGGGTGGCGGCCATCAGCGCGGCGACGTCCGGGTCGACGTCGGCGGCGAACACCGCGTGGAAACGGTCCTGCCGGATGTAGAGGTCGGAGCCCGAGCCGCCGCCGGGAAGGGGGAACGGCACAGGGGCGAGGGCGGGGCCGAGTTCGCCTCCGGGGAACCTGGCGGCCAGTTCGGCGGTGCTCTCACCGGGTTCCAGGGCGAAACTGGCGATGTAGACGAGCGCCACGACGCCGTCGGCGCCGTCGGCGGCCTCGCTCATCACCGAACCGCCGTAGGAGTGGCCGGCGACCACGACGGGGCCCGGCTGCGCGTCCAGGACGCTGCGCAGGTAGGCGGCGTCCTCCCGCAGCCCGCGCAGCGGGTTGGCGACGGCGACGACCTCATGGCCGCGATGCCGGAGGTCGGCGATCACGCCGTTCCACGACGAGGAATCGGCGAACGCGCCGTGGACCAGAACGATGGTGGGGGCGGCCGGCTGCACGGACTCGAAGGCAGTGGTGTTCATGGGTACGGCCCTTCGGTGGCTGGACGGCTTGAAGCCGCCGGGACGTGTGCCGCGGACGTGGCCCCGCGGCGACGATCGAGAGCCCCGCCGGCGGCGGACGCGGGACAGGTCGACAGAGAGGCCGATCTCGGTGCCGTGGATTCGCGCCGCTCCACGGCTCACGGCCATCTATATGCAATATATTGCACATCGCATCCATGCGGTCAAGAGCCGTCTGAACTTGCGAAACGTCGAAGGGTAGGGTGCAATATATTGCATGCCCATCCCCAGGAACACGCCGGTGATCGACCGGCACCTCCTCCGCGACAGCGTCTACCACCACCTGCGCGACGCCATCGTGCACGGCGTGTTCGCCCCCGGTGAGCAGTTGCGGGACATGGAGCTCGCGACCTGGCTCGGAGTCAGCCGCACCCCGGTACGCGAGGCGATGCTGCGACTGGCCGACGCCGGCCTCGTCGAGGCCAGGCCGGGCCGGTCCACGACCGTCAGCTCGCTGGCCCTGCGCGACGTCCGCGACGCGCGCGACGTGGTCGCCGCGATGCACGAGGTGGCCGTGCGAGAGGCGGTGGCGAGCCTCACCGAGGCGGATCTGGACGCCATGCGCGCCGCGAACCGCCGCTTCCGTGCCGCGGTCGAGCGCGGTGACGTCGAGGAGGCCCTGCGCGCCGACGACGACCTCCACGCGGTCCCGGTGGCCGTCGTCGCGAACCGTGCGCTGGCCACCGTCCTCGACCAGTTCACCCCCGTGCTGCGTCGCGCGGAACGGCTACGCTTCTCCACCCTCGGCGGACGCGCCTCGATCGCACGCCACGACGAGCTCATCCGTCTCTGCGCCGCCGGAGACGCCGAGAAGGCCGCGGTTGTCGCCTTCGACACCTGGCGGTCCCTGCCGGCCACAGAGGAGTGACCGTGGCCCTCACCGACTTCCCCCGCCATCCGCTGCTCTACGGCCCGAGCCCGGTCCACCCGCTGCCACGCCTGACCACCCATCTCGGCGGCGCGTCGATCTGGGCCAAACGCGAGGACTGCAACGCCGGCCTCGCCTACGGCGGCAACAAGACCCGCAAACTGGAGTACATCGTCCCCGACGCGCTCGCCAAGGGTGCCGACACGCTGGTGTCGATCGGCGGCTACCAGTCCAACCACACCCGCCAGGTCGCCGCCGTCGCCGCGTCCCTCGGCCTGAAAGCCGTCCTGGTGCAGGAGAACTGGGTCGACTGGCCCGACTGCGTCAACGACCGCGTCGGCAACATCATGCTGAGCCGCATCATGGGTGCCGAGGTCCGCCTCGACCCGTCCGGCTTCGGCATCGGCGTCAAGGAGTCCTGGACCCGCGCCGTCGAGGACGTCGAAGCCCGCGGCGGCACCCCGTACCCCATCCCCGCAGGAGCCTCCGACCACCCCCTCGGCGGCCTCGGCTTCGCCGGCTGGGCCCACGAGCTGGAACGCCAGGAACGCGACCTCGGCGTCTTCTTCGACACCATCGTCGTCTGCTCGGTCACCGGCTCCACCCAGGCCGGCATGATCGCCGGCTTCGCGGCCCTGGAGGAAGCCGGCGGCCGCCCCCGCCGCGTCCTCGGCATCGACGCCAGCGCCAAGATCGACGAAACCCGCGACCAGATCACCCGCATCGCCACCGCCACCGCCGACCTCATCGGCGTCCGGCGTCCCCTGCGCGCCGACGAGATCACCGTCCTCCCCGGCTGGGCCGGCGACCGCTACGGCATCCCCGTCGCCTCCACCCTCGACGCCATCCGCCTCACCGGCCGCCTCGAAGGCATGATCATCGACCCGGTGTACGAGGGCAAATCCATGGCAGGACTCATCGACCTCATCACCACCGGCGAGATCCCCACCACCTCAACCGTCCTGTACGCACACCTCGGCGGCCAACCCGCTCTCAACGCCTACAGCGGCCTGTTCCCCCACTGAGTCCTCTCGCGGTACGGCAACCGCGCCGGCCGACGTCGGCGGCACCTCACCTTGACCGGCCGGCCGCCGAGACCGCGGCCCCGGCAGCGTCGTCGTAGTGCCGGCGGGCCCGTTCGACGTGGCCGAGGTTGGTGTCGGCCCAGTCGGCGAGGTGGGCGAAGAGGGGGCCGAGGCTGCGGCCGATGTCGCTGATCTCGTATTCGACGCGCGGGGGGATCTCGGGGTGGTAGGTGCGGGTGATCAGGCCGTCGCGTTCGAGTTGGCGGAGGCGTTGGGTGAGGACCTTGGGGGTGATGGTGGTGATGCGGCGCTCCAGTTCGACGAATCGCTGGCGGCCGAAGGTGTGGAGGGTCCAGAGGATCGGGGTGGTCCAACGGCTGAACACCATGTCGACGACAGGGGAGATGGGACAGGCCAGCTCGGGGTCGGTGGTGGCGTCGAACACCGGTCTGGTCACTGTGCACCCCTGGTGGTTAGTCACTTTCTTCTAGGTACCTACTATATCGAGGCTGTTAGCGTCGCCGTCGTCGCGAGAAAGCTCGACAAGAGGAGTCGGATCATGATGGTGGTGACGGGTGCGACCGGGAACGTCGGCCGGCCGTTGGTGCGGGCCCTGGCGGAGGCGGGGGAGCGGGTGACGGCGGTGTCGCGGGGGAAGGCTCCGGTGGATCTGCCGCACGGGGCCAGGCACGTACGGGCCGATCTCGCCGAGCCGGAGAGCCTGCGGCCGGCCTTCGACGGGGCCGAGGCTCTTTTCCTGCACGACGGCGGCGCGGGTGGTCACGGGCTCGACCCGAGGGCCATCGTGGACGTGGCGAAGGACGTGGGGATACGGCGTGTGGTGCTGCTGTCGTCGCAAGGTGTGGCGACCAGGCCGGAGTCACCCTCGCACGGCGGTGTCATGCGGGCCATCGAGGACGCGGTACGCGAGTCCGGTCTGACGTGGACGATCCTGCGTGCCGGCGCCTTCGCGTCCAACGCCTACGCCTGGACCGGGTCGGTACGCGCCGAGCGCACGGTCGCCGCGCCGTACGGCGATGTCGGTCTGCCGCTCATCGACCCCGACGACATCGCGGAGGTCGCGGCCGTGGCCCTGCGCAAGGACGAGCACACCGGTCGCGTCTACGAGCTGACCGGCCCGGCCGCCGTCACCCCTCGCCGGCAGGCCGAGGCGATCGGCGCGGCCCTCGGCGAGCCTGTACGGTTCGTGGAACTGACACGCGCCGAGGCGTACGCGCGGATGACGGCGTTCATGCCGGAGCCGGTCGTGGAGACCTCACTGGCCGTCCTCGGCGAACCCAATGCCGCCGAGCTGCGCGTCAGCCCGGACGTCGAGCACGTCCTCGGCCGCGCGCCTCGCACCTTCGCCGAGTGGGCCCGCCGGAACGTCGACGCCTTCCGGTAGAAGGTGGTCCGGTCGAGGTACGCCGCTGTCCGGGGCCAGGTCCGGTCGGAGGAACTCTCAGGCCGCCTTCGTCAGACGGCATGGCCCTGCGTACTCATAGTGGTATATGTATCACTTTGAGTGCGTGGCCGGGGAGGGCATATGGCGGACCGGGATGAGCTTGCGCATGCCTTACAGCGGCGTCTGGATCTTGTGGCCGCAACGCGGGATCCGGCGCCGCTGCTGGAGCAGGAGGTCGCGGAGCAGGCCAGTCGGCTGGCCGGGACGCTCGACGCTGAGGGTGATCCGCCGGTCATGAATCTGCTCGGCTGGGTGCACTGGCGGCGGCATCTGGCGCTGCCGGAGGAGCGGAACCGGGCCGATCTGGAGGCGGCGGTCGACATGTTCACCGCCTGTTTCGTCACGGACACCGGACCTCTGCCTGACGCGCTGCTGCCGATCCTGGCCGACCAGGCGGCGCACCTGGCCACGGACGTCCTTCAGCGGGTCCTGGATTCCGCCGACCCGGCGACGCTCACGGTCGTGATCCCGTTGTGGCGGCGCGTCATCGCCACCACCCCGGCCGGACACCCCGACCACGCGGCGCGGCTGAACGCCATGGGGATCGCGATGCGGCTCCGGTACGTGAACACCAGGTCGGCGGCGGACCTGGAGGAGGCGATCCGGTGGCTGCGGGAGGCGGTGGCGACAGGGCCCGCTGACGACCCCCGGCACGTCATGTACGTCAGCAACCTGGGGAGCGCGCTGGAGCTCAGGTCCCAGCGGACCGGGGACGTCGGAGGGCTCGACGAGGCGGTCGAACTCGGACGTAAGGCGGTGCGGGCCACCCCGGAGGGACACCCCGATCACGCCGGACGGCTGAGCAACCTCGGGAGCGCGTTGCTGGTGCGGTTCGACAAGACCGGGGTGACGGCGGACGTGGAGGAGGCGGCCGAGCTGGGACGCCGCGCGGTGGCGGCCGCTCCCGTCGGGAACCCTGAGCGTGCCATGTATCTGAACAACCTGGGGAACGCGCAGTGGGTCCGCGCCAGGGCCAGCGGGTCGGCGGCCGACCTGGATGCCGCGATCGGCGCGCTGCGGGAGGCGGTGGAGGCGAGCCCCGACGGTGACCCCGGCCGTGCCGCGCGGCTGAGCAACCTCGGGAGCGCGCTGTGGCTCAGGTCCGGACGCAGTGGGTCGGGGGTGGATCTGGAGGAGGCGATCCGGTGGCTGCGTGCGGCGATGGCGGCCATTCCCGCCGGTCGCACCGATCGCGGCATCTGCATGAACAACCTCGGGAACGCGCTGGTCACCCGGTTCTGGCGCACCGGCGAGACGAGCGATCTGGACGAGGCCATCGACGTGGCACGTCAGGCCGTGCGGGAGACCCCTGCCGGTCATGCCGACCGTGCGATGTTCCTGAGCAACCTCGGCAGCGCGCTGCAGGTCCGCTTCGAGCGCACCGGGGTGCTGGACGACCTCGACACCGCGGCCGACATGCAGCGTGAGGCCGTGCGGGCCACTCCGGAGGGCCATCCCGATCAGGCGCGGCGTCTGAACAACGCGGGGACGGCGCTGCGGGTCCGGTTCGAACGCACCGGTGCGCTCGGGGACCTGGAGGAGGCGGTCCGATCGCTGCGGGACGCGGTACGAGCCACCGCCGACAATCACCCCGGCCGCGCGGGACGGGCCAATAATCTGGCGAGCGCGCTGCTGGTCCGTGCCGAACGGACCGGAGCGGCGGGGGACGTGGACGAGGCGATCGCCTTCGGACGTCTCGCGGTGCACGCCACCCCCGACGCTCACCCCGACCGTGCCGGACGGCTCGGCAACCTGGGGGGAGCGCTGCTGGTCCGCTTCGGCCGCACCGGGACGGCGGCGGACCTGGAGGAGGCCGTGGACGCGCAGCGGCAGGCGGTGCGGGCCACCCCTGTGGGTCACCCCGACCGTGCCATGTACCTGAACAGCCTGGGGATGATGCTCCAGGCTCGCGCCGAGTCCACCGGCGCAGTGGCGGACCTGGACGGAGCGGTCGATGCGGCCCGTCAGGCGGTACAGGCCACCCCGGCCGGCCACCCCGGCCTGGCGATGCATCACCACAACCTCGGCAGCGCCTTGCAGGCCCGTTTCCAGCGCACCGGCGCTCTCGAAGACCGCGACGAGGCGGTGTCCTCGTACACCCGGGCCGCCGGCATCACCGGCGCGACGGATGTCACGACGGCCAATGTCACGACGGCCATTGTCACGACCGCCGGTGTCACGACGGCCGGTGCGACGGACGCGACCGGTACCACGGCAGCCGGTGCCACGGACGCCGCCGGCTCTGCCGACGCGGCAGGTGTCGCGGACGTCGCCGGTGTGCTGTCCGCCGCTCCGTCGGTGAGGATTCTCGCGGCTCAGGCCGGGGCCTCGCTGTGTGCGTCCTCGGACCCGGCTCACGCCGCCGCCTTGCTGGAGAAGGCCGTGGAACTCCTGCCTCAGGTGGCTCCTCGCCGGCTGGAACGCTCCGATCGGCAGTACGCCATCGGTGCTCTCCCCGGCCTGGCCGCCGACGCCGCGGCCCTGGCCCTGTCCGACCCCTCGGAGCCACCGGCCGGCCGCGCCACCCGAGCCCTCCGCCTCCTGGAAGCGGCGCGTGCCGTCCTCCTCAGTCAGGGCCTGCGCACCCGCGACGACCTGACCGCCTTGCGCGAACGTCACCCCGGTCCGGCCGCTCGCTTCACCGGCCTGCGCGACATCCTCGACCGACCGGCCTCACCCCGGTTCCTCCTGCCGGAACCCCCGGCTTCCCCGGCGGCGCGACCGGCGCAGCCCGCACCTCCGCCGGGACAGCGGGAAAGACGGCACGTGGCCAAGGAGTTCGCCGACCTGCTCGACCACATCCGTACCCTCGACGGCTTCGGCACCTTCGCCTTGCCTCCCACCACCGAACAGCTGCTGTCCCAGGCCACGTCCGGTCCCGTCGTGGTCTTCTCCGTCAGCTCGCACCGCAGCGACGCACTGCTCCTCACCGGGGACGGCATCACCGCGCTGGAGCTCCCCGCACTCACCCACGACACCCTGACCAGCAAGATCACCACCTTCTACGAGGCTCTGCGCATCGCCACCGACCGCGACACCTCGTCAGCCGGCCGCGCCGCCGCGCAGCAGCCGATCCTGGACGTCCTGTCCTGGCTGTGGGAGGCCGCCGCCGGACCTGTGCTGACCGCGCTCGGCCACCACCACCCACCCCGGCCCGGCACGCCATGGCCCCGCGTGTGGTGGGCCCCAGGCGGACTGCTCGGACTGCTCCCCATCCATGCCGCGGGCCACCACTCACGGCAGGACGACCCGCGCCACCGCGCCGTCATCGACCGCGTCGTCTCCTCGTACACCCCCACCGTCGGCGCGCTGCACCACGCACGCCGACGCACCACCACCCGTACCAGCCCACCTCACCGGGGTCTCGTCGCCGCCACGCCGACCCTCGAAGGCGCCGTCACCGAAGCCGGAAAGGTACTGAAAGCCCTTCCCGGCCTGACGCCGCTCCCGGCCCCCACCACGGCCACCGTCCTCAGCCACCTGCCGGAAGCCCAGGTCGCTCACCTCGCCTGCCACGGCTACAGCGACCCCACCGACCCCTCCAGCAGCCACCTCCTGCTCGGCGACGACCGCACCGACCCCCTGACCGTCACCGCGCTGGCCCCGCTGGCCCTGGATCAGGCCCGCCTCGCCTACATCTCGGCCTGCAGCACCGGCGTCACCACCACGACGCATCTCCTGGACGAGGCCATCCACCTCGCCTCCGCGTTCCAGCTCGCCGGGTTTCCCCACGTCATCGCCACCCTGTGGCGCGTCAACAGCACCCTCGCCACGCTCGTGGCCACCGCCTTCTACACCGCACTCACCCCGGACGGCACCCTCGACACCGCCGAGGCGGCGTTCGCGCTGCACCACACCGTCCGGGCCATCCGCGCCGGCGACCCCACGACCCCCACCGCGTGGGCCTCTCACATCCACACCGGCGCTTGAGGGAAGGACAGGAACCTCACTCCTCGCCGGAGAACCGTTCCCATGCGCTCTGCCGCGTCATGCCGAGCGCCTCACCGATCCTGGCCCAGGTGACGCCGCGGCGCCGCAGTTCCTGGACCCAGGAGCGCAGGTCGGTCTCGACCTGGTTCACCACGGCGACGACGCGGGGGATGTGGTCGAGCATCTGCTCGTCGGTCAGGGACTCCCACGTCGGCAGGCGGGGGTCGGCCTTCTTGTCGCGGTGCTCGCCGATGACGGTGTCGGCGAGGCTGACGCACTGGTCGCAGATGTAGACCCCGGGTCCGGCGACGAGCTGGCCGACCTCGGTGCGGGGCTTGCTGCAGAACGAGCAACGCAGTTCCTCGACGCTGCTGGTGGCCATGTCACGCCTCCTTGTCAGGTCATTCCTGACGTAGGGTAGCGACGTCAGGGACGGCCTGACAACCCCCGCGGGCCGTCCCATGGGAGACGCCACACGCGGAGGCTCAGGCGGCGAGACGGATGATGGCGGCGATGGAGCGGTCGACGTCCGTCTCGGTCGTGGTGGCGTTGGAGACGGAGATGCGCATGTGGCGGCGGCCTCGCCAGGTGGTGGCGCCGGTCCAGCAGGTGCCGTCGGACTGGACGGCGCGGACCACGTCGTCGGTGCGTGTGTCGTCGCCGAAGTTCACCAGGACCTGGTTGAGGACGACGTCGTTGGCGACCTCGAATCCGGCGGCGGTGAGGCCGGTGGCGAAGCGGCGGGCCAGTGCGCAGCAGCGATCGACCAGGGAGGTGACGCCGTCGCGGCCGAGTTCGCGCAGGGCCGACCAGACGGCGAAGCCGCGGGCCCGGCGGGAGGATTCGGGGGTGAGGGCCGCGCCTGCCGGGGGGCCGTCGGAGCCGGCGAGGTAGGCGGCGGTGTAGGACATGGCGGCGGTGTGCGCGGCGGGGTGCGCGCAGAAGGCGAAGGCCGAGTCGTACGGGACGTTGAGCCATTTGTGGCCGTCGCAGGCCCACGAGTCGGCCAGCTCGACGCCGTCCACCAGGTGGCGGGTCGCGGGGCTCGCGGCGGCCCACAGGCCGAAGGCGCCGTCGACGTGGACCCAGGCGCCGTGGCGGCGGGCCAGGTCGGTGGCCTCTCTCAAGGGGTCGCAGGCGCCGGTGTTCACGTTGCCTGCCTGGAGGCACACGATGAGGGGGCCGGGGGAGGCGGTGCGGAGGACCTCGTGCAGTGAGGCGGGGTCGATCGCGCCGTTGGCGTCGGCGGCCACGGGTTCCACGACGTCGGAGCCGAGGCCGAGCAGGCGCAGGGATCGGTCGATGGTGGCGTGGCGTTCCTCGCCGGCGACGACCCGGATCGGCGGGGCTCCGAGCAGGCCGCGCCGTTCGACGTCCCAGCCGGCCTGGCGCAGGACGTGGTGCCTGGCGGCGGCGAGGCCGACGGTGTTGGCGGCCTGGCAGCCGGTGACGAAACCGGTCGTGGCGGACGCGGGGATGCCGAGCAGGTCTTTCAGCCACGTGCCGGCGGCGGTCTCGGCGGCGATGGCGGCGGGGGAGGAGACGGCGGTGGTCGCGAACTGGTCCCAGGCGGTGGCGAGCATGTCGGCGGCCGTCGACGCCGGGGTGGCGCCGCCGGTCACGAAGCCGAAGTAACGGGGGCCCGCGCTCGCGACCAGGCCCGGTTCGGCGGTGGCGATCAGGTCGGTGAGGACCTGCTCGGGGGGTGTCGACGTGGTGGGGAGCGGGCCGGAGAAGGCGCGGGTCAGCTCGTCCTGGTCGGCGGGTATGCCGACCGGCCGGTCACGCAGCGAACGCCGGTACCTGGCGGCGTGGTCGGCGGCCAGACGGAACAGCGGGGTCAGATCTTCCACCGCACCACCTTATCGGGACAGATGCCTCGTTTATCTATAAAGGTATGTGGAGCTGACAAATGACTGCAATTCGGCGTGGTGCTGCGTCGCGATATCACACCGACTTTCGGTAGGCAACCATTCCGCCTCCTTCGGACGGCGGCATTCCGAAGGGCTAAAACCCTATTGGTCGGTTGATTTGCGCTCTAAGGTGTGTATCTCGGGACATCGGCCTCCGGAAGGGCCATACGCTCGCACTTTCCGCATGTCCATCTTCGTCTTGCGATTTTTCCGGACCGTTCCAAGTCTCGGCGGCAGGCACACCTTCGCTTTTGGGGAGAAAATGGTCGACATCAAGAACGTCGTCGTTCTCGGCGACAGCATGTCCGACATCGGGAACAAATGGCTGTGGCCCACCGGTGAGCTCGGCCGGCTGTTCCGCGCGATGCGCGTCAACGAGACGGGACGGTTCAGCGACGGCAAGAACTGGGCCGACTTCCTCGTCGAGTGGTCCACCGGCGAGACACTCATGTGGGGCAACCGCGACCTGTCGATCGGCAAGTCCACGACGTACCGCACCTTGTCGGGATACTCCGTGCTCGGGGTCGCGGACCCGGACGCGCCGGTCGAGCCGAAGGTGCCGGCGGAGCTCGACAAGTACCTGGAGATGCTGCACGCGGAGAAGAAGCCCACCAAGCCGCTCAAGGAGATCCGGTACGTCAACTACGCCATGGGTGGGGCCATCGTCACCAACGACTGGTCACCCAAGTTCGGCGCGCTCACCTACCTCAGGAGCCAGGTCGAGGACTACATCGCGCAGCGCAAGATCATGGGTACGGCGTTCAGCGGCCCGACGCTGCACGTCATCTGGATCGGCCTCAACGACTTCGTCACCGCCACCCGGCCCGACTACGACCCGAACAAGATCAAGTCGGTGCCGTCCACCGCCGACTACAGCTCGTGGCTGTCGTGGAGCCAGAACAACCCCAAGGACCTCTCCGGCGGCGTCGGCGTCTTCCCCGCCGTGGCCGAGATCCAGTCCCTGGTCGAACTGATCAACTCCAGCCTGGGTGAGACGGCGAAGGACCACCACTTCGTGATCGTCGACCTGCCGAGCGTGTACAACGCCATCAGGTTCATGGAGGGCCTCGGCGACCCCTCGTGGATTCCTCAGGCCAAGACGATCGAGCCCGTCATCCGCCGCTACAACGAGATGCTGGAAAGCCTCGTCAACAAGTGGCCGGTCAGCGGCCACGCGCCGGCCAACGTCCATCTGGTGAAGATGAGCGCCTGGATGGACTACGTCAGCGAGAACCTGGAGACCTGGGAGCTGTCCAAGAAGGCCCAGGACAAGGGGGTGCGCGTCTTCTACAACCCCGGCCTGCCCCCGGAGCCGAAGACCGACCCCGTCGCCAAGGACATGCGCCGCCGCATCACCACCAGCGACCTGGCCCACCCCACCGAGGCGGTGTACGGCATCATCGCGCGGTACTTCGTGACCCAGTTGCTGGAGAACGGCTACACCCTGGGCCGGCTGAGGAACGACACCTGGCCGAGGATCGCCCCCTTCCCCAAGCTGCCGTTCGACGTCGAGGACTGACCCGGCCATGACGGAGCCCCGTCCGCTTCGCGGCGGACGGGGCTCCGGCGGGGGTCACCCCGTCGTGCAGGGCCTGCCGTTCACGGTGAAGGCGGCAGGGGACGGGTTGGCGCTGGTGTGCGTCCCGATGAGGCCGATCAGCTGGGACTTGCCGGGCTTGATGGTCTTGTTCCAGGACAGGCTGGCCGCGGTGACGCCGGTGCCGGACTGGGCCCAGGCGGCCGACCAGCCCTGGGTCAGGTGCTGCGCCGCGGACGGGAAGTCGAACGCGAGACGCCAGCCGTCGATGTCGGTCGTGCCGATGTTCTTGACGGTGACGTTCGCGGCGAAACCACTGGCCCAGGTGGTCACCTCGTAGGTGACCGAGCAGGTGGGTGGGGTCGGTGTCGGTGTCGGTGTCGGGGTCGGGCTCTGCGGAGCGGGGGAGTACGTCGCGGCGTTGGACGGGAGGCTCAGGTAGCCGGCCGCGTTACGTGTCACCACCTGGAACGTGTACGACGGCTCGGTGCCGATCCGCACCATGGTGCGGGGGAGCGAGCTGTACCCCGCGTAGTTCCATTCGGTGGAGGACCGGCGGAACACCTGCCAGACGAGACCGGACGTGGAGTCCGTGCCGCCGGTCCAGGTCAGCGTCGCGTAGTCCGCGCCGAGTCCGCCGCCGGCACGCAGGTCGGTCGGGGTCGGCGGGATCACCGGTCCGGGGGTCGGGCCGGGGCTCGGCGGCTCGGCCATCGCGATCCCCCTGGCCAGCAGGCTCGGCACGCTGCGGTTGCCGGCCGCGTCCACGGCCACGACGTACGCCAGGTAGTGGCGGCCCGGGACGAGGTCGTAGGTGTAGCCGGTGACCCGCTCCGGTGTGGAGGAGACGATCTGCAGCGGGCCACGGGCGAAGGTCACGCTCTCCGGTGAGGTGTACGTCCAGGTGTACACCTCGTACCCGGTCACCCCGGTGTCGTCGGTCGACGGCGTCCAGACGAGGCCGAGCGCGGTGTTCAGGTAGATGTTCGTCGCGCCGAGCATGCCGGGCTCGCTCGGCCGGGTGGTGTCGGCGGCACCCGCCGCGGCGGCGCCGAGGACCGGAGCCGCGACGGCGGCCGAGCCCGGTGGCGGGACGGCGCCTGAGGCGGGGACCGGCCCGGCGATGAGCGCGGCCGTCGTGGCGGTCGCGGCGAGGCATCCGATGAGAAAGCCGCGTAACGCGGCCCCGCGGTTACGGGACAAGAACATGAGCATCTCTCTCGTCAGGTGAGCGGACCTTGGCGGGCCCGCTCATGATGTGCCGGTCAGGAGCAGGTGGTGCTGACGGAGGCACGGTGCCGCCGGACGCCGAGCGGCATGAGCGGCTCTGCCGGTGACAGGCATGACGGATCGAGCCGGACTTCCCCCCGGGCGAGAACCGGTGATATGCACCGTATGTCGCTGATCATGCGCCGCTGACGCGGAATCGTCCACGCATGTGCTCGGTCGGACCGCGGACCGGACAGGTCACAAGCGGAGCGGCGCCGCAGGTGACTGAAAATTTCACGCGCCGGGGACGGCGTACGGCCGGTGCCACCGGTCCGGCTGTACGGCCCGCCGATCCGGATGCGCGGAAAAGGACCGGCCCCGTTCAGGCCAGAGCGCGCACGATCAGGTCGGCGACCATGTCGGGGTCGATGTGGTGGCCGGTGAGCGTGCAGAGGTTCTCCTGGTACAGCAGGACGGCCGCGAACGTCGCCGCCGCGGCCTCCAGGCGCGCGGCGTCCCCACGGGAACCGGGGAGGGTGAGCTCCAAGGCGAACCCGGCACGGCGGATGATCTCGGCGTTCAGGTGACGCAGCCGGTCGCGCACGAAGCCATGGGTGTCGGCCTCGCGGAACAGGATGCGGCGCATCGCGGGGGAGGCCCGCAGCGGCACCCGCCGCGCCAGCCGGGCCAGCGTGCCGGCCGGGTCACCGGGGACGGCGTCCACCGGCGCGTCCCCGAGCTCCTCGATGCCGGTCCGCTCACGGATCAGCGCCGCCAGGACGTCGATCTTGCGAGGGAAGTAGTGGAACACCAGCCCCTTCGGCACCCCGGCCTGCTTGGCGATCTCGGCCGTCGCCGTGGCGTCGTACCCGCCGCCGGCGAACAGCTCCTCCGCCGCGTTCAGGATGCGCGTACGCGCGTCGGGTTCCGCCTGGTCACGGCGTTCGCCGCCTGAGGTCTCACCGTCGCCGGAGGCGGCCGGGACACCGGTACCGGTCCCGGGCCGCCTGCGCGCGGCCCGGGACCAGGTCTCGATCACACGTGCGCCGGAGTGGTCACGCGGTTCCGCAGGGCCGTCCACAGCCCGACGATAACGGTCACGGCGCCGGCGGGCCACGCCGCGGCCGATGATCTGCAGGACCTGTGGGCCGGCCGCACGCTCACCCGGCCGTGCAAGGCTTTCCGTTCAGCGTGAAGGAGTGCGGCGGCGGGTTGGTGCCGGTGTGCGTTCCGGTGAAGCCGATGATCTGCGACTTTCCTGGCTTGATGACCTTGTTCCAGTTGGTGGCGGTCGCGGTGACGGTCGTCCCCGACTGGGTCCAGGCGGCGGACCAGCCCCTGGTCACGCGCTGGCCGGCCTCCCGGAAGGTGAACCGGAGACGCCAGCCGTCGATCGTGGTGGTGCCGGTGTTCCTGACGGTGAGGCTCGCGGTGAATCCGCTGCTCCAGATGGTGTCCTTGTAGGTGACGGCGCAGGCCGGAGGGGTCGCGGACGGCGAAGGGCTCGATGGAGGAGCGGGGTAGGTGGCGAGGTTGGAGCCGCGGCCGAACTGGCCGTACACGTCGCGTGGCATCACCTGGAACGTGTACGACGGATCCCCGCCGATTTCCACCGTGGCGCTCGGGACCGAGGTGTACGCCATGAACTTCCAGTCGGTGGAGGAACGGCGGAACACCATCCACCGCAGGTCCGGCGTGGTGCCTTCGCCGGAGGTCCAGGTCAGCGACACGTACCCGGGGGACGGGCCCGCCGCGGCACGCAGGTTCTCGGCCAGTGGCGGAGCGGGAAGAGGTGTCGGGGTCGGGGTCACGATGATCGGCGGTTCCGCCATGGCCCTGCCGGCGGTCAGGAGACTCGGCAGGCTCCTGTTGCCGGCCGCGTCCACGGCCACGAGATACACCAGGTAGACCTGCGTAGGGACGAGGCTGTGGGTGTAGCCGATGATCTGCTCGGGTGTGGAGGAGACGATCTCCAGCGGGCCGCGGGTGAAGGTCGCGCTCTCCGGGGAGGTGTACGTCCACGTGTACACCTCATACCCGACGACCCCTGTGTCGTCGGTCGACGGTTTCCAGACAAGGCCGAGCGCGGTGTTGTGGTAGATGTTCGTCGGACCGAGCACGACAGGCGCGCTCGGCGGGGTGGTGTCGACGGCGCGACCTGCCGCTCCTGCGTCCTTGGCCGGGACGGCGGCGGAGCCAGGCGGCGGTAGGACGGCCGGGACGGCGGCGGAGCCCGGCAAAGGAGCGGCGGCCGGGGTCGGGACCGGGACGGCGCCTGAGGCGGGGACCGGGCCGGCGATGAGCATCGCCGCCGTGGCGGCGGTGACGCAGGTGCCGATGAGGAGGCCGCTCCACGCGGCTCCCCGCTTACGGGATGGGGACATCAGATATCTCTCTCGTCAGGTGGTCCGGCCCGGTCGGCCGGGCCACGATGTGCTGGTCAGGAGCAGGTCGAGCTGACGGAGGCAAAGGAGGTCGCCGGGCCACCGCAGTGGCCGCGGCGGCCTCCAGGCGCGCGGCGTCACCACGGGAACCGGGGAGGGTGGGTTCCGTGGCGAGACCGGCACGGGAATGGTCGCGGAGTGCGAGTGACGCAGCCGGTCGCGCACGAGGACATGCGTGCCGGCTTGGCGTGACGGAATGCGGCGCGCGTCGGGGTGGTCCGCGGCGGGACGCGTGTCGGCGTGTCCTGCGCGGCGGCGTCACCGGGGCCGGGGCCTGCGGCGCGGAGAGTGAGGAGGATGCCGTCCGGGGTGGTCCCGGGCCGGTGTGCGGCCCGGGACCGTTGAGGGGGTTCGGTCAGACGCGCGTCGGGGTGGCGGCGCGGTTCTGCAGGGACGTCCAGAGTGCGACGAGTACGGTCACGGCGCCGGCGAGCCACGCCGTCCACGCCGCGGCCTGTGTGCCGTCGAACCCGAAGGCCCAGGGTGAGACGACGAGCAGCGCGCCGAACGCGGCGGTCACCCACAGGCTCGCGCCACCCGCTCCGAGCAGGCCCCACAGGCCCGAGATCAGCAGCAGCACCCCGAGCGCCAGCAACGGCAGCGCGGCGTCCGCGACACCATTGGCCCAGACGAACACGGCGACCACCGCGACCAGACCCGCGAGGAACGCGACGACGTCGGACAAGGACTTCGTGAGATCCATCGGCTTTCCCTCCCAGCACGTGAAAGCGTCGTGGACCCTGAGAGTCATCCTTGATTGACCGGCCGGTCAATGTACGCCACCGTTACTTTCTGCTCACTGAGGGCGACGGGGCCGTTGTGAGACGCATGATGTTCCCCCTCCGCGGACGGCCGTGCACCGGACGCCGATCCGGCGCTCGGTGGCACTAGCGTCTGCTCGCGGACGCCGCGGTTCTTGACTGTCCGCGCCACGTCCTTGCCTGTCCGTGCACGATCCGGCGGTCAGGCCCTGGAACGCGACGGCCGGCCTCGTCTTTCCCGGCACGAGAACACCCACCCGCGGCGACGGCCGCGGGTGGGTGTGCGGTGGCCTGTGGTCCGGGGTCACCGGCCGGTCAGCGGATGCGGCTCACCACCAGGCCGTGGCGTTGCCGCTGCTGCAGGGGCCCGTCGACATGCAGGCGCGGAAGGCCCGGCTGGAACTGTTGCTGGTCGGATAGCCGGCGGTGTAGTTGCGGTTGCCGGCGCGGTAGTACGAGTACCCGTCCGGAGAGCGGTCGCCATTGGTGTCCACCTCGAAGCGGATGTACTCGCTCCCGTCGTAGTTCAGGATCCGTCCCCAGCCGTGCTGCGTGCCGTCGCAGTTCCCGTAACGCACTTGGATGGTGCGGCCGGAGACGATGCGGCTCACCGCGGTGGCGGCTCCCGTACACGAGTTGGGGTCGCTGTACCACGAGGCGGCATTCGCCGACCCGGCGGTCACAAGGGACGCGGCGAATGCCAGCGCAGCGATCCCCGTCAATCCGAATTTACCTTTCAGCGACATAACCGATCCCCTGTCCATAATGGCGCTCTGGTGTGCAGGTGCGCCGATTTGGTGCTTAATGGGGATTCTTGCTGTCGTAGTACCGGCTGTCGTTGACGGTCCGCGACACCCGGTTGACGAAGCGTGCCAATCGCCTCGCCACGAGTCGAACGCGCGAGCCCCCCGCCGGGACCGTCATCCGGCCGGTTCCGGCGGGGTCGCCGGGAGAGGTCAGGCCGTGCGGACCTCGACCTTCTTGGGGGAGTCGAGGGCGGGCCGGGTGCCGTCCAGAACTGAGGCGGCGGCGTCGCCGTTGAGCGCGGCCACTACCTGCGCGGCGGTGCTGGACACCGCGCCGGCCGCGTCACCGGCGAGCCCGACGGTGACGTCCTTGCCGGTCACCGCGACGGTGAGCGGGCTGGACGGCGCGGCACGCGCGGCGAGCGCGACGGTGACGTCGTCGCCGCCTTCGTGGCCGTAGGCCTTGGAGGTGACGTGGAGCGTGCCCGCGGCGGTGGCGCCGAACTCCGCGGCGCGGACGGTTCTCGCGGTGCGAGAGTTCCTCATCGAACGTTTTCCTCCGGTCGGCGCGCGTGGCCGCGGGGGAGGGGCGGCCCTGAGGGGATGCGCGCGGATGCTGTGGAGTCTTCGGCGGGTGAGGATCTTCGTCAAGCCCTGAATGGCATGTTCCGCGTAGTTTCGTGCTGTTAGAGGGCTGTAGTACGAAATTCTGTGACATACCATTCTGCAACCCTTCAAACTGGATATTTGGCGCCTCTGCGGAGGGTTGTCCCTCCGCCATTCCTGAGCCGGACGTGAGGTGGCAAAGTCATCACACAAACAGGTGTCAACGTGATCAGAGCGGGCACGCGGATTGTCGGCTGGCCCGCTCGCCGGCCGTGCCACGTCACTCTCACGGGGATCGCCATGGTCATGCACGACACCGTCACCGCGGTGCACCGGCCGCCGGCCGGGCCCGCCATCGCCTGGCTGGTCCGTGCCGCCTGCCGCGGCGAGGACCCCGAGTTGTTCTTCCCCATCTCGGCGAAGGGACCCGGTCACGCGCAGCACGAACGGGCCAAGTCGATCTGCCGGCGCTGCCCGGTGCGCACGCCGTGCCTGGAGTACGCGGTGCGGTGGCGCGAGGAACACGGCATCTGGGGTGGCACCGACCCCGAGGAGAGAAGGACGACGCCGTTCCACGCGGTGCGGCGGCTCGGCGGAGGGGAGCACCGATGAGCGAGACGGCGGCGCGGCCCGGCCGGCCGCAGGGGCTGGACGACGGGACCGTCGAGGCGCTCGGCAAGCTGTCGGAGGCGCTGGAGACCGCCGAACGGGCCAGGGGACACCTGTACGCGTTCCACCAGCTCACCGGCCGCGCGCACAACATGCTCGCCGAGGCCGTGGAGATGCTGCGCGCCGCCGGTCACGACGGTGAGGCGGACGTGATACGCGGCGACCTGCTCGGCAGGGACGTGCTGCCGGGACGCTGGACGTACCAGATCGTCGAGGAGTACGACGACGGGTACCGCCGCACGTTCCTGGAGGTCGAGGAGCTGATCCGCATGCGGCTCGCCGGAGGCCGGCGGCACATCTACGAGGAGGAGATGAAGGAACGCTTCCGGTCGCCGTGACCGCCTACTTCAGCGCGCCGGCGGTGAGACCGGCCTGGATCTGCCGCTGGAACACGGTGTAGACGGCGAGCATCGGCAGGATCGCCATGCCGAGCGCGGCGAACAGCGCGGCCCAGTCGGCGTCGTACCCGGCGGCCGTCGAGATGTCGGCGATGCCTTGCGTGAGCACCCATTTGTCCTTGGCCTGGCCGCTGAGCAGCACCAGCGGGATCTGGTACTGGTTCCACTGGCCGAGCACGTTGAAGATCGTGATGCTGACCACGCCGGGCCTGGCCATCGGCAGCATGATCTGGAAGAACACCCGCGCGTGCGAGGCGCCGTCCACGAACGCCGCCTCCGCGACCGCGCCGGGAAGCGTGCGGAAGAACGCCGTCAGGAAGAACACCGTGAACGGCAGCGAGTACGCGACGTACACCAGCACGAGGCCGCCGTGGGTGTCGAGCCCGATGAACGGCCCCACCACCGGCAGCGTCCCGGTGTTGCGCACCACGAAGAACAGCGGCGTGAGCGCCAGGTACACCGGGAACGCCAGGCCCGACACGAACAGCAGGTAGACGGCCCGCGACCCCCGGAAGCGGTACCGCGCCAGCACGTACGCCGCCATCGACCCGAGCAGCATGGTGCCGGCCGTCCCGAACGCCACCACGACGACGCTGTTCAGCATGTACCGGCCCACGTGCGCCTGGTCCCACGCGCGGACCCAGTTGTCCAGGCGCACGGTCGCCGGCAGCGACCACGCCGACCCGAAGATCTCGTCCTCGCTCTTGACCGACGCCAGGAACGTCCACACGATCGGCACCGCCACCAGCAGCGTCCACACCACCAGCGCCACATGCGACAACACCGAGAGCGGCCCGAGCCGGGCCCGGCGCAGCGAGCGAGCGGTGTGCGTGGTCACCAACTACCTACAGGCTGGAGGCCCGGCCCGTCAGGGCGGGGAGGAAAGTCGGAACGGTCGGACGCTCTGATCTCCCGGTTTTGTCGGTGAGGGTCGGTAGGTTGATCGGCATGTCCCGCTACCGCCTTCAGCCGTCGCCCGCCCAAGAGGCAGCGTTGCTGGAGCATTGCGGGCATGCCCGGTTCGTGTGGAACCTCGCCGTTGAGCAGCACGCGCACTGGAAACCGGGCCGGAAAAGCGCGCCGGGGTTCGCCGAGCAGTGCCGCCAGCTCACCCAGGCGCGCCAGGCGAACCCATGGCTCGCGGCCGGATCGGTGATGGTCCAGCAGCAGGCGCTCAAGGACTTCCACCAGGCCTTGGCCAATTTCTTCGGCAAGACCCACAAGCGCCCGACATGGCGAAAGCGCGGCCAGGGCGAGGGGTTCCGGATCGTCGCGGTCAGATCCGGTGACGTGCGCCGGCTGTCCCGTAACGTCGGCGAGGTGAAGATCCCCAAGGTGGGATGGGTTCGCTTCCGGTGGTCGCGGCCCGTCCCCGAGGACGCGAAGTCGTTCCGGGTGACCTGCGACCCCGCGGGCCGCTGGCATGTTGCCTTCGCGGTGATCCCCGATCCGGTCCCCGCGCCGGGCACCGGCCAGGTCGTCGGCGTGGACCGTGGCGTCGCGGTCAGCGCCGCCTTGTCCACCGGGGAACTCCTCAACACGCCGGCGCTGCGGGACACCGAGAAGACGCGGCTGCTTCGACTCCAGCGGAAGCTGGCACGGGCCAGACGTGGATCGAACCGGCGTGGCCGGGTGAAACTGGCCATCGCCAAGCTCAAGGCACGCGAAGGCGACCGGCGCCGGGAATGGGTGGAGCAGACCAGCACCAGCCTGGCCCGCCGGTTCGACGTCATCGCTGTTGAAGACCTCAAGGTCAAGAACCTGACCCGGTCGGCGAAGGGCACCGTCGAAACTCCAGGCAAGAACGTCCGGCAGAAGGCCGGACTCAACCGGGGCATTCTCGCCGCCGGATGGGGCCGGCTTGTTGAACGGCTGGAGCACAAGGCTCCCGGCCGCCTGATGAAGGTCAACCCCGCGTACACGAGCCAGCGGTGCTCGGCGTGCGGAATCGTCGATGCCAAGTCGCGCGAGAGTCAAGCCGTCTTCGCCTGCCGATCCTGCGGATACGCCGCCAACGCCGATGTCAACGCGGCCAGGAACATCCGGCACGCCGCAGGGCATGCGGTGTCTGCGCGGGGAGGCCCAGCGTTGGCTGAGCCTGTGAACCGCGAACCTCAACGCAACCTCCTCCTCGTGAGGTAGCTGCCGTTGGAATCCCCCGCCTTCAGGCGGGGGAGGACGTCAATCAGTACTCGATCCGCTCGCGCCGCGACAGCCGCAGGGCCAGCGCCGCGAAACCGACGGTGAAGAAGAACAGCACCACCCCTATCGCCGAGGCGTAACCGAACTTGAAGTACTGGAACGCGTTGCGGTAGATCTCGGCCGCCATCACCGTCGTGGAATGGTCGGGGCCCCCGTGCTCGGCCGTCATCACCCATACGATCGCGAACACGTCCAGCGCGGCGATGCCGAGATAGATCCAGCCGACTTGAACGGTGTCCCGCAGCAGCGGCAGCGTCACCCGGAAGAACACCTGCCGCCGTCCCGCGCCGTCGATCCGCGCCGCCTCGTACAGCTCACGCGGCACCGACGCCATGCCGGCCGAGAACAGCACCACGTAGAACCCGACGGCCTGCCACACCAGCACCCCGAGGATCGACCACAGCGCCACCCCCGGGTCGGCCAGGAACCCCACCGGTTCCAGGCCGAGCGCCATCAGCGGCGCGTTCAGCATGCCGGCGGCGTCCGGCCGGAACACCTGCTGGAACAGCACCGCCACGATCGCGACCGCCAGCACCTGCGGGAAGAAGAACACCACCCGGTAGAACCGTGCTCCCCGCACGCCGCCGGACCCGGGGCCGCCGTCGTTCAGCAGGAACGCGAAGAACAAGGCCACCACGACGGTGAGCACCGGCAGCAGGACCAGCAGCAGCGCGTTGTGCCGCACCGCCGTCCAGAACACCCCGTCGCCGGACAGCCGCCGGAAGTTGTCCAGCCCCACGAACCTCGGCTCGGCGCTCACCCCCCGCCAGTCGGTCAGCGCGATCGAGAACGCCTGCGCGTACGGCGAGATCACGTACACGCCGTACAGCAGCAGCGGCAGCGCGAGGAAACCGATGACGAACCGCGCTCTGGCGAACGCGGCGGGCCTCGCCGCCGGCCGGAACCGCATCGCGTCCCCCTCTCAGCGGGTGAACTTCTTCACCGAGGAGTCGGCTTTGACGGCGTCGGCCTTGCGCTGCAACCGGTCGGCCCACTCGGCGGGCTTCAACCGGCCCGCCATGAGCTGACCGGTCGCCGCGGCCACCTCGTCGTGCAGTTCCTGGTACCACTGCCGGAACCGGAAGTACGTGACGTTCGGCCCGGCCGTCTTCAGCGCCGCCGCCGCGCTGGTCAGGCCCGGTGTGAGCGTGCGGCCCTCCGCCGCGCCCTTCACGACCGTCAGGGTGCTGACCATCTCGGTGAAGCGGCCCGAGCCCTGCTTGGAGAGCATGGCCCGCATGTACTCCACCCCAGCGAGCGGGTTGGCCGACCGTGCCGCCACGAAGTACTCCTCGCCGGGCCGCGAGTGCAGCGTGCCGTACGGCAGCGCGTCGGACGAGGTGAACGACGGCAGCGGGAACATGGCGTACCCGAAGTCCGGCGGCGTGGTGTCCTTCTGCTCGTTCTCCAGCCACGACCCGCACGGCAGCATCGCCACCTGGTACTTGTTGTGCGCCGTCTGCGTCTGGATGTGGTCCAGGCCGCTCGTGCCGCGCATCAGGAACCGCGCGCCGAGGTCGGCGAACGCGCCGGCCGCCGTCACCACCGGCCCGGCCTTCCACGCGCCGTCCGCCAGGTTGTCGAGGTTCCGCAGGACCTCGGCGCCTCCGATCTTGGCGGCCAGCGTGAGGATGGTCTCGTAGATGTAGAACGGATGCTTCCCGGCGTACGTGAACGGCGCCGCCTTCCCCGAGTCCTTGATCGTCTGGCAGAGCGCGGTGAACGCGTCCCACGTCTCCGGCACCTCCCAGCCGTTCTCCTTGAACAGCTTCGTGGAGTACCAGATGCCCCACACCGTGCTCGCGTAGTTGAGCACACAGAACTTGCCGTCATAGGTGCCGACCTCCACGGCCGACGGCAGGATCGTGTCCCGCACCGGAACCGCCGGGTCGTCCCAGCTCGGCGCGTCCAGCAGCGGCCCGAGGTCCTGCAGCTGGCCGTCCTGCGCCAGCGCGCCGAAGTCCATGGCCCCGGCCCCGGAGTTGTTCACGAACTCCGGCGGGTCACCCCCGGCGAACCTCGGCTGGAGCGTCTTGGCGATCTCCTTGGTGGCCGTGTGCTTGATCCGCACCCCCGGGTGCTTCCCCGCGAACAACGGCTGGTGCACCTGCCGCGCGTACGCGTCCCCGAACCCGCCGTCGAAGATGACCACCTCGAACGGCCGGTCCTCGGGGATGCCGAGCGGGTTGTCCCGCGACGTGGCCCCCGCCGACGGCGCCGGCGACGGAGCGGGACCCGCCGGGGTGGCGCACGACGCGACCGGCGCGAGCAGCCCGGCGAGCGCCGCGGCGCGCAGCAGTTCGCGCCGGGAGAACGTGGTGTCCGTCATGGGGCCTCCTGGGGGTAAGGCGTGACGCGAAAGGGTCACCCGCCGCGGCGGATACGACCGGCGTACCGGGCCTCCAGCGCGCGGTTGTGCTCGTCGCCGTCGGCGACGTTGGACGAGCGGTACACCGGCGGCGTCTCCCCGGCGGCCAGCAGCGCGGCGACCACCTCGGCCACCACCATCTGCGCCAGCAGCGCCGACGTGATCGTCGACACCGCGCCGGTCGCGCCGCCGCCGGGGAGCGGCAGCACCGCGTCGCCGTACGGCGCGCCGTTGTCCAGCACCACGTCGGCGAGGTCGAGCAGCTTCAGGCCCGAGGGGTGCCGCGAGGTCATCTCGTTGCTGTGCCGCACCGAGGTCAGCGCCACCAGCGGATGGCCGCGCTCCTTGACGATGGACGCCAGCTCCACGACCGAGCCGTTGACCCCCGAGCTCGAAATGATCACGAAGGTGTCGTGCGGCCCCACCGGCGCCAGCTCGAACACCCGCCGCGCCACCGACGGATCACGTTCCAGCTCCGGCCCGAGCACCGACACCGGCTCCCCGCCGTACAGCACCAGATCACGCAGCGCCAGGCGGTTCGACGGCACCAGCCCTCCGGCCCGGCCCGCGATCTCCATCGCGATCGCCTCGGAATGTCCCGACCCGAACGCCTGCACCACCCCACCGGCACGCAGGCACCTCAGCAGCGACTCCGCCGCCGCACGCACCGCGCCGGCCTGGCTCCCGGCGACCTCCCGCGTGAGCGCCTGCACCCGCTCGGCGTAGGCGGCGCCGCTGATGTCCACGTCGTCTCCGCTCCTCGTGAGGGTTCCTTTCACCACACGACCCTGTCATGAAAATATTCACCATCCGCGGACCGTAATCAAGAGGCACCCCGATCCCGTTCCGGACACCTCGGCCCGGCCGGCATACCGGAGCACCGCACTCCGGACACCTCGACCCGGCACGGGATACTGGGGGAGCCGCACATCCCGCGGCACCGGCTCGACAGGGGGCACCATGAGGTTCGCGAGCGAGGACGACGCCAAGGCCGTCCCGGCCGCCGCGCCGCGGTTCACCGAAGGCGTCCACGAGACGAGATTCCTGGAGGCGATCCACGAGAACGGCCTGCGCGCGCAGCGGTTCTCCTACGTCCCCGGCTCGCGTTCCGGCTGGCACGTCCACGACGGCGAGCAGGCCCTGTACGTCCTGCACGGCCGCGGCGTCATCGCACGCGAAGGCGAGCCGGAAGGCGTCGCCGTCGGCCCCGGCGACTGGGTCCACGTCGAACCGGGAGAAAAACACTGGCACGGCGCGGCTCCCGACGCTACCTTCGTCCATCTGGCCGTCACCGCCAGTGGCGCCACCCACTGGCACGGCCCGGTGACCGAAGAAGAGTACGAGACCGCGTCGGCGACCGCGCGCCGCGCGACCGGTGAATGAGCACGCCGCAGGGGGAGCGTTGTCCGAGGAAGACACCAGACGCGTCTTAGGCCTGCTCTACCAGGAGGACACCCTGCGCGTCCTGTCCGCCCTGGTCCTGACCGGCCGTCCCGAGGACGCCGGCCTGGACCCCGAAGCCACGCGCCGAGCCCTGGACCGCCTGGAACGCGGCGGCCTCGCCACCCCCGAGGGCTCCACCTGGCACCCCCGCCGCGACCGCTTCCGTGAACTCCTCCACGCCACCAAACCGGACCCCACCCCCGCCACGTCCCCCGAGGACCGCGTCATCCAGACGTTCCTGGTGGAAGGCCGCCTCCGAGCCATCCCCACCCGCCGGGACAAACGCCTGGTCATCCTCGACCACATAGCCCGGCTCTTCGACCCCGGCGTCCGCTACTCGGAAAAAGACGTCAACGTAGCCCTGCGCGCCTTCCACGACGACTACGCCGCACTCCGCCGCTACCTGGTGGACGAGGGTCTCCTGGACCGCGAGGACAACGTCTACTGGCGCAGCGGCGGCTCGGTCGACATCTGAGCTCAGGTCGCGGCCGTCCCGTGCGGATGCTCGGGGGTCTCACTGTCCAGGGGGACGGCGGAGCCGCGGACCAGGTCGAGTTGGACGGTCTGGCGGGGGAGCACGGCGTCGAGGAGCCAGTTGCCTGCGACGCGGGCTCGGCCGCCGGGGAGGGACAGCAGGTGGTAGCCGCGGGTGACGGCCTTGGCGGGGAGGCCGGACAGGGGGATGCCGAGGGGGTTGGCGGCGGCTTTGGCGCCGGCCAGGTCCACGACGAAGCCGAGGTCGCTGTGTTTGTACGGACGGCGTTCGGCCTGGTCGTACGTCGCGGCGAGGTTGAGGGCCGCGCGGGTGCCCTGGCGGGTGGCGTGTTGTGCGGTCATGGCGGTGAACTCGCCGGGACGGGTGAGGTCGGGGACGGCGGCGGCGTCGCCGCAGGCGAAGATCTCGGGGTGGCCGGGGACGGTCAGGTACTCGTCGGTGCACAGCCGGCCGCGTTCGGTCGGCAGGCCCAGGGACTCGACCAGGGGGTCGGGCCGCACGCCGACGCACCACACCAGGGAACGCGACGGCACGAACTCGCCGTCGGACAGCTTGACCCCGTCGTGGGTGGCCTCGGCGACGCTGGTGCCGGTGCGGATCTCGACACCTCGGCCGGCCAGCGTGTCGTGCGCGGCGCGCGACAGCCGTTCGTCCAGCTCAGGAAGCACGCGCGGCGCGATGTCGACCAGCAGCCACCGCGCCTCGAGGCCGCGCAGCCCCGGACGGCGCCGCAGGATGTCGCGGGTCATGAGCTGCCCCTGCGCGGCGACCTCGGTACCGGTGTAACCGGCGCCGACCACGACGAACGTGCACCGCGCCTGACGTTCGGCCGGATCGTCGGACGACTCGGCGAGCTCGATCTGCCGGATCATGTGGTCACGCAGGTAAAGCGCCTCGGCCACACTGCGGAACCCGTGCGCGTGCTCGACCACCCCCGGCACCGGCAGCAGCTTGTTGACGCTGCCGACCGCCACGATCAGCCGGTCGTACCGCAGCTCACGACGACCCCGCTCGGCGTCGGTGCAGTGCACCCGCCGTTCCTTGACGTCCACCGAGTCGACGTTCGCCAGCAGGTGCCGCGCGCCGGGACAGTGACCCGCAAGCGGCACGGTGACCTTGCGCGGGTCGAGGATGCCGGCGGCGACCTCGGGAAGCAGCGGCAGGTAGAGGAAGTAGTCGGTCGGATTGACGAGCACGATCTCGATCGCACCCCTGGCCATACGGGACAGTTTGCGCGCGGCGGTGAAGCCGGCGAACCCCCCGCCGACGATGACGACGCGTTCACGGTCGGCCATGGATGTGACCCCTTCGGCTAGCCGGTCCTGCCAGAGATCGCCGTACCCACCCCGCCAGCCGGAAACCACCCGATTCATCCCACAACGGCGACGGATACGCAGTGTGAGGACGGAGTAACGGGTTCTTGTTCCGAGGGAAACCGTCCGGCAACGGCGGCCACCTCGAATGGGGACACGCTGAAAGAACGGCGGCGCGGCTCACTCCCACGGAGGCTCGCATGCCAGGCACCCCCATCGTCCGCACCCCCGGCCCTCCGAGATGAGCGTCCGCCGCCACGCGGTCGTGGTGATCGGCGCCGGCCAGGCGGGCCTGTCCATGAGCCACTGCCTCACCAGGCGCGGCGTCGACCACGTCGTGCTGGAACGGCACAAGGTCGGCCACGAGTGGCGTTCCCGCAGATGGGACACCTTCTGTCTGGTCACCCCCAACTGGCAGTGCCGCCTCCCCGGCTACTCCTACGGCGGCGCCGACCCCGACGGCTTCATGCGCCGTGACGAGATCGTCCGCTACCTGGAGGACTACGCCGCGTCGTTCGGCCCCCCGGTGCTGGAAGGCGTCACCGCGACCCGCCTCACCGCGTCCGGCACCGGTTTCGAGGTCGAGACCACCCACGGCACGTTCACCGCCGGCCAGGTCGTCGTGGCGACCGGGCCGTACCAGGAACCCGTGATCCCCCGCGTCGCCGAACGCGTCCCGCCGCACGTCACCCAGCTCCACTCCGGCGCCTACCGCGACCCCGGCGCGCTGCCGCCGGGGGAGGTGCTGGTCGTCGGCTCCGGCCAGTCCGGCTGCCAGATCGCCGAGGACCTGCACCTGGCGGGCCGGCGCGTCCACCTGGCCGTCGGCTCGGCCCCCCGCATCTCCCGGTTCTACCGCGGCAGGGACATCGTGGCCTGGCTCGACCTCATGGGCTACTACGAACGGCCCATCGAATCGTTCCCCGACCACGACGCGATCAGGGCCCGCGCCAACCACTACGTCACCGGCAGGGACGGCGGCAGGGACATCGACCTGCGCGCCTTCGCACGCGACGGCATGCGGCTGTACGGCAGGCTCACCGGCGTGCGGGACGGAAGATTCCTGTTCGGCGGCGACCTGGAACGCGACCTCGACCACGCCGACGCCGTGAACGACGGCGTCAAGGACTCCATCGACGCGTTCATCGCCGAACACGGCATCCAGGCCCGCACCGAACCCCGGTACGTCCCGGTGTGGCGGCCGGAGAACCCCCCCGAGCACCTGGACGCCGGGCGGATCGCCGCCGTCGTCTGGTCCACCGGCTTCCGGCGCGACTACCGCTGGATCAGGGTCCCGGTGTTCGACGGCACCGGCTACCCCGTCCACCACCGCGGCGTCACCCGCGCACCCGGCCTGTACTTCCTCGGCC
Organism: Sphaerisporangium rubeum; assembly: GCF_014207705.1. NCBI lineage: Bacteria > Bacillati > Actinomycetota > Actinomycetes > Streptosporangiales > Streptosporangiaceae > Sphaerisporangium > Sphaerisporangium rubeum. The sequence continues at coordinate 3,609,198 of NZ_JACHIU010000001.1, forward strand.
TGCCGTGGCTGCACACCTGGGGCTCGGGCCGTTTCTCCGGTGTCGCCGCCGACGCCGAGCACCTCGCCAGGCACATCGGCTCACCGCAGCCGGCCACCGCCGCGAACGGCCACTCCTACTTCGTCCACCCCGAACTGCTGGGGACGTGACCATGGTCTTCGACGCGCACCGCCACCTCGGCGTACTCCCCGCCTACCCCTTCTACGGCGGCCCCCCGGTCAAGCCGGACGTCACCGCGCGCGCCACCGTCGCGCACCTCATGGCCGACCTGTACGCCGAAGGCACAGAACGCGCTCTCGTGCTCCCCAACTACGGCGTCCCCGACCCCGACGTGGCGTTCGGCTTCAACGAACTGGTCCTCGAGGCCGCCGCGGCCGACGACCGCGTCCGCTGCGGCCTGTGGGTGTCCCCGCGGCCGCAGGACGCCGGCCGTACCGAGGAGGCACTGCGACTCGCCGGGGAACGCGGCGTGCGGGCCCTCAAGCTCAGCTTCCTGCTCGGCGGACGGCCCACCGACCCGGCGTGCCGGCCCCTGCTGGACCGCATCTTCGCCGCCGCGCGCGAACACGACCTGGTCGTCCACGTGCACACCTCGCCAGGCGCCGCGTCCGACATCGACGAGGTCGGCCACCTCGTCGACTGGTACGCCGGCGACGTCGCCGTCCACCTGGTGCACTTCGGCGGCGGCATGAGCGGCCACATCAAGCTCGCCGGGTCGCGGTTCTTCGACTGGATCGACGCCGGCAAGCGCGTCTACACCGACCTGTCGTGGGCCATCGGCTTCACCCCCCGCTGGCTCGCCGCCGAGATCGACCGCCGCGGCGCCGGCCACGACCGGGTGCTGTTCGCCAGCGACGAACCGTGGGGCGACTACACCGGGGAACGGGCCCGCCTCGGCGCCGCCGTCGGCGACGGCGAACTCGCACGCCTCATCTTCCGCGACACCTTCGAAAAGCTCTACGCCTGATCCGACCACCCCGCCGGGGTCCCCCCGGAAAGACACACTCAAGGAGCACCGCACCATGCCGGAACTGACCGACCTGGAGAAGCAGAGCCTCACCGAGATCCCGCACCCGTCGCTGCCCGAGGGCTCCAGCCTGTACGGCGGCACCAAGGTGTTCCCCGACTACCAGGCCGAGAACGGCGAGAGCTACTTCACGCTGGTGCACGGCATCGCGCACGAGTCGTCGGTCAGCTTCGTCGCGATCCTCCAGGCCACCCGCGCGCTGCGCAAAGGCTTCGAGTCGGCCATCTACTTCTACGGCCCCGGCTCCCTCAACTGCCTCGCCACCCGCGGTTTCCCCACCACCGGCAACTCCGCGTTCCCCGGCGAGCACAACATCAACAACTCGCTGAAGACGTTCATCGAGGAAGGCGGCAAGGTCTACTGCTGCCGCTTCGGCCTGTCGCTCCACGGCGCGCGCGAGGAGGACCTCATCGAAGGCGTCATCCCGACCCACCCGCTCGACGTCCAGGACGCCTTGATCCACTACGGCCGCAAAGGCGCGATCATCAACTCGACCTACATGTTCTAGGAGGTCACGCGTGAGTGTCGGTACCAGGGTCGACGTGGCCATCAGGGGTGTCCGGGTGGACGCGCCGGTGCGCCGCTCCGGCGGCGCGGGCCCGAGCGACGACGGCCATCTGCTGTTCGGCGGCGCGCAAGCCGCGATCCCCATCGACCCGGCGAGCCCGTACGTCGTCCGCGACGGCAGCCTGTGGCTCGGCGACACCGACCTCGGCGTCCCCGTCACGCCGGTGGCCAGGCCCCGTTTCTACGACCTGGCCACCGCGGACGGAGTGCCGTACGAAAAGATCGCCAAACTGCACGGCTCCGGTGTGCTCGCCACCACCGTGGTGCAGACCTGCATCCGGTACGGCGAGGCCGACCGCTGCCGGTTCTGCACGGTGGAGGAGTCCCTGCGGGCCGGTGCGACCGTGGCCGCCAAGACCCCCGAGCAGCTCGCCGAGGTCGCCGAGGCCGCGGTCCGGCTCGACGGCGTACGGCAGATGGTCATGACCACCGGCACCACCACCGGCCCCGACCGCGGCGCACGCGTCCTGTCCCGCGCCGTCCGCGCCGTCCTGCGCGCCGTCCCCGGCCTGCCGATCCAGGTCCAGTGCGAACCCCCCGCCGACCTGGCGTGGCTCACCGTCCTCCACGAGTCCGGCGCCACCGCCATCGGCATCCACGCCGAGTCCTTGGACGAGGACGTCCGCCGCGCCTGGACCCCCGGCAAGGCGACCGTTCCCCTGACCGTCTACGAGGAGGCCTGGGACGAAGCGGTCCGCGTCTTCGGCCGCAACCGCGTCTCCACCTACCTGCTGGTGGGCCTGGGTGAGGATCCCGACGAACTTGTCGCAGGCGCCGCACGCCTGATCGACCGCGGCGTCTACCCCTTCGTCGTCCCCTTCCGTCCGTTGAAAGGCTCCCTCGCCACCCGCGCCGGCGCCGTCCCCCCCGACCCCGCCACGATGCGGGACATCACCGTACGCGTCGCGGCCCTCCTCGGCGAAGCCGGCATGACCGGGGCCGACCAGCAGGCCGGTTGCGCCGCCTGCGGCGCCTGCTCGGCCCTACCTGCCGCAGGCGGCTGACCATGCACCCCGACGCCTGCACGGCCCCACCCCCTGTGGAGGGCTGACCATGCACCCTGACGCCGACCTGTTCGCACTGCTCTCCGGCCTCCCCGACGCCTCCCGCGGACCCGTCTGCGACGTGCTCCTCGGCGGCGCGCCGCCGTACTTCATGATCGAGGAGGCGGACGCGGCCGGGACCGCCGCCTACCGGAGGCTGCGCCGCGAGGTGTTCGTCGACGAACAAGGCCTGTTCCCCGGCCACGACCTCGACGACAGGGACGACGACCCCCGCACCGTGGTCCTCGTCGCCAGGGACCGCACCGGCATCGTGATCGGCGGCGTGCGGCTCGGCCCGGCCGCCGACGGCCCCGACATCGGCTGGTGGCACGGCGGCCGGCTCATCGTCCGTCCCACCGACCGCGGCGGCGCCGGTGTCGGCCCCGCACTGATCCGCGCCGCCTGCGCACGCGCCGAAGCCGCAGGAGCACTCCGCTTCGAAGCCACCGTGCAGGCCCGCGCCGAACGCCTCTTCGCGCGCCTCGGCTGGCGGACCATCCGTCCCGTCACCGTCGCCGGCCGTCCCCACGTCCTCATGCGTCACCCCGTCGGCCGCATCGCCGCACTCGTCGCCGCCACCAAACACCCCCTCGGCCCGCTCCTCGCCGGTCTGGCCCCCGGCGGCCCCGGCTTCGTCGGCGACGACGCCGCCCCTGTCCCCGGCAGCGACCTCGTCGCCGCCTGCGACGCCATCCTCCCCGCCATGGTGGAACGCGACCCCGAATGGGCCGGCTGGTGCTCGGTCCTCGTCAACCTCAACGACCTGTCCGCCATGGGTGCCACCCCCGTAGGCATCCTCGACGCCGTCGCCGCCAAGGACACCACCGCCGCCACCCGCGTCCTGACCGGCCTCCGCCGCGCCGCCGAAGCGTACGACGTCCCCATCCTCGGCGGCCACACCCAACTAGGCGTCCCCGCGGCCCTCGCCGTGACCGCACTGGGCCGCACCGCCAACCCCGTCCCCGGCGGCGGCGGCCACCCCGGCCACCACGTCACCCTCACCGCCGACCTCTCCGGCGGTTGGCGTCCCGGCTACACCGGCCGCCAATGGGACTCCACGACAACCCGCACCACCCCAGAACTCCAGGCGATGCTGAACGCCGTGGCCGAAGCCCAGCCCGCCGCCGCCAAAGACGTCTCCATGGCCGGCGTCGCAGGCACTCTGGGAATGCTCGCCGAAGCCTCCGCCTGCGGCGCCGTCCTCGACGTCGCCAAGATCCCCCACCCCCCGAACACCACCATGGCCGACTGGCTCACCTGCTTCCCCGGCTTCGCCATGCTCACCACAGCCCCCCCATCCCACCCCGGCCTCCCGGAGACCCCGGCGGCAAGCGCGGTCTGCGGCGAACTGACAAGTACCCCTGGCATCCACCTCCGCTGGCCCGACGGCGAACTGACCGAAGCCCTCCCCACCCCCGCCACCGGCCTCGGCCCGGCGGTTCAGCCGGTGAACGTTCGAGGTTCGACGAGAAGGGCTGGACGATGATGATTCGCATGGCCGCTGTGGCGGCGCCGTTCGACCGGGACGTCGAGAGGTGTTTCGCACGCATAGAACAACTGGTGGAGGCCGCAAGGGCCGACGGGGTACGACTGCTGGCGCTGCCGGAGGCATGCATCGGCGGCTACCTGCACAGCATGGACGGCGACCCTTCCGACGTACCACCGGCGCTCGACCCGGACGGGCCGGAGATACGGCGGCTCGCGGCGATCGCGAAAGACATGGTGGTGTGCGCGGGGTTCTGCGAGGCGGCAGGCGACCGGCGGTACAACAGCGTGGTCTGCGTGACCGGCGACGGGACACTCGGCCTGCACAGAAAAGTGCACCAACCCCTCAGTGAGGACGCGCTGTTCGCGGCCGGTGACGGCTTCGCGGCGTTCGACACGCCGGTCGGCAGGCTCGGCATGATGATCTGCTACGACAAGGCGTTCCCCGAGTCGGCACGCACCCTGGCCCTGGACGGCGCCGAGATAGTGGTCTGTTCCTCGGCGTGGCCCGCGAGCCGCACCGACCCGGCCCCCGACCTGGCCGACGACCGCTGGACCCGGCGTTTCGACCTGTTCGACCAGACCCGGGCCCTGGAGAACCAGGTCGTCTGGCTCTCGGCCAACCAGTCCGGCACCTTCGGCACCCTCCGCTTCGTCGGCAGCGCCAAGATCGTCGGCCCAGGCGGCGAGATCCTGTCCCGTACCGGGGTGACCCAAGGCATGGCGACAGCCGAACTGGACGTGCCGCGAACCCTCGCCACGGCCCGCCGCTCCATGGGCCACCTACGCGACCGCCGTCCCTCTGCCTACCACTCCACCGACATATCCGTGATGACTGCCTTCCCGGCGGTGACCCCGGCACCAGGAGCCTGACCCGGTGGTCCGCATAGCGGCGGCGTCCGCGCACTTCGGCCGGGACCTGGAGTTCGACCTTCAAAGAATCGCGAAACTCATCGCCGACGCGCGAGCCGAAGGCGCCGCACTCCTCGTCCTCCCCGACGCCACCCTCGGCGGCTACCTGGCCGACCTCCGCCACCCCGACCCCGACGCGCTCCCCCCGGCCCTCGACCCCGCCGACCCGATCTTCAAACGGCTGGCAGGCCTGGCAGGAGAAATGGTCGTCTGCGCCGGCTACTGCGAAGCCGCAGGCCAGGACCGCTACAACGCCGCGGTCTGCCTCACCGGCGACGGCGTACTCGGCCGCCACCGCAAGGTCCACCTCCCCGCAGGAGAGATCACCGCCTACGCGCCAGGCGACCGCTTCGACGCCTTCGACACCCCTGTCGGCCGTGTCGGCATGCTCATCGACTACGACAAGACCTTCCCCGAGTCGGCACGCTCCCTGGCCCTCGACGGCGCCGAGATCCTCGCGTGCCTGTCGGCGTGGCCCACCAGCATCACCAACCGCGCACCCCGCATGACCCAGGACCGCCAGTCCCGCCTGTTCGACCTGTACGACCAGGCCCGCGCCGCCGAGAACCAGGTCGTCCTCGCCTCCTCCAACCAGACCGGCGCCATGGGAGGCATGCGTTTCCTCGGCCAGGCCAAGGTCGTCGGCCCCGGCGGCGAGATCCTCGCACGTACCTGGTCCAAAGCGGGCCTGGCGGTCGCCGAACTGGACGTCAAGGAGGAGATCGCCAGAGCCCGCCGCGTCCTCGACCACCTGAGCGAACTACGACCGGGGAGCTACCGGTGAGGATCGCGCCGCTGACGTACTCCACCAACCCGAGCGAGCCGCGTCCAGGGGGCCACCGGTGAGGATCGCGCTGCTGACGTACTCGACCAAGCCGCGCGGCGGCGTCGTGCACACCCTCAGCCTCGCCGAGGCCCTGGCCGCCGCCGGACAGGACGTGACGGTCTGGACGCTGGCCCGCGGCGGCGACGGCGGCTTCTTCCGCGCCGTCGACCCGGCCGTACGGCAGGTCATCGTGCCGTTCCGCGACATCCCCGGCGAAAGCGTCGGCGACCGCGTGCTGCGCTCCATCGCCGCCATGCGCGCCGCGTTCCGTCCCGACGGCTACGACGTCGTGCACGCGCAGGACTGCATCACCGCCAACGCCGCCGACGACTGCGTGCGCACCGTCCACCACATCGACCACTTCACCACCCCCGAACTGGTCGCCTGCCACGAACGCGCCATCTCCCGGCCGCACACCCACATCTGCGTCTCCACCGCCGTGGCCCGTGAACTGGCCGCCGGCTGGGACATCGCCGCCACCGTCATCCCCAACGGCGTCGAGGCCGAGCGCTTCGCCGAAGCGGCCCGCCACCCCGACCCCCGCTGGCGTGCGCGCTTCGGCCGGTACGTCCTCACCGTCGGCGGCATCGAACCCCGCAAAGGCTCCATGGACCTCCTGGAGGCCTACGCGCTGCTCACCGGTGCCGACCCTGACCTGCGCCTCGTCATCGCCGGCGGCGAGACCCTGTTCGACTACCGCGACTACCGCGCCACCTGGGACGACCGCGCCGCCGCACTCGGCCTCGACCCCGTCGTCCTCGGCCGCGTCGGCCACGACGACCTCCCCGGCCTCGTCGCCTCCGCCGCCGTCTTCGCCTTCCCGTCCCTCAAGGAAGGCTTCGGCCTCGCCGCCATGGAGGCCCTGGCGGCAGGCGTCCCCCTGGTCACCCGCGACCTCGCCGTCTTCCGTGAGGTCTTCACCCCCGCCGCGCACTTCGCCACGACCCCCCGCGACTTCGCCGACGCCATGCACACGGCCATGACCACCCCCGACCCACCCCGCCGTACCGCCGGCCACGACCTGGCGACCCGCCACACCTGGCGAGCCGCCGCCGAACGTCACATCACGCTGTACGAGTCCCTGTGATCACTGCGTGGCGGCCACCCGCAGCGCCTGGAACTGCGCCAGCAGCGCCGGGTCCCCGGCGGTGCGGACCGCATCGCCGCCGCCGCGGTTCCACAGCCACAGCAGCAGCGGCTCGGCGTCCCCGCTGACCAGCGCGTCACCGTCGAAACCGGAGCGGGCCTCGCGCACCTCGACGCCTTTGGGGGTGGGGGCCACGGACCAGGCGTGGTGGCCGGTGGACACGATGACGGGACGCTCGTCGGGGGAGTCGAGCAGGGTGCCGTAGTCGTCGCGCCAGACGGTGCTGCCGTACCCCATGAACAGGGTCAGCATCTCCTCGACGCCGTCGAAGGCCAGGTCGGCGGAGACGGGGGAGACGGCGACACCGGCCGCCAGCTCGGCGTCCACCCGGTGGACGACGGTCTCCTGCGTCATCCGCCGGATCCAGAAACCCACCGTCTGGTCGGGTTCGTGCCAGGTGGCCGCGTGGTCCTCAGGGGAATGCGCGGCGAACTGCTCCGTCAGCGCGCCGTACATCTCGTCGAGGAGAGCCACCGACCCCGGGTGGACCGTCTCCGGCGGCCACGGGTCGGGGAACGCGCCGAGCCGGATGCACTCGGCCTTGTGCAGATAGACGTACGCGACATGCTGCGCCAGGTCGGCCGCGGTCCACTCAGGGCACGACGGCACCCGGGAGGCGAGGTCGGCCGCGCCGATGGCGGCCCGCAGCAAGGTGAACTCGTCCTCTAGGTGACGCAGAAGGCGGGAATGTTCCATGGCCCCATCGAAGCAGGTCCGCGGGCCGGTCGCCTCTTCATATCCGCCTAGGTGCGGCTACGGCGATGCCACAGGGGAGAACAGCGCCGGCGAACCGTGCGGATGCCCCGCCGGGGGCCATCACCGCGGCGACATCACTGACACGCTCGTCACCTCGGGATGTCACCGGGCCCCGTCACGCCTCGGCGTGCTCCTGGTCGTACGCGGCCCGCACGCGCTTCGGCGCCGCCATGCGCCACGCGTCGGTGACGAGCTCACGTAACTCGTCCTCGCCGAGAGCCGACAGGCGAACCACGATCCAGTGGTACCGCATGTCGCCACCCTTCGGCAGCAGGAACTTGTCCGGCTCGGCCGCGACCGCCGCTTCGCGCTCCTCCTTGGGGAACCCGCACCCCATGAGCGTCTCGTCACGGGACAACGTGCAGTACACGATGCGTCCCACATTGAACTTGACGCGATCACGCACCAGCCGCTCGACGGTGCGCGGCAACGACATGGCCACGCGCCGCACATCGGCGGCGGTGACGGGAGACTCGACCGTACTCACACCCGCGACCGTAGCCTCCCGCACCGACAGAACCGGCCGTTCACCTCGGAACGAACGCTCGGGCCGGATCCCGCCGCACGGCTCACGGCCGCTGCGGAAGCACCGCCTTGATGGCCGCCTCCAGGATGTCCACGCCGCTGTTCAGCTCGTCCTCGCTGATGGTGAGCGGCGGCGCGATCCGGAAGATGCCCCCCATCCCCGGCAACTGGACGATGTTCATGTGCAGTCCGCGTTCGAGGCAGGCCGACGTGACCGCCTTACCGAGCGCGTCCGCCGGCGCTTTGCTCTTCTTGTCCTCCACCAGCTCGACCCCCTGCAACAGCCCGCGGCCCCGCACGTCCCCCACCACCTCGTACTCGTCGCGAAGCGCCGCCAGCCGCTCGGTGAGCCCGGCGCCGAGCGTCGCGGCACGCCGCACCAGCTTCTCGCGTTCGATGACGTCGAGCACCGTCAGCGCGACGGAGGCCGCCAAGGGATCGGAGACATGGGTCGTGTAGAAGAGGAAACCCCGTTCGTGACAGACCTGCTCGATCCCGGCACTCGTGACGACCGCCGCCACCGGCAGCCCGGCCCCCAGCGTCTTCGACAACGTCAGAATGTCCGGTGTGACCCCGTCTCGCTCGAACGCGTACATCATCCCGGTACGGCCGAGCGCGGTCTGCGCCTCGTCCAGGATGAGCAGCATGCCGCGTTCCTCACACATCTCCTTGAGGCGGCGCAGATACCCGTCAGGCAGATCGATGATCCCGCCTGACGACAGAATCGGCTCGATCAGACAGGCCGCGAGACTCCCCGAAGACTGCCGATCGACCAGATCGAAGCCGTACCCGAGCTCGGCCTCCCAGTCGTACGACCCGTCGGGGTTCCGGAACGGCGACCGGTAGGCGTTCGGCGCCGGCAACGCGAGGTTCCCCGGCATCGGAGGCCCGTAGCCACGCCGTCCGGCGGAGAACGTCGCCGCCGCGGCCCCCTGCGTCATGCCGTGCCAGGACCGGTCGAACGACACGATCTCGAAGCGACCCGTGGCGAGCTTCGCCATCTTGATCGCCGCCTCGTTCGCCTCCGCTCCCGTGGTCAGCAGCACCATCTTGCCGAGCTCGGAAGGCAGAGTCGCCGTGAGCCTGCGCGCGAGCTCCACCACCGGCTCACTGAGCATGCCGCTGAACAGATGATCCAGCGAAGCGACCGCGGCCGACACCGTCGCCACGATCTCCGGATGCGCGTGCCCGAGAATCGCACTCATCTGCCCCGACGTGAAGTCGAGAATCGCTCGACCCTGCCGATCGAAGACATACGCACCAGCGGCCCGCTCGATGACCCGCGGCGTGAACGCTCCTCCGTACCGGATCAGCAACCGGTCCGCGTCATCCCAGAACGTCGTGTCGTCCATCCCCACCCTCTCCCACCGCGTGCAGACCCGCCGCCGGCTCTCCCCGACACCGTCCCCGACCGCCGGCAAGCCTCGCGACAAGCAAACGAATACACCGCATCATCCTCTTTGTCCGCATCCACCGCGACGCCGGAGCCCCCAGAACGTGACCACTCACCAAAGACCCGACCGTCCACCTCAAAGCGGAATGCTCGGCGTCCAGGTCCTCGCGCTGTGTGAGTCGTTCCCCCGGAGCCGAAGCGGTTGATGGAGGCGGCACCTCCGGCCTTCTCGGACCCCGACCGACCACATCAGAAACCCGGCCGACCACATCAGAAACCCGGCCGGTCACTTTCAGAACCTGGCCGATGACCTCAGACCCCGGCCCGGTACGCCAAGGCCCGTCCCGTCACCTCAGTGAAGAGGACACCACCTGCGGCCGTCCCGCACCGAGGAAGAAGATGCCGGGGAACCCCTTCGTCTCGAACCCGGCGCTGCGGTTGCGCCGGAACGTCGACTGCTCGATCCGCAACGTCCCCGTACGGTCGTTGCTCACGAAGAAGACGGCCCCGCCACCCTCCCGTGCCGTGTTGTCCGACACCACAGACCCCGCGATCCGCACCGTGAACCGGTTCCCATCGGTGTAGATCGCACCGCCACTACCCCCACCAGGCGTACCACCCCGCGCCGGATTGGCCCCCCGTCCGACCGCCTTGTTGTGCGTGAACACACTGTTCAACACCACCCACGACACCCCGATGCTGCTCAACGCACCCCCGTTCGAACACACCCCACCGAGCCCCGCAGCCCCCCCGAACGTACTCTTCACCACATAAACCGGCAGATCCCTCCACTGATCGAGCACCCGAACCGCAGCCCCACCCACATCAGGCCCAGTGGCGTCACATCGATTTCGAACAAAAGCCGAGTTCACCACCTTCACCCGACCCCCGCGCACGAAGATGGCCCCACCCCCGCCACCCTCGGCCCGCTCCCCGGTCGCGTTCCCGTCCGCGAACCGCATGTTCTGCACCGTGAGCTGCGGCCACTGCTGATCGTCACAGTGAGAGGTCGTCCACACCTGCGCCTTGTCGCACGTGTTCATATAAAGAATCCGCCGCTTACCCTCACCGCTCAACGTCACCTTCCCCCCACCGTCCAGCACCACCCTCTTACTGGTGTTCCGCACCTTCGCCGTCGCCTTCATCACGATCGTCACCGGCCGAACCCCACAAGAGAACCGGATCACCCCACCCTTCGCCACCGCCGCCACCACAGCCGCCGACGTACAACTCGCCGCGGTCCCGTTCCCCACCACCCGATCCGGCCGAGACGAATCCACAGCCCGACCGTCCGCCGGCACCGTGACCCGCCCCGCAGGATTCCCCGGCCCCGCCGCAACGGCCCCCTGAGCCCCCACCGGCACCAGCACACCCGCCAGACCCATGACCACCACAACGGCGACACGACGCATAAGCATCCCGCGATGCTACTGCGACACTTCAGGCACATCACCCGATTCAATCGAACTCCTCGACATTCCGGTCGATGTGCGAGGAGCGGCAGGGCTGGTGAGCTCGTGGGCCGAGCGGGCCAGCCAGATGAACATCAAAGCTGCGGTGGCCGCTGTGGCGTCGATGTAGACCTTCGCCGCGATCGCGAGCAGCGGATAGATCAGCACCAGCACCATCGGCACCACCAGCGCCGCGATGCCGTACAGGACGGTGGCCCGCTGCCAGCGGTTATCGTGCCACTGCGCTCGCAGGACCAGCACCAGCCAGATCAGGCCCGCCAGCGCGAAGATCCACGACACCTCGAGAGGGACTCGCAGACCGAAGGCGTCCAGGATGTCCATGACAGCGGCGCCACCGTAGCCTCCGATCGCCAGCACATCCCCGATCCACGCCTGATGAGCAGGCCCCAGTTCGCGACCCAGCACCGGCCGGAACAGCACCATGACCGCGCAGCTCGCCAGGTCGTGGGGCACCGTCGTCCACCAGGGCCAGGACGGCACGAACGAGGTGAGCAGCACGGTCGCCGTCGCGACGTACAATGCCGCACGCAGCCGACGTGCGGCCCGGTCGAGTTCTGCGGACGGCCCTGTCGCCGGCCCACGCAGAACCTGCCACAGTGCCCAGGCCCACAGCGCACCCGCCATGATCAGCGCACCTACGTTGGCCAACGTCGCCTCGATGCCTTGTTCCACTCGCGTGAACAGTGTCAGGTACGACAAAGCGAGGAGGTCGCCGGTGGTCAGCGCGACAACGGCGGCGATCACCACCACGACGGCATAAACAGCGGTGACGAACAGCGCTGGGACAGCTAAACGGTACGCACGGGCCATGTGACACTTCCTGGGGGATGAGTGGCGAACGGACCACTTTAGAGGCGAGCCGTCGACGCCTACATCCGCCGTTACCGTGCCGGTATCGGCTCCGGCCTGGCGCGGACCAAGCGGGCCCGGCTAGGTGAGGTGCCGGGTCAAGGCCTCTGTGGCCTCCCGGGTGCTCTTGGCGTCGATCGAGGCCAGAGTGTCGCGCACGGCGATCGTGCGGACTCTCACCCGTCCCGAGGACACTTCGCGGAGCTGTTCGAGTCCTGTCATGGCCGTGGCCGCCGCCTCGTCGGCTTCTCCTGCGTGCGCCAAGTTGTTGGCGAGGCTGAACTGCCGCACGGCGCGGTTCCTGCCATAGGACGCGCCGACATGCGCGATGGAGGCGCGGTAGTAGGAGGCCGCTGCCTTGTGGTTTCCGGCCGCCGCGTCGATTGTCGCCTGGTAGCACTCCAGCTCGGCCCGGTCGTAGAACGCGGTCCATTCGGGACGGTTGTGCATGGGGCCGTCCATCAGTCGCATCGCGTGAGCCAGCCGCGCGCGGGCCGTGGTGTGGTCTCCCATGGTTCCGTACGCGTGCGCCTCACGGCTCGCGATGATCGAGTCCAGTACCGGCGACTTGAGCGACCGCGCGTGCCGCTGCGCCGCGGCGAGGAAGTCCAGAGCGTGCCGCGGTTGATCGATGTAGTTGGCCTGGAGCGCCAGCATGGTGAGCGCCTGGGTCTTGATCTGGTCGTCGTCCAGCGTGGTGCCGATGGTGAGCGCCTCACCCCAGTACTGCCGGGCCGCCTGATGGTCGCAGGCGTCGAAGTGGACGTACGCGCATCGGTTGGCGGCGTCACCAGCCAGCCGCCGGAGCTGGAGGCCGATCGAGTCGGGGTAGCCGCTGGTCTCGATGACCCGGCGGATCCGCGCGAGGAGCCGTGCCGCCAGCGGCCGCACGTCGTCCCCGCCGTGAGCGTCCCCCATCAGCCGCAAGGCGCGCAGCTCCAGCCGCAATTGCGACACATGCTGCATTCCCACGTTTTCCGGGGGAGTGAAGGAACCAAACGCGACACCGGCCACGGTGCCGACCGTACTGGTCACGAATGTACGTCGCTTCACATCCGTTTCCTCCGTTTCACCTGATATAAGAAACACGCCGGAAGTAGTTTCACCATACGGCGGCGGCGGGAAACCGAGTTCCGCCGGGCTGAACCCGAACATGGCGTGCAGGACACGCCAGGCCCTCGGCCGGGGACGCGGCGGATCGGCGAGGCACCAGCGGCGGAACTGGCGGTCGGTCAACGCGACCTGCTCGCCGATCAGGTGCGCGGCCTGGGTGAACGCGGCCAGGAACACGGCGGGCCGCTCCCAGCCGCGATCGGCGCAGGCCTGAGCGAAGGGGGTGCACTGCCTGACCACGGATACCTCCAGTGATGTCGTCCACACAGAAAGTAGCCGACCGTAGGAAAAAGGAAAGCCCGTTCGCTCGGAAAAGACAGGCCGAATGTCAACCGAGATATCCACGCGACACACCGGCCCAGCGGTTCCCTGAGGAGGTCGAGATCCCCCACGGAAGGAAACCGGTCAAATGCGTATCTATTCCTCCGGAAGGCGGGAGGAATCAGCCGTCTTCCCCGGCGCCGAGACCTCCGCCGCCGAAGGCAGGCGATGGCTGCGGAAGATCCTCGGCGACCACCCCCGCCGCGACGACGCCGTCCTCCTCCTCTCCGAACTCCTCACCAACGCCGTCCTCCACACCACCTCCACCGAACTCCACGCCACCGTCCTGATCGACTGGGACGCCGTGATCCACCTCAAAGTCGCCGACCAGGGAGCCCCCACCTCCCCCTGCCTCTGCCGCCCCCAGCCAGACCCCCTCACCGAGTCCGGCCGTGGCATCCACCTCGTCCGCAACCTTTCCCACCGCTGGGGCTTCCTCAAGGACACCACCGGCTGCGTCGTCTGGCTAACCCTCGACCCCCACAACCCCCCCGACCCCCCCACCTCCCACCGCGCCGTCTACCAGGAGGCCCGGTGCGACTGAACCATGCCGCATCCGACCACGCGCCGCCACGGTGCGTGCCGCCGCCGTGGCCGACAAAAAGAGAACTACCTCGTCGCGCACGCACAGGCTCACGGACACATCGTTGTCACCCACGAAACGGCAGGGAACTCCAGCAAGCCCATTGAGATCCCTGACGCCTGCTCAGGTCTGGCGGTGAAGCGTGTGACCCCGTTCGAAATGCTTCGGCAGGTCAAGGCCCGCCTGGTGATGAAGACGTTCGCACATACCGACGATCTTGGCGATTGAGTTGCTTTACGCTGCCCGGGCCTTCTGTCTGATCTGCGGAACTAGCTGAATGCGGAAACGGCTGGTCGGCGCCGGGATCTAGCAACACGCGCCTGGCAACGACAGGTCCGGCATGTGTGGCTGCCGAAGGCGCTGTTTGTCGTGGGTGATGTGCAGGTGGAAGGACTCCAGGTCTGGACAGCCCGCTGAGTCATACGCGCTGAGGACGGTTTCGATCTGCTCCCATAGGTTGATCGGTCCGCTTTCCCGTACCTGCCAGGTGCCGTCCACGGGTGTGAGGGTGGCGGCTGAGCCGGTGAGGACGTCGGTCAGGTGAACCGCGCCGGCGATCGTGACCATCTGCGCGCCGGGGACGGCGCACTGTGCGAGGAATCGCAGATGGAACGCCTCAGGGGTGGCGGCGGTGATGCGTTCTGGGCCATGGGTGGCGGTGCGGGAGGTGCGCGGCAGGCTGGTGGTCCAGTGGGCCGGGTTGCCGAAGGGTGGTGCGGCGTGGGTGCGGGCGGACATGAAAGAGACGGTGCCGCCGAGCAACGGGCCCTCTGCTGTGCCGTCGGCTGCGACCGTCAGCAGGACACGCGCGTAGCCGTATAGCCAGCCGCTCAGGGTGAGCAGGATCTTTCCGCCGGGGCGGGTCTGAGCGATCAGCGCGGGTGGGACGGTGCGGAAGGAGCAGGCGGCGACGATCCGGTCGAACGGTGCTTCTGGCCAGTAGCCGTACAGCCCGTCGGCCACTGCGAGGGTGGGGGTGTAGCCGCAGTCGTACAGCGCGGACGCCGCCTGGTCGAGCCGTCTGCTGTCGACCTCGATGGAGGTCACGTCCGTGGAGCCGAGACGTTCGCAGGCCAGTGCGGTGGAGTAGCCCGTTCCCGTGCCGATCTCCAATGTCGTGTGTCCTGGCCGCACGTCGGCGTCGGCCCACATGCGTGCGACGAGGGACGGCAGGGTGGACGAGGAGGTGGGGGTGCCACCATGCCGCGTGACGGGGTGTTTCCAGTCCGGTTCGTCACCGTCGAACTGTGTGATCAAAGTGACGTCGGAGTAGGCGGCTCTCAGCCACCGGCTTCGGTCCAGTTCGGCGGTGACCGGCTCCCAGAGCGTCAGTCCTTGTTCGTCAGGGCGGTCGGCAGGCAGATAGAAGCCGGGGACGAACCGGTGCCGTGGCGCCTTTCCGGCCGCGGCCCGCCATCCGGGGTCGTCCACGGCACCCTGTGCGGCGAGCACCTCGACCATCGCCTCGCGCAGGCGCACCGCGTCGTTCTCGCCGTCGCCGTACGTGGTCACGATGCCGGCTCCTCTCCGCTGAGGACGTCGGCGAATGTCTCGGCTGTCTGATCGGCGCCGGGTAACCAGCCCCACTGACCGTTCGGGTTGCATTCAAGCCATACCCAGTGCCGGGGGTCGTTTTCTTCGCCGATGAGCGCGAAGTCGAAGCAGCCGAAGACCAGGCCGAAGCCGTCCAGGTAGCCGTGCAGCGCGACCTCGACCGACGCCGGCACGGCGATGGGTGTGTGGACGAGTTCGTTCCAGTCGCCGCGGCGCCAGTCCACGGTCCCGGCCGGTGCGGTGATCCGCTGCGCGAACAGGCGGGGGCCCGCCACGGTCACCCGCACGTCGGCGACCTTGGGTACCTCGGCCTGAAAGAGGTGCGCGGTCACCGAAAGGGAGTCGTCGAAAGTGCCAGGGTCGACACGTTGCGTCCAGATGGCTCCGGCGTGTCCGCTCTGGTCTGGAGGCAGGCCGCGGAAGGTCTTGTCAACCACGCGGCTGTGCCGGGTGGCGAACTCACGCGCGGCTTCGACATCGTTGGTGACCAGGGTCGGCGGGATCGTCAGTCCCGAGTGAACGGCGGCTTGGAGTTGCGCGGGCTTGAAGTCGGCGCGGGTGACGGCGGCGGGGTGGTTGACGTACCTCGCACCATGCAGGTCGTTCAGGACTCCGCCGAGCCCGTGCCGGGCCTCGGCGGTGGCGAAGTCGCACTGTTGCCGCGGGAGGTGAGCGAAACGAGCGGAGTACGGGGTGGGGCGACGGTGGTACACCGCCGCCACCTCCTCCAGCTCCACCTCGCGACTGGTCGTACGCAGACGTCCACGCCATGCCGGTGCCGCGGGATCGAGACAGGCGTCGAACAGCAGGCCAGGTCCGATGTCGGCCGGATCGATCCGGGCCACCGGCACAGCGCGCCGATTCAGCGCATTGATGACCATGTCGGCGGTGACGTCCTCCAGCGCGGTGACGACCAGAACGAGGGAAGCCATCGTGGTCAGTCGGACTCGTAGTCGGTGGTGTTGTCGTCCGTCGTCTGCGGCTGCGGGGTGTTCCCGTCCCCGCCACCCGACATGGAGGCCGTGTTCCTGGACCGGTTGGTGCCGTGCTCGCCCATCTCGATGGGCCGGCCC
The DNA here is from genome assembly GCF_014207705.1 of Sphaerisporangium rubeum. Lineage (NCBI taxonomy): Bacteria > Bacillati > Actinomycetota > Actinomycetes > Streptosporangiales > Streptosporangiaceae > Sphaerisporangium > Sphaerisporangium rubeum. The sequence goes on from NZ_JACHIU010000001.1 coordinate 3,625,844, forward strand.
CCGTGGTCGAAGTAACGTGCTGTCTGCGTGGACGGGTCCAGCGTCACCCGCGCGTACCACGCGGGATCGACGGCGAGCCGGTCGGTGACCAGCCGCGTCCCCCACGGAGCGCCTGCCGCGTTCGTCGCCATGAGCTGACTCTCCCCTCTCCGGACCGCCGGAAGCCGATCGGCTTCCGCGCAGACCACCATCCCCCGAGAGCGTGCGGGCCGCCAGCGCGCCGGCTGGCGGCCCTTTATCGTGCGCTTGTCGTCCGGTTGTCGGCAAAGCCGGTGTTCTCGCAGGTCAGTGGTGATTGCCACGGGGTTTGAGCAGGGTGAGCAGCGCGTGGTGGTAGGTGGCCTGCACTGGTGGAATCGAGCCGAGTCGGATCCGCTCATCTGTGGCGTGCAGTCCGACGTAGTCGACACCGAACCCGGCCGTGGCCTCCACCCCCAGCCCCGCCAGGTAGTTCCCGATGTTGGACGGTCCGGCCACTTTGGCCTCGGGAGCCAGCCCGGCCTTCGCGGCGGCCCCGAGCAGCGCGCGTCCCACCTGGGAGTCCTCACCCAGCCGGTACGGCGGCCAGCGGGTGGTGATCTCCAGGGATGAGGGCCGGGTGCCGGGCCAGGCCGTGTCTACAGTCGCGACGCAGCCGCGCAGCAGATCTTCCGCGGCACGATCGTCCATCGCGGGGGTGAGGCGGATGTCCACGTTGAGCGTGCACAGGTCAGGGGTGAGCGAGAAGCCCTCACCGCCATTGATCGCCGTCACGGTCAGCTTCGCCGCCGGCGGGAATTCCGGGCCGCCACTGCCGGGTAGCTCGGCGCGGCCGAGCACGGTCACGAGGTCGGCGGCCTTGGCGATCGCCGACGGGGTGACCTTGCTGCCACCTGAGTGGCCGGCCACTCCGTGCACGTGGACGCTGGCCCGCAGCACGCCACGACCGCCGACCACGACGTGCTCGATGCCTGGGTAGCCGATCATGACGCCGTCCACCTGCCCGAGTGCGGCAGGGCCCTCGAAGTATGCTTTCGCTCCCCCGAAACCGCCGGTGTGCTCATCGACGTCCAGCAGGAGCAGTACGCCGCCGTGGAGAGCACGCCGGTCCTCGTTGAGGCGAGCGAGGACGTGCGCGAAGATCGCCGCGCCTACTTTGGAGTCGGCGCTGCCTCGGCCGTGTAGCCACCCATCGGTGATCTCGCCGGAGGACGGCGGGTAGGTCCAGGCTGCCTCGTCGCCGTAGGGGGCCGTGTCCAGGCAGGCATCGAGCACGTACCGCGGACCCGTATGGACGCCGGACACCTCGCACACCACCGCGACCGTCGTCCCTTGCGGCCCGGCCCCGGTCAGCTTGCGCGGTCGTAGGCCGTGAGCGGCCAGCCAGGCCATGGTGTGCTCCAGCACCGGCTCATACGAGTCGACACCGCCGCGGCTGGGGATGCGTACCAGTTCACGGGTCAGGGCGACCACCGCGTCGTGGTCCTCGTCGGCCATGTGCAGAGCGGCCGCGATCTCCGGCTCACCACTCATGGCCGCTCACCTGGCCCGCGCACCACCGGCAGGCCATCGATGTGCTTGCGCGTCTCGATGCGCCGGGAGGCCGCGTACGCCTGGCGACCGTGATCCAGCAACCGCACGGCTTCCGCTCTGCCCAGCCCCACGCCGGAGTCGAACGCCTCATGCGATGTCAGACTGGGGATCGGCACGACCGCCTGCCGCTCGCATGCGGTGAAGAATCGCTCCGGCGCCATCGGGTCCTCCACGATCCCCAGGTGCAGTGTCTTGACTCCGAGACTACGGTCGCCGGGATCACGGAGCTCCAGCAACCTCAGCAGGTGATCCTTGAGTATCTGGTGGTGCGGCGGCCCATACAGTACCCGGTAGCAGACCAGCGCCGGATGCCGCTCCAGCGCCGTCTCGATCGCACCGAGGTAGTTCGTGTCCCGTGCCCGCGATCCCATCACCACCAGCCACTCCCGCGCTTCGGCGACGGTGGCCACGATGGCTTGCCGCAGGCAGAGGTGACCCGCCAGCAGCCGGGGCACGCCTCGTCCGAGCCGTTCGTCCTGGTGCGCGAAGAGAACGTCGGCGGGTAACCGGTAGATGTCGCAGAGCGTTTTGCGGTGACCGACGCTAGTGGTGTGCCTACCTCGCTCCCAGCCGCTCACCATGCTCGGTGTGACACCCGAATGGCCGTTTCGGCTACGCCGATCCATCTCCTCGACGAGGTTCTCCAGTGTCCAGTTGCGCGCGAGGCGTGCTCGGCGCAGCGGCGACGGTTCCACCGTACCTCCCGCATGAATGGGCATCGGCCCTCGTCTCCTGGCCGTGCGCGGAAGAGAACGGCCGGACCGGCGATATCACCGGTCGCGGGGAGACGTGAATGATGGGGCCGGTCATGACATGTGGTCAACATACGGCACGAGGACGAGATCCTTCGTCGGTCTAGTGATTTCCGAATGTTGTTTATGTTATTTGTTCTGCTTTGCGAGGTCGCCTGGAATTTTCCGCGAACGCTTTTCATCCTGCTTCTTTGAGCTGTAGCACGGGGATGGCTTTGACGAGCTGACCTGCGCTGTGAGGGCGGCAGCGGAGTTTGCGAGGATCCGCCAGGTCTTCAGCAGTGCGTTGGCCCGCTCGCCGGGTGCGCGTAGCTTGACGCGGGAGGAGTTGGCCTGCTTTCGCCCGGCGGGTTTGTCCTTGCCGCGGTACGGCACGTGTATATGCTCACCTGCGCCGATGTAGTCCTTGTCCGCCAAGGCGGCCAGTCCTGCGGTCTGTAAGCGGCGCGGGATGCCCTAGATCCTGGCGGCGTTGATGTCGTGCACCGGCCTCGGCGAATGTCTCGCCTTTGCGTAGGCGGACCAGGACCAGCCCCCTGACCAAGCAGCAGACGGCCCGGGCGCCGACCACATGCTGGGGGCGCGTGGATGCGCTGGCCGGAAACATCGACTACTCCCTGTTGATCATCTCAGCTGTGACCAGGCCGTCGCCGACCCACTCTCTCGTAGCACTGGTCTCCGCGAGGACGAAGATCGTTGCGTACATCCCGTAGCGGGACCTTGCGCGTACTCTTCTGATTCGTGATCAAATGATCCCGAGATCGGGCAATGCAGGGCCTTGAGGGAAAAACTGGTGGGAGCTGCCTGTGACGCCGGAAGACGCCCTGCTTCGTCCTGACCGGCTTTACGGTGCCGAGGAGATCCGGGCCCGGGACTGCCCCATGCCGGCGGCGGCCGGTGTCTATGCCTGGTACTTCACGTCGCCGCCGCCCGGGGTGCCGCTCGACGGCTGCCATGAGTGGCACGGTGCCGTGCTGCTCTACGTCGGCATTTCGCCGAAAGCGCCGCCGACGAACGGACGGGCTCCGAGCCGGCAGACCATCCGCAGCCGGGTCCGGTACCACTACCGCGGCAATGCGGAGGGTTCCACCCTGCGCCTTACCCTCGGCTGTCTCCTTGCGGACGAGCTGGGGATCGGTCTGCGTCGGGTGGGCAGTGGCAAGCGCATGACCTTCGGCCACGAGGGGGAGGCCCGGCTGACTGATTGGATGGCTCGGCACGCCTATGTCGTCTGGGCCGCCGTGGCTAGCCCCTGGACGCTCGAGGCGGAGCTCATCAGGTCGTTGGTACTGCCGCTCAACCTCGACCAGAACCGCCACAGCCGCTTCCACCAGCGGCTATCCGAGATACGCACTGGACAACGGACACTCGCTCGCTCTCTACCGGTAGAGGGAGGCTGAGCTTACTCTTAGAGGGCCGGTCAGCCGCTGGATGTCCTGACCCATGGACGCAGCCGGGGCCACCAGCCGGGGACGGCCGCACGGTACTCCTCGTACTCGGCGCCGAAGCTCCGGCGCAGGGTCGGCTCCTCGTACAGCCGCACGAAGCAGAAGACCGCGACGAACGCGATGGCGGCGTACCAGAGCAACTCGGACCGGGCGAGCAGGAGCGCCTGGCCGACGATGGCCGCGAGCACTCCTACATACATGGGGTTGCGAACATGCCGGTACAGTCCGCCGACCACGAGATGCTCGGGAGGTGCGACGGGTGCGGGGGTACCGAACCCCTCGGCCACGAAGCGGACGAAGGCGTCGACCAGCACGGCGCCCCCCGCAAGGACGAGCACCACCCCGACCACCCGAAGCGGGACGGCGGCCCACGAGAGCCCTTCGGGCAGATTCGCCATCCGCCAGCGGGTGACCCACCACGGCCCGAACCCAGCCACACCGCCGGGCGCCAGGGCAAAGAACACCGCACTCCCGACGGCCGCAGGCGTCCTGCGCATGTCTCACCACATCCTTCCGCAGATAACTCATCGGACGATGAAATAATCATCGTGAGCTTACCCCGCGGACGATCGGCAGGCGAGGGGTGACCACCTTTCAGAGGGACGGCGATGGCGAGACGGACACATCACCCGTCCACGGCGTCGGCCAGCTCTTTCTGGTCGGCTGAGCGCGACGAGATGACCCCCGGGCAGGATCTCGGCCGTCGACGCCACCATGCAAGGCGACCGCGAAACCGTGGCCCGGCTTCTGCGACTGTTCAAACGAACTACGCCGATCACCACACTGGACTGAACACATCCGGCCACGTGCCCGGGCTGCTCGTCAGACGCGGAGAGCACGCACGCGCCGACGGCGGATGGCCAGGCGGGGTCGGCTCCGGTGGAACCGGCAGGTAGATGCGGCCGGGCCCTGCACGCGACCGTCGGATTCAGCGCCTTGGCTTCGTCGTGCGCTCCTGGAACTCGCCGGATCAGTACACGCTTAGGACACCGGCCAGGCAGGCACGACCGTACGTCCGGTTCCGGTCGCTGGTCCACGCCGCCACCGTTCGCAGTGAACCTCTTCGCGTGCCCGCTCGGATCGATCAACGGCGCACCTGGTAGCGCAGGTGAAGTACCCGGTTGCCCTGGATCGCCACGTCAGGATCCTCCAGCAGGTGCTGCGCGTCGACCGGCCCGAAGTAGCGCTTGCCGGATCCGAACACGACGGGCACGACGTCCATGCGCACCTCGTCGATCAGGCCCGCGGCGAGCACCTGGCCGCCGACGTCGCCGGCGGCGACCTCGACCATGCGGTCACCCGCGAGTTCCTGCGCCTTGGCGACGGCTGCCTCGACGCCGTCGACGAAGTGGAACGGCGCTTCGGGGTCCCAGTTCTCGGGCATCGGCCGGTGCGATACGACGACGACGTGGTCGATGCCGCTCGGCGGCTTCCCGTCCCAGCCGTCGGTCAGGTCGAAGACGTGGCGGCCGACGATCGTGACGGCGATCTGGTCCCAGTAGGCCCGGGTGTAGTCGTAGGACGGCTTTGACACCTTCAGCGCGCCGCTGTCGTCCAGCGGGACGTCACCGCTGGACAGCCAGTCGAACAGCGGCCCGGGCTGGTCGTTCTCGTCCGCGATGAAACCGTCCACCGACACCGAGCTGTACATGACCACCTTGCCCACGGGGCTCTCCTCTGCTTCGGGGTGCCCCAAATTAGCGTGCCGTCGGCTGTCGCTCTTGTAGGAAATCAATCGGACGGCAGGGGCCAGCCGTCCAGCGCGTGGCCGGGATGCTCGCGCAGGAACCGCCGTCGGACTTCGATGTACCGGGTCGGCGTGAGCCCGGTGAACGCTCGGAACTCGTGGCCGAAGTGGGCCTGGTCGAAGTAGCCCGCGGCACCGGCGAGGTCGCCCCAGTCGATCGGGCCGGCGGGGTCGATCGACAACACGGTGGCGGCGAAGCGGTAGGTGCGGGCCAGCCGCTTCGGTGTGACGCCGATGAGCTGCTTGAACCGCTGTGCCAGATGAGTGCTGCTGACACCGGCTGCCGCGCTCAGGTCGCCGATCGCCACCGTCCCGCCGGTCGCCGCGATGACGCTGCTCGTATGGCGGACCAGCCCCAGGCCGGCGGTCTCGGCCAGCCGTCGCATCAGTTCCTCCTCTAGCAGGGTCAGCATCTCGTGCGGTCCGGCCGCCGAGGCAAGTCGGTCTCGGAGCTCAGCAGTGGCGGGCCGACCCCAGACCTGCTCCACCGTCACCGGCCGGTCACACAGCTCTCCCGCGGGCATCGGCAGGAACGGGGCCGGCCCCCACGGCTTGAAGTGCACGCCGACGGACCGGGTGCCCGGTGGATAGCCGAACTCGAAGGCACGGGTGGGCATAGTGATCACGCAGCCGTCGGCGTACTCGGCTGTCTCGAGGTCGGTGCCGGCGCGGATGCGGAACGGCGCGCCGAGGTTGACGATGAGCAACGCCGCCGGCATCGGCGGCAGCGTCAGCCGGGCATACGGCGGCGCACCCTCCAGGTAGTAAAGGTCGTCGATGAGCCCGTCCAGCGGCGGCCGCGGCACTCTGGACACGTATTCCACGTCCGCAGTATCGCCGACAACCGGCCGTCGGCGAGGCGACGTCGGCAGAGGAGATCCGAAAGGTCCCGCACCTTGTTCCAGTGGCGCCGCCTTGCCGGTCCTGAGCGGGAAGGCGAGATGACGGCACGAGAGAGTACGTGGACAGACAAGTACGCAGCGACGTGGTTGCGCGTCCGGGCCGGGAGGGGTCGGCCGGTCAGGGCCGCTCCCTCCTGGGAACCATCAGCGGTCGGCCGGCCAGGGCCGTTCCCTCCCGGGAACCATCAGCGCCGATGCGCCGGAAAGACCAGCAGGGTGATCGAATTCGCCGGGTACGTCGCATTGACCCGGCCCTGGTGCGCCCTGAGATCCTGACCGCGCACGATCGAGTTGAGATCGGCCGGGCTGTAGGTGAAACGCTGCGCCGTGGTGTTGCCGTGCAGGCCGGCGATCGACAACGGTGAGGTCAGTTCACCGCCGGTCTTGTTGATGACCATCAGGGTCAGTGCCTTGTCGCGTGAGCGCTGTGCCCCGTACACCGCGAGCTGACCTTGGTCGCTGCTGGTCGCTGACACGCTCACGTCGCCGAACCGGCTCCCCGCGCCGTCGTAGTTGCGGTACATCCGGAACGCGTAGGCGCCGGGTTGTGTCGGCTGGGGTTCGCCCCAGATGGTCGCGAGGTCGAGACCCTCGCGGCCGAAGATGCCGAGAACGTCGGCCTGCGTCAGTGCGCCGTTGATGTCGTCCAGCGCGCCCCAGTTGTACTCGGTGATCGCGGTCTTCGTGCCGGGGTAGTACTGCGCGATCCACTGCTTCATCTTGCGGATGAACTGCAGCGGCGGCGCGTTCACGCCTGTGGGGCCGATCCAGGACTCCTCGACGTACGTCGGGTCCCACAGCGAACGCGTGGAACGTAGCCGCCACGCGTTGGACTCGGGGTCCTTCCCGCCGTTGATCTGCGGGTAGTAGTGCTGGTCGAAGTAGTTGAGCATGCGCTTGCCGCCGTGCGCGTCGCTGTAGTCCTTCATGTTCTTCAGGAACCACTGCGACAGGTTGAGCCCGCCGTGCGCGGCCGCGTCGGCTCCTGGCGCGCATCCGTCCACCCCGGACGCGACCCACTCGCAGTAGCCCCAGCCGGACGGGCCGAGCACCGCGGCGGTCGGGTCGGCGGCCTTGATGGCCGCGGCGGTCGCGGTGCTCTTGCTGCCGAGTTCGTCGTACGAGACCGGCTCGGGGTGCACGTCGCGGTGCGTGGAATTCCACAGCACCGGCTCGTTGTCGAGCTCGTAGATCGACACGCCGCCGCGGGACGCCTTGCCGAACTGGCTAACGAGATGCGACACCATCTCGCCGTCGAACGAGGCGTCCACCGGGATCGAGGTGTCCTCGGGCACCGCACCGGTGAGGTTCGCGTTGTTGAGCCTGCCGTTGCCGCAGCCGGCGTCCCAGGTGTCGAATCCGTCCTGAGCGGGGAACCGGCTGGCAGGGAATCCGCAGGCGAACGGGTGCTGGTCCGGCGAGTCCTTGGCCACCCACCCGCTCATCGGCACGGTGACGACCTGTTTGGTGCCGCGGTCCCGGTTGGTCTCGACGAACGCCTCGACCGTGTTCGCGGGCCCGGCGACGATGTTCTCGAAGTACCAGTCGCTTCCGGTGTTGTAGGTGTGGTTCTTGAAGTTGTACCGCGTGCTCGCGTTGCCGCCCCAGCGCGCCACCGGGAGACCGATCTCGACGGCGAACGCCGGGTCGGCGCCGTTCATGCCGTAGATGTCCGGGCTGATCGCGTGCCGTGCGGCGGACAGGTTCACCGACAACGTGGGGCCCGCTGCGGCCACAGCCGGGTCCAGGGCCGCCTGGACGGTCAGCGTCCCCGCCACGAGTGACGCCGCTACGCCGAGTGTTGTGGCCGATCGCAGCTTCCGCCGCCGTCGAGCACCCATCATCGACGCTCCCGTCAATCGATCCAGCGGTCAACAATCGAGGAGCCTGACCGGATGCTTCACGCGAGTCAAGGCACCGCGGTCGCGTGGAGGACGGGGCGGCCAGGCGGGACCAAGAAATCCGGTCCCCTGACGTGGTGGATCTCCTGGTCAAGCCTTGGCCGTCCCGCAACGACTCGGCCGCGGATCAAGAGGGCGGCCTGAAAGTTGCACCCAGCCCACGAATTCGGCCGCGCGGCGACCTGCGGATCTGCTTCGTGGGCCGGGTTGACCTCGCTGGTCGGCAACCGCGATCGGTGGCCGGCGTCGCGCCGCGTCGTGATGCGTCCGGTGCGGAGTGGGCCGGCCGGCTTGTCGTCTCGGTCGTTACGGAGCGCCGGGGCCCAGGGGGACGTCGGCAGCCGGTGCGCTGGCGGGTGCCGGTTCCTTCAGTTCGACGAAGATGCTGTGTGTGGCGGTGTCGCCGATGTTCTCGCCGGTGTGCTCCTGCGCCCCCACCCACCGGGCTTCGCCGGCCTTCAGTTCGACCTCGACGTCGCGTCCGCCGGCGGCGACGCGGCGTCGGAAGGCGCTCAGTGTCACCATCACGCTGTCCGGGTGCCGGTGTACATGGGTGTGGTCACCGGGTTCGTCGCGGTACTCCAGGACCCGCACCCGCTCGTTCTCGAATATGACCTTGTAGAAGTCCGGGTCGGTGACAGTCGGGTCGTGGGGGTTCATCGCCGCCTCCGCGCACGTTCGTGGGACTCCAGTCCCATATGGGACTACGGTACCATGACGACGTGACGACGCCCTACGAGTCGACCGGCCGGACAGCGCAGAAGTCGCGCACCCGGCACGCGCTCGTCGCCGCCACCCAAGACCTGCTCGCCGCCGGACACACCCCCAAGGTCGAGGACGCCGCTCAACGAGCCGGGATCTCCCGCACCACCGCCTACCGTTACTTCCCCAACCAACGCAGCCTGCTTCTCGCGGCTCGGCCCACCATCTCGCCGGACAGCCTGCTGCCCCCCGACGCACCCGTAGATCCGAAGCAACGTCTCGACGCGCTCATGACCGCGTTCACCCGGTACAACTTCACCTGGGAACCGCAACTGCGCACCTCGCTGCGGCTGTCGCTGGAACCCGATGCCCACCAGCCGGTCCTGCGCCAGGGACGCGCCATCGGCTGGATCGCCGAGGCCCTGACACCACTGCGAGACAGCCATCCGCACGTCGACATCCACCGGCTCGCCGTCGCGATCCGCTCAGCGACGGGCATCGAGACACTCGTCTGGCTCCTCGACATCGCCGGCTACACCCACGAGCAGGCAGCCGACACCGTCAAGGCGACCGCGCAGGCCCTCCTGGACGCGGCCATCACCGGTGACGCCTCAACCGGGTCTGTCCAGCCTGGAGCGACACCCCCGGCCGAACGCGGATCAGGAAGTCAGTCGGCGCAGTATTCGCGCGGTGGGTTCCGCGGTGGTGCGGCGGTGACCGGTGCCGGCCCAGAGGTTGATCAGTTCGGGGTCGCCGGCGGCGGTGGCGGCTTTGCGTAGAGGGCTGGTCAGGTGGTGGACGGCGGGGTAGCCGGGGGGTGCCGTGGCGGTGTGGTGGTCGGTGAAGGTGTTCGTGAGAGATCTGGCGGGGCGGCCGGTGAAGGCTCTGGTCACTGTGGTTGTTCGGCGGGATGGGTCGGCCAGGGCCTTCTTGTGAGGATGGGAGGTGCCGGCTTCTTCCGCGCGTAGGAGGGCCGTGCCGACCATCACGGCTGTGGCGTCGGTCTGTAGCGCGGCGGCGACGGCGTCGGGGGTGGCGAGGCCGCCGGCGGCGATCAGCGGGGTGGGTACGGCGTGGCGTACCTGGCGCAGCAGGTCGGTCAGGGGGGTGGGGGGTGGGATGCGGCCGGGGGTCAGGGTGGCGGAGTGGCCGCCTGCGGCCGAGGACTGGACGGCCAGCATGTCGGCGCCTGCCTCGGAGGCCTGGCGGGCCTCTTGCGGGGACGTGACGGTTTGGACGACGACGGTTCCGGCGGTACGGAGAGCGGCGATCACCGTACTGGCGGGGATGCCGAAGGTGAAGCTCACGACCGGTACGGGGGTGGACAGGAGGAGGTCGAGTTTGTCCTGCCAGTGGTCGTCGTCCTCGACGATGGCGGCGCCTAGGACGTCCACGCCGTACGGCTCGGCGTCCGGGGCGATCTCGCGTGCGTAGCGGTGGAAGGCCTCGGGGTCGACGGGGACGGGGTTCGGGACGAACAGGTTGACGCCGAAAGGCACGCCGGTGGAGCGCACCTCGGTGATCTGGCCGGCCAGCGCGGCGGCGGTCTTGTAACCGCCGGCGAGGAAACCGAGGCCGCCTGCGCGGGCCGCCGCCATGACCAGCGCGGGGGTGCTGGGACCCCCGGCCATCGGGGCGGCCAGGACGGGGATGTCCAGGCCGAGAGCGGTCAGCGATGAGGCCATGCTGGTTTCTTTCCCTGTGGCCGGTGGTTCGTCCCCGTGGCTGGTACCTGTGGTTCGGTGGCCGGATCGGACGGGACCGGCTCCTCGTGCGCGGTGACCTAAAGCCGCCGGTACATGATGTGGAGTCCGACATAGCCGTGAAGCGGGTGGTGGAAACCTTCCGGGAGGGTGGTCATCACGTCGAAGCCGAGTGACCTCCACAGTGCGACTGCACGGGTGTTGGTCTCCACCACGGCGTTGAACTGCATCGCTCGGAAGTCGTCCTTGCGTGCCTGGTCCAGGACATGTTCGCCGAGGGCTCGGCCGACTCCCCGGCCGGAGTGGTTCGGATCGACCATGAAGCTGGCGCTGGAGATGTGCGCGGCGCCGCCGCGATGATTGCGGACGCTGTTGGCGGTGCCGAGGACGGTGCCGTCCGCGTCCACGGCGACGAAGGTGCGGCCCGGCGGCTCAGGGAACCACATGTGCCTGGCCTGGGCTTCGCTGGTGCTCCGATCCCAGGAGAACGTCTCACCGGCCCGCACGATGGCTTCCATGAAGTGCCACATTCCGGGCCAGTCCTGCGGCGTCGCCTCTCTGATCAGCATGGCCGTCAGCATGGGTCAACCGGATGAGGGCCGCAACCGGGTTTCGAACACCCCAGGTCGAGCCTCGCGTGGATCACGTGATCCACGGGACAGGCGCTAGTCGCGTTCGACCTTGGTGGTCATCGACGGGACGCCGGCGGTACAGGTGATCCGTATCTCGATCTTGACGGTCTCGGACTCGAACTCCACGGAGACCTCGTGGCCGGAGTGGTCGTTCACGTCGTCGGTCTTGTAGCCCTGGGCCGGGCTCCAGGCAAGGAGGGTGGGACGGCCGGCGGTGCAGGTGGCGACGACGGTGCCGCCTTGGGTGGTGAAGGCGCGGCCGGGTTGAGAGGAGGACGGCTCGGGGGTGGGGGTCCGAGTGGTCGTGGGTGGGGTCGTCGCGCCGGGTGGGGTCGCCGGGGTGGCGGTGGCGAGGGCTTGAGCGATCTGGGACGCCGACATGGGGGAGACGACCGGTTCGCTGAGGCCCTGGCCGAGGAGGGTGATGGCCCACGTGGTGGTCGCGGTGGTGAGGGTGGCGGCGGTGAACCAGCCGAGGGTCGCGAGCAGGGGGCCACGTTTCACACTGCCTACAGTGCCACGAGGAGTCCTAAATCTGTCCTAACGGCACCTCAACGCCGGATACGGCGGGGGAAGGGACGGCGGAGTGCGTTTACTGTTGGGGCGATGGCACAGCTACTGCTCGTTGAGGACGACGCCGCGGTGCGGTCCGCGCTCATGCGGGCCCTGAGTGAGCGCGGACACGGCGTGACGTCCGCCATGACCGGCATGGCGGGGTTGCGGATGGCCGTGGACGACCGGCCGGACCTCGTGGTCCTGGACCTCGGGCTGCCGGACATCGACGGGTACGAGGTGATCCGCATGCTGCGCGCGGTCAGTGCCGTGCCGCTCATCGTGGCGACCGCGCGGGACGACGAACGTGAGATCGCGCGGGTCCTGGACGCCGGCGCCGACGACTACGTCGTCAAGCCGTTCGGGGCCGTGCAGCTCGACGCGCGGATCCGGGCCGTGCTGCGGCGCCTGCAGAGCGAGGACGGCGACGCGGCACGGCCGTACACGGTGGGGGAGCTGCGGGTCGACCCGCGCGCCAGGGAGGTCACGCTGGCGGGACGGGTGCTCGACCTGCGGCCCAAGGAGTTCGACCTGCTGCACTACCTCGCGGCGCGGCCCGACCAGGTGGTCACCAAGCGCGAGCTGATGACCGAGGTGTGGCGCATGCCGTACGGCGGCGCCGACAAGACCGTGGACGTCCACCTGTCCTGGCTCCGCAACAAACTCGGCGAGTCGGCCCAGGACCCCCGCTACATCCGCGCCGTGCGCGGCGTCGGCGTGAAACTGGTGGACCCGGGAGCATGAGACGGCGTCGATGCGAGATCGGTGGACCCAGGAGTACGCGTCGGCGTGAGCCTGGCAGGGCCGTGGGATGAGACGGCGTCTGCTCGTTCTCGTCGGGTCCATGGTGTCGCTCGCGTTGGTGGCGTTCGTGGTGCCGTTGGCGGTGCTGGCGCTGATGCTGGCCGGGGATCGCGCCACCGCCGACGCGCTCGTGCGTGCGCAGTCGCTGGTGCCTGTGGTGTCGGCCGGGTCGCCTGCGGCGCTGGGGCTGGCGGTGCAGCAGGCCAACAGCTCCGGTGGTTACCCCTTGACGGTGTTCCTGTCGGACGGGTCCGCGCTCGGGGCCCCGGCGGAGCGGTCCGACGCGGTACGGCTGGCGTTCACCGGACGTAGCCTCACCGCGCAGGCCGACGGCGGCCGGGAGATCGTCGTCGCCGTCACCGGGCCTTCCGCCGGCGCGGCCGTCATCCGCACGTTCGTCACCGACGCCGAGCTCACCCGTGGTGTGCGCCGCGCCTGGCTGATCCTCGCGCTGGTCGGCACCGGTGTGCTGGTCGTCAGCCTGGTCGTCGCCGATCGTCTCGCGCGGTCGCAGATCCGCCTCATCGCCGGCATGGCCGGTGTCTCGCACCGCCTCGCCGCCGGTGACCTCACCGCACGCGCTCCCGCCGAAGGCCCGAAGGAACTCCGCCAGGTGGCCGGCGCGCTCAACCACCTGGCCCGCCGCATCCGCGTCCTGCTGGCCCAGGAACGCGAAGCCGTCGCCGACCTGTCGCACCAGCTCCGCACCCCCCTGACGGTGCTCCGCCTGGAAGCCGAGGCACTGCCGCCGAGCGAGCAGGCGACCCGTGTCGGCGCCGCCGTGGACGCCATGGAACGCATGGTCACCCAGGTCATCCAAGAGGCCCGCCGCTCCCGCCACGACGAACCCGGCGAATGCGACGCCGCAGAGGTCGTCGCCGCACGCGTCCACCACTGGTCGATGCTCGCCAGCGACCAGGACCGTCCCGTCACCCGCCACCTCGCCCCCCCACCCCTGATCGTCGGCGTCGGCGAGGAACCCCTGACCGCCTGCGTGGACGCGCTCCTGGAGAACGTCTTCGCTCACACCCCCGAAGCCACCGCCTTCACCGTGACCCTCACCCCCCGCGAAGGCGGCGGCGCCATCCTCACCGTGGCCGACGACGGCCCCGGCTTCCCCCACCCCGGAGCCCTGCGCCGCGGCGTCAGCGGCCGCTCCTCAACAGGCCTCGGCCTCGACATCGTCCGCCGCACCGCCGAACGCTCCGGCGGCTCCGCCACCCTCACCACCAGCCCCGACGGAGGCGCCACCGTCACCGTGGAGTTCGGCCACCAGACTCCGACTTGATTCCCCTTGCGACCGGTCTCGTGCTGCCTCCTGGCTCTGCCTGAGAGACAATCGCTCCGCCTCGGACCGGTGCCCCACTTTTGATCACGTAACTCCAAGCATGATAACATTAAGTGACGCTATGTTTACGCAGTGCTTACCGCCTTTGTTGACGAGAGCCTGCGTCGCCGTCCCGACGACGACAGCGTCTACGCGATGGCCGCCGTGATCATCGACTCCGCCGACCACGACGACATCCGGACGACTCTCGAATCTCTGCGAATGGGTAAGCGAGGCCGTCTGCATTGGCGCGATGAGTCGTCGCCGCACCGACTCCACATCGCAGAGACGGTGGCGAAGCTTCCTCTGTGCGGCATCGTGACCGTACGCATCCATGACAGGAGCGTCCGGCACGAACGGGCCAGGCGGCTCTGTCTGGAACGTCTACTACAAGAACTCGACATGTCAGGTGTCGAAACGGTGGTCCTGGAGAGCCGCTGCACCGAAGACCGGCTTGACCGGAGCCTCCTCACCAGCCTGCGCCGGTCGCGTCGTGTCTCGCTGACCATGAAGGTGAGCTGGGAGTCGCCGTTTCACGAGCCGTTGCTGTGGGCTGCGGACACCGTCGTGGGGGCCACGACGTGGTGGCTGGACGGAGAGCCGCGGTACTTCGACGCGCTCGCCGGTCAAGTCCGCGTGATCTGTCTGGACTGACTGGACAGCGCGAAGGCCGGGCACCCGATATCCCTCGGTAACCCGGCCTCTACTTCCGCACCCCAGAGGATGCGACAAGCTCAATTGTGCCTCACCGGCTGTGGCCGAGCAAGCGCATTGAGCCACATATCGCTAGTGCTGCGCGTTAACCCGGCGTTAGGGACGGTGCAGCGTCGCGCTATCGGGGGTCGGCGCAGTCTTGGAACCGTCAAGCACTGAGGATCGAGCGTTACGGAGATTCGGATGACCAAGTCCAAGATAATCGCTGGTCTCGCCACCGCGACCCTGCTGGTGATCGGCGGCGGTACGGCGCTGGCGGCGGCCGACTTCAGTCCGTCTCCCGCTGCTTCGCCGACCGAGGACCGGCGTGATGGGGAGGTCGCTCCGTCCGCTTCGGCGTCGCCTGAGGACGATGGCGGGGTGGCGTCGCCGGCGGCGAGTCCGGCCGCGGAGCCCAAGGTCTCCCGGGAGGAGGCGGAGCGTACGGCGCTCGGCAAGGTGGCGGGGGGACGGGTGACGTCCACCGAGTTGGAGAACGAGCACGGGAAGCAGGTCTGGGACGTCGAGGTGGACGCTCCTGACGGGACCGAGCACGAGTTCGACATCGACGCGGCCACCGGTGCGATTGTGAAGCAGGAGGTGGACGACGACGACCACAGTGGTCCGGGTGGCGGTCACAGTGACGACGACGACCGGGACGACGACCAGGACGACGACTGACGGTGTCGCGTTAACGCGAACGGCTCCCCCTGGCTCAGGGGGAGCCGTTCGCGTTCTCGTGTATGACGGACTGGGCTGCCATGTGGGAGGCAAAGGCTCGCCTGGGGTGCGGTAAAGCGGGTGAGCGGGGGACGGGGCTGCGCGACAGTGAGAGGGTGAGAGTTCGGGGGATCGTGCTGGTGGCATTGGCATTCGGGCTGGCGGGGTGTGGTGGGGTGGGGCCGGGGAGGCTCACTCCGGTGCAGCTGGACTCGGTCCGGGCTCAGGGGGTGGCGCCTGAGATGGTGTTCGAGGTGGACGCGCCGGGGTTCCGGCTGGTGGGGCCGTCGGTGAGTGTGTACCACGAGGACGGGTTCCAGGCGTTCTACCTGTCGCCTCGGGGGGGTCAGGTGTGGTTCGCGGTCGACCGGGGGGCCTTCAGTGACGGGATCTGTCCGGAGCGGCCCGTGCACGGGGCCGAGCGGGTGAGTGCTCCGGTCGTGTGCGAGCGGGACGACGTCGGGTGGTACCGGGTGAGCGGGGACCGGCATGAGTACGCGGTGGATGTGGACGGCCGTGTGCTGCGGGTCGGCGGGGTGCGCGGTGAGGTGGGGAGACGGGCTCTGCGTGCCGCCGCCACCGGGGCCCATGCCGTCGGGGCCGGCGCTCAGGTGTCCGACGGCAGGTGAGCGTCAGTGCCTGCGCCGAGGTGTCCGACGGCAGGGTGAGCGTCAGTGCCGGGTGAGCGCACTGGCGTCGCATGGCGGCGTGAGTGCGGGGGAGGCGCGACGGGTCGTGGACGGTGAGGTCAGCGGACGTCGTGGGGACGGAACTGGATGCTGATTCTCGGGCCGGTGGGGCGGGTCAGCTTGGGGATGGAGTGGTCCCAGGTGCGCTGGCAGGTGCCCCCCATGACGATGAGGTCGCCGTGGCCGAGGTCGTGGCGGATCGAGGGGCCGCCGCCTCGGGGACGCAGGAGGAGGGGACGGGGGGTGCCGAGGGAGAGGATGGCGACCATGGTGTCCTCGACGGCGCCGCGGCCGATGCGGTCGCCGTGCCAGGCCACGCTGTCGCGGCCGTCGCGGTAGAGGCACAGGCCGGCGGTGCGGAAGGGGGTGCCGGGGTGGCCGGCGTAGTGCGCGTTGAGCAGGCGCATCGCCTGGTCGAGCAGGGGGTCGGGGAAGGGCTCGTGGTCCTCGTAGAACTTGAGCAGCCTCGGGACGGCCACCATGCGGTCGTACATGTGGCGGCGCTCGGCGTGCCAGGGGACCTTGTGGGACAGGCGGTCGAACAGCGCGTCGGCGCCGGTGAGCCAGGCGGGACGCAGGTCGAGCCACGCGCCGTCGGTGAGGTGGGTGCGGCGGACCGTCGCGCCGAGGGGGCCGAGGCCGGGCTCTTCGCCGAGATCCAGCAGTGAGGCCTGGAATCCAGCGGTCATGCACCCGATGGTACCGCGAGTATTCAAACACCCATTCGATGGGGGTGTGCTGAGCCGGCCGGGGACGCAGGTGGGGTGTCTGTGGTCTGGACGCTCCGTGGGGGTGTCCTGAACTGGTCAGGGTGCGGCCGGGGTTTCTGTGGTCGGAGGTTGTGTGGGGTGCTCTGGCCTGGGGGGACGCGGATGGGGTGGGCTAGAGACTCCAGGGGGTGCCGCTCGGGGAGGCGTTGGCGGACGGGGTGGGTGGGGTCGGGGTGACCTTGTAGACGTCGTACGGGGAGGGGCCGGCGGGGCAGGGGGTGTCGCCGCCGGTGCGGAAGGTGGTGTCGTCGAGGGTGAACGGGGAGTCGTATCTGGCGGTGAAGACGCCGGCGAGGCGGCTCAGTGCGGCCGGGTCGAGTACGCGGGTGGCGACGCCGCGGACGACCAGTTCCATGCCTCGGGGGTCGGTGGTGACGGCACAGTCGGCGGTGGCGCCGAGGGGTTCCGGCGCGTGCATGGTCTGGCTCACGGCGAGGTGCAGCGCGCCGTCCAGCCAGACGCCGAGGACGGGGACGATGGTGGTCCTGCCGTTCCTGCGCGGGGCCGAGAGCCAGTAGGTGCCTGTGCCGTCGTCCGGACCTGTCGCGCCTGTCACCCGTGGCGTCGTGGACGGCTCACCGGCAGGCACCGGGGCCACGGGCTCGTTTTCGGCCATCGCCTCTCCTGTCGAGCTGGTTGTGGAACAGCACCGTGATTGTTAAAAGCAAGCGTAATGCATCCAGCCAAGCGTGAACTAGAATCCGGATCCATGACGGGGCGGAGTTACGGTCAGTTCTGCGGGCTCTCGCGAGCCATGGAGACAGTGGGGGAACGCTGGGCCCTTCTCATCGTGCGTGACCTGCTCGTCGGCCCGAGGCGCTTCACCGACCTGCGCCGCGGCCTGCCTCGCATCCCCACCAACATCCTGTCGGCACGTCTCAAGGAGCTTGAGCTCGCCGGCGTCGTCCACCGCAGGGTCCTGCCCCGTCCCGCCACATCGGTGGTCTACGAGCTGACGCCGTACGGCCACGCGCTGGAGGACGTCGTGCTACGCCTCGGCCTGTGGGGAGCGATGGCGATGGGGGACCCCGAGCCCGGTGAGATCGCCACCGTGGACTCGCTCACCATGGCGTTGCGTTCGACGTTCGACGCCGAGGCCGCCGCCGGGCTGCGGGTGTCCTACGAGTTCCGCCTGGGGGACCTTGTGGTGTCCGCCGTCGTGGACGACGGCACGCTGGACGTCGTCCAGGGCCCGCTGCCGGAGGCCGACCTGGTGGTGGAGACCGGCGCCCAGCTGCGTGCCCTCATGGCGGGTGAACTGGCCCCCGCCGAGGCCGTCGGCACGGGCCTGGTCACCCTGACCGGGGACCCCACGGAGCTGGACCGGCTGGTCCAGGTGTTCCGCATCCCCCCGATGCCGTCATGACCGGCCGGGGCTAGGCGCGCGAGGGGGTGCCGCGCCGCGCGGGAGCGGGGACGACGATGGCGGTGATGATGAGCTCGGGGCCGGCGAGCCAGCGGCCGGTGAAGCGGGACAGCTGCTGGCCGTTGACCCGCGGGCCGGGGACCCGCAGGCGTGCGGAGAACTCGCCGCGCGTCGCGTCCAGCGACACGATGATGTCCTCGAAGTCCAGCCACCGCTTGGTGAGCGGGAACCACGACTTGTACACCGACTCCTTGGCGCTCCACAGCACCCGGTCCCAGTGCACACGCGGGTGCCGCGCGGCGAGGCGGCGCAGGGATTCGCGTTCCTCGGGGAGCGACACCGCGTCGAGCACGCCGTCCACCAGGGGTTCGTTGCGCTCGGCGTCGATGCCGATGGTGGCGACCTTGGACGCCACACCGACGACGGCCGCGCGGTAGCCGGTGCAGTGGGTGATGCTGCCGACGACCCCGGCCGGCCACTGCGGCTCGCCGCGCAGCCCTGGAGGCACCGGGCCGGGACGCATGCCGAGCTTGCGCAGCGCGTCGTGCGCGCACACACGCGCGGTGGCGAACTCCGCGCGGTGCTGCTCGTCGGCGTCGCCGATCGCCCGGTCCTCCTCGGGGTACAGCGGTGGGTCGGGAGGGTCGGCGAACAGGTCGGCGGCCACCACGCAGTCAGGCAGAATCGACTTGATCATGGGCCCGGCCGGCCCTGGGGCCGTCCCGCTCGTACGTGCAGTGGTCACCTGACGAGCGTATCGGCGGGGTGAACACCGCAAGCATCTCCGAGAGCGCTTTGTTGGCCACCTGCCGCTCCTGAGCGGCAGGAATGGGGGGGAGTAAGGGGTGCCGCGGGGGTCAGCCGCCGCCGACCGTGGTCAGGCCGCCGGGACGGGTGGCGGCGCGGGCCCGGTCGAGCATGCAGCGCGCGCGTTCCTCGTAGGCGGGGATGCCGAGGGTGTGGAACACGGTCAGGGCCTGCTCGATGTGCGCGACGGCGTGCGCGTTGTCGTCGCAGGACAGGGCCAGCTCGCCGAGCCCGAGCAGCGCGCGGCCCTCGGCCAGCCCGTCGCCGCAGGCCCGGCCGAGACGCACGGCCTGGCGCAGCGTCTCGTCGGCCTCGGCGACCTCGCCGAGCCGCAGCTGTGCCACCCCGAGGCCGCACAGCACGTACGTCTCACCGATCGGGTCGCCGAAGTCGCGCACGATGTCGATGGCGGTGCCGAAGATCTCGGCCGCGAGACCCGGCTCGTCCCACTGCAGGTAGGTGTCCCCCATGCGGTGCAGCACCTGTGCCTCCACCCGCCTGCTGCCGCCGCGCCTGCTGAGGGCCAGCGCCTCGGCCAGCACGCGGCTCGCGCCTTCGGGGTCGCCGGCGTCGAGCCGCAGCTGCGCCAGGTTGTGCAGCACGTAGGCCGCGCCGACCTGGTCGCCGGTGCGGGTGAAGATGTCCAGCGCGTGCGTGTACCGGGTCTCCGCCTCGTCGGCGCGGCCGCTCATGCGGTCGAGGAACGCGACGTTGCGCAGCACCAGCGCCAGCCCGAGGTCGTCACCGACCTGGGTGAACAGCTCGATGGCCTCCTCGAAGTCACGCCGCGCCTCGGCGAGCCGCTTGAGGGTCATGTGCAGCGAGCCCCGCGAGTACAGGATGGCCCCCTGGCCGCGCGGGTCGCCGGCGTGCCGGACGGCGGCGAGCGCCACCTCGTGGGTCTCGCGCCAGTCGTCCAGGTAGATGCGCGCCTCGAACAGCGTGACGGCGCTGACCGCGAGGTCCCAGCACAGTTCGGCGAAGCCGGCGCGCGCGGCCTGCCTGATGCCGGACACCAGCAGCGGCCGTTCGCGTTCGTACCACGCCATGGGGGTGGCGACGAGTTGGTCCACCAGCGCGCGCGGCAGCGGCCGGCGGGCCACGCCGCTGTGCACCTGCAGGTACTCCTCGCCGTACACCCGGCGGTGCGCGGCCTCGGCGACGTACAGCAGCGTGGCGAGCGCGCGTTCCAGCGCCGCCTTGCGTTCGGCGGCGGTCTCCTCGGCGGCGAGGCGCTCACGTGCGAACACCCGCACCAGGTCGTGGAAGCGGTACTGGCTGTGCACGCCGTACCCCGTCCCCGCCGTCTCGATGAGCTGCGCGTCGGCGAGCTCGTCCAGCAGGTCCTGCGCGTCGAAGTGCGAACCGCCGAGCAGCGCGCCGGCGAGCCACGACGAGAACATGCTGGTGTCGAGGACGGCGAGCAGCCGGAACAGCCGCCGCGCTTCGGCGCCGACGCTTTCGTAGGTGAGGGAGATGCTGGCCCGTATCCCCATGTCGCCGTGCTTGAGTTCATCCAGTCTGCGGGTCTCGTCCTTGAGCCGGACGACGAGCTGGTCGATGCTCCAGTGGGGGCGGGCCGACAGGCGCGCGCCGGCGATGCGCAGCGCCAGCGGCAGGCGGCCGCACAACTCCGACAGCTCGGCCGCCTCGCTGGGCTCGGCCATCACGCGTTCGGACCCCGCGATGCGGCCGAGCAGCTCAAGGGACTGGTCGCTGTCGAAGATGTCCATCTCGATCTGGATCGCGCCGGGTAGCCCGGCCAGGCGGCTGCGGCTCGTGATGATCACCGCGGAGCTGCGGTTGCCGGGCAGCAGCGGCGTCACCTGGCTCTCCCGCGCCGCGTCGTCGAGCACGATCAGCGTGCGCCGGTCGGCGAGCAGCGCGCGGTACATCTCGGCGCGTTCCTCCAGCCCGTCCGGCATGTCGCTGCCGGCCACGCCGAGCGCGCGCAGGAACCGTTCCAGCACCTGCATGGCGCCGACCTGCCGGTACCCGCCGCCGTGCAGGTCGGTGAAGAGCTGGCCGTCGGGGTAGCTGCCGGCGATGGTGTGCGCGGCGTGCACCGCGAGCGTCGTCTTGCCGAGCCCCCCCTGACCGGCGATCACGATGATCGGCACAGCCAGGCGGAAGCGGTTCTCGGCGGCCAGGGCCAGCTCGCGCTGGATGGCGTCGAGCTGTTTGGCGCGGCCGGTGAAGTCGGCCACCGCGGCGGGGAGCAGACCGGGGACCGGACGCGCGGCCGGCGGCTCCGGTGGGATGGTCTTCACCCGCGCGGGCCCGTTGAGGCTCTCGTCCGCGGTCAGGATCGCGTACTCGAGGCGCTGGAGCTGCTCGTTGGGCTCGATGCCGAGCTCCTCGACGAGCGTCTCCCGCGCCACGCGGTAGGCGCGCAGCGCGTCGGCCTGGCGGCCCGAGCGGTACAGCGCCAGCATGAGCTGACCGCGCAGCCGCTCGCGCAGCGGGTGCTCGGCGACCAGCGCGGTCAGCTCACCCACCAGCTCGTGGTGGCGGCCGAGGTCCAGCTCCAGCTGCAGGCAGTCCTCGTTGGTGTGGACGCGGTGCTCGGCGAGCCTGTTGGCGGCGGCACGCACCGGCCTGCTGTCGATGCCGGCCATGGCCTCGCCGCGCCACAGCCCGAGCGCCTCGCGGTACCGCCGCACGGCGGTCTCGCGGTCACCCTCGTCGCGGTGCCTCTTGGCCTCGGTGGTCAGGGACTCGAAACGGCGGACGTCCAGCGTGTCGTCGTCCGCGGCCTCCAGGATGTAGCCGCGGGGGTGGGTGACGATGAGACCGGGACGGCCGTGCGCGGTGAACAGGCGGCGCAGCGCGGAGATGCAGATCTGGACCTGCGCCTTGGAGGTCGGCGGGAGCACCTCGCCGTAGATGGCGTCCACGAGCCGGTCGACGGTGACGACCCGGCCGGCCTCCATGAGGAGTAAGGCGAGGGTGATGCGCTGCCGCAACCCACCGACGTCCAGGCGCACATCTTGCGCGAGCACTTCAAGTGGCCCCAGAATGCGGAACTCCACCTGCTTACTCCTTGCCCAAAAACCTCGGACCGATCCGGAAGTCTTCACGCAACCATGAGAGACGCGGGGCGGACGGCCGCAGGCGGGCCGGCCCGGGGAGCGATCGTGGCCTTTCTGACGCTCTGGACGGTGGCACCTGGCGTTTCTCTGGTCCCCCTGGGTGCCTGTCCATTGCCCGGATAGTACAACCTGCCAGGTGAGGGGACCAGCCACATTACTGTGAGTGCGGTATTGCAGTCGTGCTCTATCATCTGCCTAAGGCCGAAGGTTCGTCGAATATGGCTGACATATAAGTACGCAAACGGACATGAACCGGCCATCCATCCGGATAATTCCGGCAATTCGGTCCGTCCATCGGGAGATCGCCACGGCATCACCGATGACGGTCCGTGCTGTGATCCGTGCCGTGAAGGGACGCCGCCTCCACCGGCGGCCCGGCCCGCCGGCGTGGTGCGTGCCATAGGGGGAACGCAGGGGTGCCCGCCGTCACCAGGGCCGACCTAGCATCGAATTCGTCGAGGTTGCGACGGTTTTAGCTGCACGATGAGGTGGTGTCTCTGGTCGGTGGTCTGCTTCGTAGCAAGTCCCCACGCGGCAAAGGCCATCGTGTGAGCGCCACTCGCACGATGGCCCTTGTTTTTCGCTCAGGATTTCCCTCGAACCCCGCCGTTCCCCGCGTGCCACCTGATCCCCTGTCGATTCCCGGACGCCGGCCACCGGCGTGACGAGGCCCGCCATCTCGCGAGGACCACCGGCCTCGCGGCGCACGAGCACACTGAGGAGTGACGATGTCCCGCCGCCTTTTCACTTCCGAGTCGGTCACAGAAGGCCACCCGGACAAGATCGCCGACCAGATCAGCGACGCCGTGCTGGACGCCATGCTCAAGGGCGACCCGAGAAGCCGCGTCGCGGTCGAGACGCTCATCACCACCGGCCAGGTCCACGTCGCCGGCGAGGTCACCACCGAGACCTACGTCGACATCCCCGGCCTGATCCGCGAGACCATCCTCGACATCGGCTACGACGCCTCCCACAAGGGCTTCGACGGCGCCTCCTGCGGCGTGTCGGTGTCCATCGGCGCGCAGTCCCCCGACATCGCGCAAGGCGTCGACGAGGCGTACGAGCACCGCGAGGACGGCGCGGACGACGAGCTGGACCGTCAAGGCGCCGGCGACCAGGGCCTGATGTTCGGGTACGCCTGCGGTGAGACCCCCGAGCTGATGCCGCTGCCGATCCAGCTCGCGCACCGGCTCGCGCAGCGGCTGTCGGAGGTCCGCAAGAACGGCACCGTGCCGTACCTGCGTCCCGACGGCAAGACCCAGGTCACCGTCGAGTACGACGGCGACCGTCCGGTCCGCCTCGACACCGTCGTGGTCTCCAGCCAGCACGCCGCCGAGATCGACCTCAAGGAGATGCTCGTCCCCGACATCAAGGAACACGTGGTCGACCCGCTGCTCGCCGGGCTGTCCCTCGACACCGAGGGCTACCGGCTGCTGGTCAACCCGACCGGTCGTTTCGAGATCGGCGGCCCGATGGGTGACGCCGGCCTGACCGGCCGCAAGATCATCGTGGACACCTACGGCGGCATGGCGCGGCACGGCGGTGGCGCGTTCTCCGGCAAGGACCCCTCCAAGGTCGACCGGTCGGCGGCGTACGCGATGCGCTGGGTCGCCAAGAACGTCGTCGCGGCGGGCCTGGCCGACCGTGCCGAGGTGCAGGTGGCCTACGCCATCGGTAAGGCGCAGCCGGTGGGGGTGTTCGTGGAGACCTTCGGCACCGAGAAGGTCGCCGTCGACGCCATCCAGCGGGCCATCCTGGAGGTCTTCGACCTGCGTCCGGCCGCCATCATCCGCGACCTCGACCTGCTGCGGCCCATCTACTCGGCCACCTCCGCCTACGGCCACTTCGGCCGCGAGGGCTTCTCCTGGGAGTCCACCGACCGCGCCGACGCGCTGCGCCGGGCCGTCTGAGAGGCCGCGTCATGACACCACTGCGTGAGGCGTTGTCCCGGCGGGTCCTCGTCGCGGACGGCGCGATGGGGACGATGCTCCAGGCGCACGACCCGTCGCTCGACGACTTCCAGAACCTAGAGGGCTGCAACGAGATCCTGAACGTGACGCGGCCCGACATCGTGGCGGGGGTGCATGACGCGTATCTGGCGGTGGGTGCTGATCTGGTGGAGACCAATACGTTCGGTGCGAACTGGGCGGCTTTGGGGGAGTACGAGATCGGTGAGCGGATTCGTGAGCTGTCGCTGGCGGGTGCGCGGATCGCGCGCGAGCGTGCTGATCATTGGTCGCGGGAGTCGGGTCGTCAGCGGTATGTGCTCGGGTCGATGGGGCCGGGGACCAAGCTGCCGAGTCTGGGTCATACGACCTTTGGTGTGTTGCGTGAGGGGTATCGGCTGAACGCCGAGGGGTTGATCGAGGGTGGTGCCGACGGTCTGATCGTCGAGACCTGCCAGGACCTCTTGCAGGTGAAGGCCGCCGTGCTCGGCGCGCGCGAGGCCATCGCGGCGAGCGGACGCGACGTCGTGCTCGTGGTGCAGGTGACGATCGAGACCAACGGTGCGATGTTGCTGGGGTCGGAGATCGGTGCGGCGCTCGGGGTGATCGAGCCGCTGGGTGCCGATGTGATCGGGCTGAACTGTGCGACCGGTCCGGCGGAGATGAGCGAGCATCTGCGGTATCTGGCGCGGCACTGCGACGTGGCGATCTCCTGCATGCCGAACGCTGGTCTCCCCGAGTTGACCTCCGACGGCGCGCGGTACCCCCTCGGCCCGGAGGAACTGGCGGCGGCCCAGGCCGGTTTCGTCGAGCAGTTCGGTGTGGCGCTGGTCGGCGGGTGCTGCGGCACCACGCCGGAGCACATCGGCGCGGTGGCGCGGGCCGTGGCGGGACGGCAGGCCGCCTCCCGCCGGGTGACCGATGTGCGGGGAGCGGCGTCGTTGTATGCGCATGTGCCGTTCTCGCAGGACGCGTCGTATCTGGCGATCGGGGAGCGGACCAACGCCAACGGGTCGAGGGTGTTCCGGGAGGCGATGCTGGCCGGCCGGTGGGAGGAGTGTGTGGAGATCGCCAGGTCGCAGGTGCGTGAGGGTGCGCATCTGCTGGATGTGTGTGTGGATTATGTCGGCCGGGACGGGGTGGCCGATATGCGGGAGCTGGCGTTTCGTTTGGCGACGGCGTCGACGTTGCCGTTGATGCTGGACTCCACCGAGCCGGCGGTTCTGGCGGCGGGGCTGGAGATGCTGGGGGGTCGTGCGGTGGTGAACTCGGTGAACTTCGAGGACGGTGACGGGCCGGAGTCGCGGTTCACCAAGGTCATGGGTTTGGTGCGGGAGCATGGTGCGGCGGTGGTGGCGCTGACCATCGACGAGCGGGGTCAGGCCCGGGACGCCGACTGGAAGGTTCAGGTCGCCGGCCGGTTGATCGAGCGGCTGACCGGGGAGTGGGGGATGGATGTGGGGGACATCCTGATCGATTGCCTGACGTTCCCGATCGCGACCGGGCAGGAGGAGACCCGGGGTGACGGTGCGGCGACGATCGAGGCGATCGCGCGGGTGAAGTCGGCGTATCCGGGGGTGCGGACCACACTCGGGGTCTCGAATGTGTCGTTTGGGTTGAATCCGGCGGCGCGGGTGGTGTTGAACTCGGTGTTCCTGCACGAGTGTGTCAAAGCCGGTTTGGATTCGGCGATCGTGTCGCCGGCGAAGATCGTGCCGGTGGCGCAGATCCCTGAGGAGCAGCATCGGGTGGCGTTGGATCTGGTGTATGACCGGCGGCGGGAGGGCTATGATCCGCTGGCGCGGTTCATGGAGATCTTCGAGGGTGTGGATGCGGCGCAGTTGCGGGCCGGTCGCGCGGCCAGGCTCGCCGGTCTGGGGTTGTGGGAGCGGTTGCAGGCCCGGATCGTGGAGGGGGAGCGTAAGGGTCTGGAGCAGGACCTGGATGAGGCGCTGGGGGTGCGGCCGGCGTTGGAGATCATCAATGAGGTTTTGCTGGAGGGGATGAAGACGGTCGGGGAGTTGTTCGGGTCGGGGCAGATGCAGTTGCCGTTTGTGTTGGCGTCGGCGGAGGTGATGAAGGCGGCGGTGGGGTATCTGGAGCCGCATATGCCGAAGGTGGGTGCGGGGGATCAGTCCAAGGGGCGGATCGTTTTGGCGACGGTGAAGGGGGATGTGCACGATATCGGGAAGAACCTGGTGGACATCATTTTGTCGAACAACGGGTTCGATGTGGTGAATCTGGGGATCAAGCAGCCGGTGTCGGCGATCTTGGAGGCGGCTCAGGAGCATCAGGCCGATGTGATCGGGATGTCGGGGCTTTTGGTGAAGTCGACGGTGATCATGCGGGAGAACCTGGAGGAGATCACCGCGCGTGGCCTCGCCGATCAGTACCCCGTGCTGCTCGGTGGCGCCGCGCTCACGCGTGCGTATGTGGAGCAGGATCTGGCGGGGATGTTCCCCGGGCAGGTGCGGTACGCGCGGGACGCGTTCGAGGGGTTGCGGTTGATGGAGGGCCTGGTCGCGGTGAAACGCGGCGCCGCCCCCGAGCAGGTGCTGCCGCCGTTGCGGGCCCGCCGGGTGAGTGGTGGGGCGACGCTGGTGCGGACCGAGCCCGAGGCGATGCCGGCCCGGTCGGATGTGGCGGTGGACGTGCCGGTGCCGGTGGCGCCGTTCTTCGGGAGCCGGGTGGTCAAGGGGGTGCCGCTGGCTGATTACGCGGCGTTCTTGGACGAGCGGGCCACGTTCATGGGCCAGTGGGGTCTCAAGCCCTCCCGCGGGACCGGCGGGCCGGGGTATGAGGACCTGGTCGAAACCGAAGGCCGGCCCCGGTTGCGGATGTGGCTGGACCGGTTGCACACCGACAACCTGCTCCAGGCCGCCGTGGTGTACGGCTACTATCCCTGCCAGTCCGACGGCGACGACCTGATCATCCTCGACCCCGCCACCGTCGACCCCGCACTCCTGCCGGCACCGGGACAACGCGCTCTCGTCGGAGCCGGTGTCGGCGGCGGCCCCGTCGCCGCGCCGCTCGCCGGATCCCGTACCGAGCTCGCGGGCCGTGAGCTGGTGCGGTTCTCCTTCCCGCGCCAGCGTCGTGACCGTCACCTGTGCCTGGCCGACTTCCACCGGCCCGTCTCCTCCGGCCAGGTCGACGTCGTCGCGTTCCAGATCGTCACCATGGGCCACAAGATCGCCGAAGCCACCGGGGAACTGTTCGCCAAGGACGCCTACCGCGACTACCTCGAACTGCACGGCCTGTCGGTCCAGCTCACCGAGGCCCTCGCCGAGTACTGGCACGCACGCGTCCGCGCCGAACTCGCCATCGGCGGCGACGAATCCCTCGCCGACATGCTCAAAGTCAACATCACCGGCTGCCGCTACTCCTTCGGCTACCCCGCCTGCCCCAACCTCGAGGACCAGGCACAACTGTTCACCCTCCTGGACCCCGCACGCATCGGCGTCGAACTGTCGGCCGAGTACCAGCTCCACCCCGAGCAGTCCACCTCGGCCCTCATCACCCACCACCCCGAAGCCAAGTACTTCAACGTCTGATCTCCACAAAACGGTTGAAACGCCAGGAAATCGGCAGGTGAATTGTTGGAGTTCCCCCCGCGGGGACGATTAACGGCGCAGGTCTGTGTAAGTGGTCCGCCATGGATGCGCAGATGGTGCTGCTCGCGCTCGTAGTCGTCACCGCGCTGAGCTTCGACTTCACCAACGGGTTTCACGACACGGCGAACGCCATGGCGACGTCCATCGCCACCGGGGCCCTGCGGCCCAAGGTGGCGGTGGCGCTGTCCGGCGTGCTGAACTTCGTGGTGGCCTTCCTGTCGCTGGAGGTCGCAGCGACCATCCTGGCGGGACCGGTCACGATGCTCGCCAAGTGACGGCGGCGCGCGCGGACATGAAGAAATGTCTCCGTTCCGCGCGCGGCGGAGGCGAGGGCCCCGCAGAATGTTGACCAGAATCGTCCAGGCGGGAGCGGATGGATGGTCAACCGGGTACTGGTGGGGTCGCTGCTCGGCGTCATAGCGCTTCTGGTCGTCGTGATCGTCGTCATGCGGACCGGCGGGGACGAGGAGCCGGTGGCGGCGGCCCCCGGTGCCACGCCTGCGGTGACCCCGCCGAGCCAGGCGGTGAGCCCGTCGCCGTCGCCGGTCCCGTGGACGGAGGGGGACTGCCTGGACGTGACGGCGCTGGCCGGCGGGTCGCTCGCGCCGTCGAGCGGCGGGTCCCCCGAGACGGTGCGCCAGGTGAGGTGCGAGCAGGGAGGCGCGCGGATCCTGCGACTGGTGGACCGGGGGGACGGTGAGCAGCGCTGTCCCCGCGACACCGACGGTTTCGTGGACACGCCGGCCGGGCTCGGCGAGCCGCGGACGGCGTGCGTGCGCAACCTCGCCGATCCGCATCCGGCGGCACGCGGCAAAGGCGGCGGTGTCCTTGTCGCGGGGGACTGCGTGCTCGTCTCCGACGAGGGGGACGTGAGGGAACGCGCGTGCGCCGACGCGCGCGGCCCCGGCCGGGTGTGGGGCCTGTACAAGAAGAAGTCCCAGTGCAAGGACTCCCGTGGCTTCCTGGACTACCACTACGCGCACCGCCGCACGCACCCCACGCACCCCGTCGTGTGCGCCGGCCCCGGCGACACCGCCACCGAACTCGGTGCCAAGTACGACAACGGCACCTGCTTCCGCAAGCCCGCCACTCTGTCCACCCAGCTCGGCGGCCTGATCTTCGGCGGGCTGGACGAGGTCTCCTGCTCGTCCCGATCGGCCTGGGCCGAAGTCGTGGCCAGCGCTCGTGTCGCCGAGGACTGCCCCGCGCGCAGCACGCGGTCGGTGAGCGACGACCACCACTACCCCGGCACGACCTGCCTGCGCACCCTGCGCTGACCGGCGCGAGGTCAGCCGGTGAGGGTCATGGCGATCTCGCCGGGGGTGTCGACCTGGAAGGTGGTCGTGGCGGTGCCGGTGGTCAGGTCGTAGGCGCCGAGGAAGCCGGTGAAGGACAGGCGGCCCTGGTCGTCGGTGGTGAGTGTGGTCGGGGGGAGCCACCAGGTGCCTTTGACCAGGTTGTGGAGCGCGTCGTAGGACGGCTTCGGGGTGCCGTCGGCGCGGAGGAACCCGCCGGGAGCGCCGAGCCAGCTTCCCTTGTCGGACATGCCCCAGTAGGTGATGGCCTGTACGGCGGGGTGGGACAGCAGGGTGGTGTAGTGGCGGGTCATCTCGTCGGCCTGGCGGGCCTCGCCGTCGGGGGTGCTCGGCCATTCGGGGATCTGGTAGTCGTTCAGGTCCACGATCTCGGGGGGCATCAGGTGGCCGGACAGCAGGGTGGTCTCGGTGAAGTGGATCGGCAGGCCGTACCTGGCGAAACGGTCGATGGTGGCGAGGGTCTTCTCCTCACCCCAGTAGCCCTGGTGCATGTGGCTCTGCAGGCCGAGCGCGTCGATCCTGATGCCGGCCTCCAGCACGCCTTCGATGAGGCACTCGTACGCCGCCGACATGTCGAAGTCGTTGAGCAGCAGCGTGGCGCGCGGGTTCGCCTCACGGGCCGCGTCGAACACCATGCGGATCATCGGGATGCGGCCGACGGCGCGGCACAGCCGCGTGACGCCGTTGTCGTACTTGTCGAAGATCGGCATGATGACGACCTCGTTGATGACGTCCCACATGTCGACGACACCGGCGAAGTCCGTGGTCTCCCTGACGATGCGGGCCACCTGCGCGCGCGCGACGTCCTCGGTGGACAGCTCCAGCAGCCAGTCCGCGGTCACGGTGTGCCACGCCAGCGGGTGGCCCTTCACGACGCACCCGCGCTCGGCGAACCACCGCGCCGCGGCGAGCACCCGCGCCGTGTCGGGACGGCCGCGCACCGGCTCGAAGCCACCCCAGTAGAACGGCAGCGTCGCGAAGTTGAACAGCTCCAGCCAGCGCTCCGCCTCCCGCTCGGCCGCCTCGGCCTCCTCGCCGGAGGTCTCGCCGTTGATGTGGGGGATGAGGCCGAACCCGATGCAGCCGAACAGGAACCTGTGGTCCCGCTGCGCCACGACCACCTCGCGGCCGGCCAGCGGCGTGCCGTCGGGGGAGGTGAGGGTGAGGGTGACGTCCGCGGTGCGGTGCCGCTTGATCGAGGGGTCCATGGCGATCACCGTGCTCACTATAGCCAGCGGCCGCCGCACGTCCCGGGCCGCGCGAGCCTCGCCTGCTTCGTGGGTCGTGGTACGTCCCCAGCCCGTGTGCGGCCCTGCCCTGTGGTGCGCCGCCGCGCGGGTATAGTCGGCCGGGATGAGCGCACCCTCGCCTGCCGGGGCCACCGGTCCGGCCGCCGCGGGCCTGCGTGAGCGTAAGAAGGCCAGGACCCGCCGCGCGATCCAGGACCACGCGCTCCGCCTGTTCGCCGAGCACGGTTACGACAACACCACTGTGGAGCGCATCGCGGAGGCCGCCGAGGTCTCGCCGAGCACGTTCTTCCGGTACTTCCCCACCAAGGAGGACCTGCTGCTGCGGGACGAGTACGACCCGCTGCTCGCCGAGGCGTTCCGCGCTCAGCCGTCGCATCTGCCGCCGCTGGCCGCGCTGCGGGCCGCGTTCCGCGCCGTCACCGAGGAGGCCGGTGACGCCGACCTTGAGTCCGCGCTGACGCGCGTGCGGCTCGCCATGGCCGTACCGGCGGCGCGGGCCCGCACCCTGGAGAACCTGCTGTCCATGATGGACGTGCTCGCCGGCGTGGCCGCCGAGCGCGCCGGTGCCGACCCGCGCAGTCCCGCGGTGCGCGTCTTCGCCGGCTCCGTGCTCGGCGCGCTGCTGCCGGTCATGGTCACCTGGGTCGAGTGCGATGGCCGCACGCCGCTGGCCGACCTCGTCGACGAGGCGCTGACGCTTCTTTCCGAAGGTCTGCCGGTCTGACCCGCGGCACGCCGTGGACGGCCGCCGGACTGCGGCGATATGAGCCGGCGGCGGTCAAGAAAGCGAGGAGGCGCGTATCCTGGGAGGTGTGCCGGGGTGTGAGGGGGCGAGGCTCGGGCAGGGGGTCGGCGCCGCGGTCAGGTGGTCACACTCCCGCACCGGCCGTGGGGTGTCTGCGTGCCGAGGCGGACAAGGGTGCGTCGGAACGGAGGCCCGGGATAGCGCGGTACAATAATTTACCTTGAAGTCGGTGCTTAAACGCCATGAGCCGGTTGAAAGCCGTTTCCGGCCCGTCGTGACCGGAGGGTGGGGAGACGCCGCGAGGCGGCGGATCCCGGCGGTGCGAATGGCGAAGAGGATCGCTGGAATAGGCGGCGTCGCCGGCCGGTGCCGGCGCGTCCTACCTGGTTGGGGTTCCCCGCACAGGGGAACGTGGTTCCGTTAGGTGTGGTCATGGTAACTGGTAGAGTCATCAGCTTCGACGAATTCCGCGGTTACGGGTTCATCGCCCCCGACACGGGAGGCGAGGACGTCTTCATGCACGTCAATGATCTGAACGGCGACAAGCGTCTCATCACGGTCGACTCGCGGGTCGAATTCATGCTGGAGAACGGCGGAAAGGGCCCGAAGGCGTCCCGGGTCCGTCTGCTGGAGCGTCCTGGAGGTGGCACCGTGCCGCACGTCCCGCCGGTGTCCCAGGTGTCGCCGATGCCGCCGGTTCCGGCGCTGCCCCGTGACACGGACCGGCCGGCGGGTGACCCCGGCTTCTGCGACGTCCTTTCGGTGCGCGAGCTGTCCCACGAGGTGACCGAGGCCATCCTGGCGGCGGTGCCCTCCATGACGGCCGAGCAGATCGTGCGCGTGCGCACGGCGGTGGTGGAGCTCGCGCACGGCCACGGCTGGACCGAGGGCTGAGCCGCGGCCCCGTTCCCGGACGGGGCGAAGGCATGTGAGGGCCGTGGCCCGGCTTGGTCGCCGGGCCACGGCCCTTCTTTTTCGGCCGGGCCGACCTGCGTGGACGGCCGGTGGACGTACGGCGGGGTATTGACCCGGCATCGGTGCACCGTCAACACTCCGGTCAAGCATGTGTGAGCAAACCGAAGTGTTCGCGACAAAAGCGGCATTCTTCCCATGTCTGGCGACCCTCGCCGCGTGTCATATCCGAGGAGAAGCATCGTGCTGACCGCGCACCTCACCCTGGACCCGGCGTTCCGGGTGGCCCCCGTCCGGCGGCGCACGTTCGGGACCTTCATCGAACACCTCGGACGCTGCGTCTACACCGGCGTGTACGAGCCGGGCCATCCCTCGGCCGACGAGAACGGCTTCCGGCGCGACGTGCTGGACCTGGTCAGGGAGCTCGGCGTCACCACCGCTCGCTACCCCGGCGGCAACTTCGTGTCCGGGTACCGCTGGGAGGACGGCGTCGGCCCGCGCGACCGGCGGCCCCGCAGGCTGGACCTCGCCTGGCACAGCACCGAGTCCAACCAGTTCGGACTGGACGAGTTCGTCACCTGGACCCGCGCGGCCGGCGTGGAGCCCATGCTGGCCGTCAACCTCGGCACCCGCGGCATCGCCGAGGCCCTCGACCTGCTGGAGTACTGCTCCGTCGAGTCCGGCACCCGCCTGTCCGACATGCGTGTCGCCAACGGCGCCAAGGAGCCGCACGGCATCACGATGTGGTGCCTCGGCAACGAGATGGACGGCCCCTGGCAGATCGGCCACAAGACCGCGCACGAGTACGGCCGCCTGGCCGCCGAGACCGCGCGCGCCATGCGCATGATGGTCCCCGGTCTCGAACTGGTGGCCTGCGGCAGCTCGGGCTCCGGCATGGAGACCTTCGGCGCCTGGGAGTCCACGGTGCTGGAGGAGACCTACGACCTGGTCGACTTCGTCTCCTGCCACGCCTACTACGAGGAACATGACGGCGACCTCGCCTCGTTCCTGGCCTCCGCCGTCGACATGGACCACTTCATCGACTCGGTGGTCGCCACCGCCGACGCCGTCGGCGCGCGCCTGAAGAGCAAGAAGAAGATCGACATCTCGTTCGACGAGTGGAACGTCTGGTACATGTCCCGCTTCCAGGGGGCCGAGCCCCCGCGGGACTGGCCCGAGGCGCCACCGCTGCTGGAGGACCACTACCATCTCGCCGACGCCGTGACGCTCGGCGGCCTGCTCATCTCGCTGCTGCGCCACAGCGACCGCGTCACCGCGGCCTGCCTGGCCCAGCTCGTCAACGTCATCGCCCCGATCATGACCGAGCCCGGCGGCCGGGCCTGGCGCCAGACCACCTTCCACCCCTTCGCTCAGGCCTCCCGCCACGCCGGCGGCCACGTCCTGCGCACCGAGCCGGCCTCCCCCCTCCACGGCACCGAGCGCTTCGGCGAGGTCCCCGTCCTCGACGCCGTGGCCACCCACGACGAGGAGACCGGCGCCACCACCCTGTTCGCCGTGAACCGTTCCACCACCCAGCCCCTGACCCTC
Source organism: Sphaerisporangium rubeum (assembly GCF_014207705.1). Lineage (NCBI taxonomy): Bacteria > Bacillati > Actinomycetota > Actinomycetes > Streptosporangiales > Streptosporangiaceae > Sphaerisporangium > Sphaerisporangium rubeum. The sequence continues at coordinate 3,659,354 of NZ_JACHIU010000001.1, forward strand.
ACCACCCACCTGCGCGGCCTCGGCACCCCCCGCCTCGCCGAATCCACGACCCTGTCCGGCCCCGACCCCTACGCGCGCAACACCGCCGACACCCCCGAAGCCGTCGTCCCCCGGCCCAACCCCGGGACCCGCCTCTCCGGCGAAACCCTGGAGCTCACCCTTCCTCCTGTGTCGTGGAACGTGGTCCGCCTCACCCGCTCCTGAGCCGCCGCGCGCACCGCCGGTGCGATCTCAGCGCGCCAAAGTTGCGCCTGTGACGCTAACAACATGTGTCGCTGGGATCAACGGGGGATTGACCGGGTGTTTCAGCGTGACCTGACCGTAATGGACGGATACTTGACGCTCCTGGTTGTTAGCGTTCACAGTCATGCTCAGGCCAGGAGAGGAGCAGCACGTTGGGAACCCAGCCGGCACGTCACCCACCGGTGATGGCCGATGTCGCCAGAGCCGCGGGCGTGTCGCACCAGACCGTCTCGCGTGTGCTCAACGATCATCCCAACGTGCGCGCCGAGACCCGCGCGCGGGTGCTGGCGGCCATCGACCGGCTCGGCTACCGCCGTAACCTGCTGGCCCGCGCCTTGGTCACCCGGCACTCGCGCACCCTCGGGGTGGTCAGCTTCGACACCGCTCTGTACGGGCCCGCGAGCACCGTGTACGGAATCGAGCAGGCCGCGAGGGCGGCGGGGTACTTCGTCAGCATCGTGTCGCTGCGCACCATCGACCAGGCAGGGGTGCGTGACGCGCTCGACTACCTGGCGGGGCAGAGCGTGGACGGCGTGGTTGTGGTGGCGCCGCAGCGTTCGGCGGCGAGCGCGCTCGCCGACCTGCCGCGGGACCTTCCCGCGGTGGCGGTGGAAGGCGGCCACGAGGGAGACGTGCCGGTGGTGTGCGTCGACCAGATCGCCGGTGCGCGGCTCGCGACCGAGCACCTGCTCGGCCTCGGCCACCGCACCGTGTGGCACGTCGGAGGTCCGTCGGACTGGCTGGAGGCCGAAGGCCGTGCCGAGGGCTGGCGTGCCGCTCTCGAAGCGGCCGGCCGTACCGTCCCCGAGCCGCTGCCCGGCGACTGGAGCCCGCGCTCGGGTTACCAGGCCGGCCGGCTGCTGGCCCGGGAGTCCGGGCTGACGGCGGTGTTCGTCTCCAACGACCAGATGGCGCTCGGCGTGCTGCGCGCGTTCAGCGAGGAGGGGGTGCGCGTCCCCGAGCAGGTCAGCGTGGTCGGCTTCGACGACATCCCCGAGTCGGCGTACTTCTCCCCACCGCTCACCACGGTCCGCCAGGACTTCGGCGCGGTGGGCCGCAGCAGCATCGAGGTGCTCCTCAGGCGCATCGAGGGCTCCGGGTCGTACCCCCGCGAGCGTCTCGTCGTCCCTCCTGAGTTCGTGCCGAGGGCCAGTACCTCGGCCCTGACATGAATCACCGAAGCAAATGATCACGGGGACGCGCCGCGCGGGCCCCGTGCCGAGGAAAGGACCGACCATGAGGATGACGAGGCTCTCCGCGCTGGTCTTAGCGGCGGTGACGATGGCCGCGGCCGCGGGCTGCGGCGGAGGTGGCGGCGGCGGTGGTGACACCGGCGCGAGCGCCGGTGGTGCGGGTGCCGGTGACGGGAAGATCGTCATGGGCTTCTCTCAGGTGGGTGCGGAGAGTGGCTGGCGGACGGCGAACACCAAGTCGGTGCAGGAGTCGGCGAAGGCGGCGGGGATCGATCTGAAGTTCTCCGATGCTCAGCAGAAGCAGGAGAACCAGATCAAGGCGATCCGGTCGTTCATCCAGCAGAAGGTGGATGTGATCGCGTTCTCGCCGGTGGTGGAGTCGGGGTGGGACACGGTGCTGAAGGAGGCGAAGGCCGCGAGCATTCCGGTGATTCTGACCGACCGTGCGGTGGACTCTCCGGACACGAGTCTGTACAAGACCTTCCTTGGGTCGGATTTCGTGGAGGAGGGGAAGAAGGCGGGTCAGTGGCTGGTGGATCAGTACAAGGACTCCAAGGATCCGGTGAAGATCGTGGAGTTGCAGGGGACGACGGGGTCGGCGCCGGCGAACGACCGTAAGGCGGGGTTCGGTGAGGTGATCAAGGCGGATCCGAAGTTCGAGATCGTGGCGTCGCAGACCGGTGACTTCACGCGTGCGAAGGGCAAGGAGGTCATGGAGGCGTTCTTGAAGTCGACGCCGAAGATCGATGTGCTGTTCGCGCACAACGATGACATGGGTCTTGGTGCGATCGAGGCGATCGAGGGTGCGGGGAAGGTCCCGGGCAAGGACATCAAGATCATTACGATCGACGCGGTCAAGGACGGGATGCAGGCCCTGGCCGACGGGAAGATCAACTACATCGTGGAGTGCAGCCCGCTGCTCGGCCCGCAACTGATGGACCTGGCCAAGAAGGTCGTCGGCGACGAGCAGGTCCCGCCGCGGGTGGTCACCGAGGAGACCACCTTCACGCAGGAGCAGGCCAAGGAAGCCCTCCCCAGCCGACAGTACTGAGCACCACTGACGCGGGCCGTCCACCCCGGGCGGCCCGCGCCGCATCCCCGAGGCCCACGAGAGGAGAGACCGCCACATGGCCGCCGAACCGGCGCCGATCCTGCGCATGCGAGGCATCGGCAAGTACTTCCCCGGCGTCACGGCTCTCGACGGGGTCGACTTCCGGCTGCTGCCGGGTGAGGTCCACGCGCTCATGGGAGAGAACGGCGCGGGCAAGTCGACACTGATCAAGGTGCTGACCGGCGTCTACACCACCGACGCGGGGGAGATCGAGCTGGACGGCCGTCCGGTGTCCTTCTCCGGCCCGCTCGCGGCGCAACAGGCGGGCATCAGCACCGTCTACCAGGAGCTCAACCTCTGCGGCAACCTTTCAGTCGCGGAGAACATCTACATCGGCCGCGAGCCGCGCCGCTTCGGCCGCATCCAGTGGAGCCGCGTGCGCAAGGACGCCGCGGCGCTGCTGTCCCGGCTCGACATCGACGTGGACGTCACCGCGCCGCTGTCGTCGTACTCCCCGGCGATCCGCCAGATGGTCGCCATCGCGCGCGCCGTCGACATCGACGCCAAGGTGCTCATCCTGGACGAGCCGACCTCCAGCCTGGACGCGGGGGAGGTCGCGCAGCTGTTCCGCATGATGCGGCGGCTGAAGGAACAGGGCATCGCGATCCTGTTCGTCACCCACTTCCTCGACCAGGTGTACGAGGCGTCGGACCGGGTGACGGTGCTGCGCAACGGCCGCCTGGTGGGGGAGTACCGCATCGCGGACCTGCCACGGGTCGACCTGGTCGCCAAGATGATCGGCCGCGAGCTGGCCGAGCTGGAACGGCTGGACGACCGGCCGCTGGCCCGCACGTCCGAGCCGCTGGTCGAGGCGCACAACCTCGGCCGGACCGGCAACGTCGAGCCGTTCACCATGACCATCCACAAGGGTGAGGTGGTGGGCCTCGCCGGCCTGCTCGGCTCGGGCCGTACCGAGATCGCGCGGCTGCTGGCCGGCGCCGACCACGCCACCAGCGGGAACGTGCGGATCGCCGGCGACACCGCCGCGCTGCGCACCCCCCGCGCGGCCGTGCGGCGCGGCATCGCGTTCTGCCCCGAGGACCGGCGTGGACAAGGGCTGATCCCCGACCTCACCGTGCGCGAGAACCTCGTGCTCGCGTTGCAGGCCACCCGCGGCTGGACCCGGCCGATCTCCCGGCGCAAGCAGGACGAGCTCGTCGCGAAGTACATCGCCGCGCTCAACATCCGGCCCGCCGACCCCGAGCAGCAGATCAAGAACCTCAGCGGCGGCAACCAGCAGAAGGTCATGCTGGCCCGCTGGCTGATCCTGGAGCCGCGCCTGCTCATCCTGGACGAGCCGACGCGCGGCATCGACGTCGGCGCCAAGGCCGAGATCCAGCGCCTGGTCGCCGAGTTGTCCGACGGCGGCATGGCCGTGCTGTTCATCTCGGCCGAGCTGGAAGAGGTGCTGCGCCTCAGCCATCGCGTCGGCGTTCTGCGCGACCGCAAGCTCGTCGCGCAGCTCGCCAACGACGACGCACTCACCACCGGAGCACTGATGGAGACCATCGCGAGCGGAGCGCGCGAATGAACGTCAACGCGCTCACCCGCCACCGGCTGTTCTGGCCGGTGGCGGTGCTGGCCGGCCTGTTACTGGCCAACCTGCTGCTGACCCGCGGCTTCTACAACATCGAGATGAAGGACGGCCACCTCTACGGCAGCCTCATCGACATCGTGCGGTTCGGCGCGCCGCTGATCATGGTCTCGCTCGGCATGACCCTGGTCATCGCCACCGGCGGCATCGACCTGTCGGTCGGCTCGGTCGTCTCCATCAGCGGCGCACTGGCCTGTCTGATGATCAGCGACCTCGGCGACCAGAACGCCGTCGGCGGCGTGCTCGTCGCCGTCGGGGTCGCGCTCGCGCTCACCCTCGTGCTCGGCGCGGGGAACGGCGTGCTGGTCGCCGGCTTCGGCATCCAGCCGATCGTCGCGACCCTGATCCTCATGGTCGCCGGCCGCGGGCTCGCGCAGCTCATCACCGACGGCCAGATCATCACGATCAACAGCTCGCCGTACAAGCTGATCGGCGGCGGCTACTGGCTCACCCTGCCGTTCGGCATCATCATCGTGGCCGTGCTGGTGGCACTCACCGCGTTCCTGACCCGCCGGCTCGCCCTCGGCCTGCTCATCGAATCGGTCGGCGGCAACGCCGAGGCCGGCAGGCTGTCGGGGATCCGGTCGCGCGGCATCGTCATCACGGTCTACGTGTTCTGCGCACTGTGCGCCGGCATCGCCGGGCTCATGGTCAGCTCCAACGTGTCCAGCGCCGACGGCAACAACGCCGGCCTGTGGATCGAGCTGGACGCCATCCTCGCCGTCGTCATCGGCGGCACCCCGCTCACCGGTGGCCGGTTCTCGCTCAGCGGCACGGTGCTCGGCGCGCTCATCATCCAGACGCTCACCACCACGATCTACTCGGTCGGCGTGCCACCGGAGACGAACCTGCTGGTCAAGGCGCTCGTGGTGACCGCCGTCTGCCTGCTGCAGTCCCCGGCCTTCCGTGCCAAGGTGTTCGGCCGCGGCCGTCCCGCGGGCCGAGGGGCCCCGCCGTCGCCTCCCTCCGGCGCGCCGGGTGCCCCCACCGCCGTTCCCGCCAGAGACGAGGTGGACGCGTGACCACCACGACCGTTCCCATGCGGGCCCCGAAGGTGCCGCGCAAGTACGTGCCGGTGCTGGTCACCTTCTGCCTGTTCATCGCGATGTTCGTCGCGGGAGGCATCCGCTACGAGGGCTTCGCCACCGGCCAGATCCTGCTGAACGTCCTGGTCGACAACTCGTTCCTGCTGGTGCTCGCGATCGGCATGACGTTCGTCATCCTCGCCGGCGGCATCGACCTGTCGGTCGGCTCGGTGGTGGCGCTGTCCACGATGATCGCCGCGAGCATGCTGTCGGGGCCGTCGCCATGGCCCGCGCCGGTGGTGATGCTGGTGGTGCTGGCCGTCGGCACGGTGCTCGGCCTCGGCATGGGGGCGATCATCCACTACTTCGAGATCCAGCCGTTCATCGTGACGCTGGCCGGCATGTTCCTGGCCCGGGGGCTCTGCTACACCATCAGCACCGACTCGATCCCCGTCTCCGACCCGCTGTTCACCTCGATCGCGCAGACCAGGATCGACCTCGGCCCCGAGCTGTGGGTCTCGCCGAGCGTCATCATCGGCCTCGTCGTCCTGGTGATCGCGATGTACGTGCTGCACTACACCCGGCTCGGCCGCGGTGTGTACGCGGTGGGTGGCGGCGAGCAGTCGGCGCTGCTGATGGGTCTTCCCGTGGCTCGCACCAAGATCGCGGTCTACACGATCAGCGGGTTCTGCTCCGCGCTCGGCGGCCTGCTGTTCGCGTTTTACACCTTGTCCGGCTACGGCCTGCACGCCGTCGGCTGGGAGCTGGACGCCATCGCGGCGGTGGTCATCGGCGGCACGCTGCTCACCGGCGGCTCGGGATATCTGCTCGGCACCCTGCTCGGTGTGCTGATGCTCGGGCTCATCCAGACGATCCTCAGTTTCGAGGGCACGCTCAGCTCGTGGTGGACCCGGATCTTTATCGGCCTTCTTTTGTTGGTTTTCATCCTGTTGCAGCGCCTCATCGGGTGGCGTGCGAGGTCTTAGCAAGAGAAAGTGACCATGTCCCATTTCTACGGTTACCCTGGAGTGCCTTGTGAACGCTAACAGCGAGGCGTACGTCGTCGGCGTCGATTTCGGCACCCTGTCGGGGCGCGCGGTGGTCGTGCGGGTGTCCGACGGGGCCGAACTGGGGAGCGCCGTGCACGAGTACGCACACCGGGTGATCGAGGACAGGTTGCCCGGCACCGATGTGCGGCTCGGGCCCGACTGGGCCCTGCAGTCCCCCGAGGACTGGCGCGACGTCCTGCGCAACGCGGTGCCGAAGGCCCTCGCGGTCGCCGGCGTCCCGGCGTCCCAGGTGATCGGCATCGGCACGGACTTCACCGCCTGCACCGTGCTGCCGGCCACCGCGGACGGCACGCCGCTCAGCGAGATCCACCCCGACCGGCCGCACGCGTGGCCCAAACTGTGGAAGCACCACGCCGCGCAGCCGCACGCCGACCGCATCAACGCGCTCGCCGCCGAGCGCGGCGAGACGTGGCTGCCCCGGTACGGCGGCAAGATCTCCTCCGAATGGCAGTTCGCCAAGGGCCTGCAGATGCTGGAGGAGGACCCGGAGATCTACGGCCTGGCCGACCGCTGGATCGAGGCCGCCGACTGGATCATCTGGCAGCTCGCCGGCGTCGAGACCCGCAACGTCTGCACCGCCGGCTACAAGGGGGTGTACCAGGACGGCGGCTACCCCTCCGCCGAGTTCCTGGCCGCGCTCAACCCCGGCTTCGCCGACTTCACCGGCAAACTCGGCCACGAGCTCGCTCCTCTCGGCGGCCTCGCCGGCCGGCTCACCGCGCAGGCCGCCGAGTGGACCCGCCTGCCGGAAGGCATCGCCGTGGCCGTCGGCAACGTCGACGCGCACGTCACCGCCGCCGCGGCGGACGCCGTACGGCCGGGCCAGATGGTCGCCATCATGGGGACCTCGACGTGCCACATCATGCCGTCCGGCGAACTGGCCGAGGTTCCCGGCATGTGCGGCGTGGTGCGCGACGGCATCGTGCCGGGCCTGTGGGGGTACGAGGCGGGGCAGTCGGGGGTCGGGGACATCTTCGGCTGGTTCGCCGAGACCTCCGTGCCGGCGTCGTACAGCGAGAAGGCCGCCGAGCTCGGGGTGAGCGTGCACGAGTACCTCACCTCTCTCGCCGAGCGGCAGCCCGTCGGCGCGCACGGCCTGGTCGCGCTCGACTGGCACAACGGCAACCGCTCGGTGCTCGTCGACCACAACCTGTCCGGGGTGATCGTCGGCCAGACCCTCGCGACGCGGCCCGAGGACATCTACCGCGCGCTCATCGAGGCCACCGCGTTCGGCGCGCGCGTCATCGTGGATACGTTCGAGGCCTCAGGCGTGCCGGTCGAGGAGTTCGTCGTCGCCGGCGGCCTGCTGAAGAACCGCTTCCTGATGCAGGTCTACTCCGACGTGCTGCGCCGTCCCCTGTCGGTCATCGGCTCCGACCAGGGCCCCGCGCTCGGCTCGGCCATCCACGCCGCCGTCGCCGCCGGCGCGTACGCCGACATCACCGCGGCCGCCGCCACGATGGGGAAGCGCACCGCCGCCGTGTACAGCCCCGACCCCGCGCGGGCCGACGCCTACGACCGGCTGTACGCCGAGTACCGCAAGCTGCACGACCACTTCGCGGACGGCGGCATGCTCCACCGCCTCCGCGCCATCAGAAACGAGGCCGCCAGATGATCCACCAGGAGACCAGGGAGACGGTCTGCCGCCTGCACGCCGAACTGGTGCGTTACAACCTGGTGGCCTGGACCGCCGGGAACGTCTCCGAGCGCGTCCCCGGCGAGGACCTGTTCGTCATCAAGCCGAGCGGCGTGTCCTACGACGAGCTGACCCCCGAGGCGATGGTCGTGTGCGACCTCCAGGGTGAACTGGTGGAAGGCGACTACGCACCCTCCAGTGACACCGCCGCGCACGCGTACGTGTACCGCCACATGCCTGAGGTCAACGGCGTGGTGCACACCCACTCGACGTACGCCTCGGCGTGGGCCGCGCGCGGCGAGGCCATCCCGTGCGTGCTCACCGCCATGGCCGACGAGTTCGGCGGCGAGATCCCCGTCGGCCCGTTCGCGCTGATCGGCGGCGACGACATCGGCAAAGGCATCGTGGAGACCCTCACCGGCCACCGCTCACCGGCCCTGCTGATGCAGAACCACGGCGTGTTCACCATCGGCGGCTCCGCCAAGGCCGCCGTGAAGGCCGCCGTCATGTGCGAGGACGTCGCGCGCACCGTCCACGTGGCACGGCAGCTCGGCACGCCGATCCCGATAGAACAGCACCACATCGACCACTTGTACGACCGCTACCAGAACGTCTATGGACAGAGGAGTCACCTGTGAAGCTCTGGTTTCTCACCGGCAGCCAAGGATTGTACGGGGAGGACACGCTGCGGCAGGTGGCCGAGCAGTCCCAGCGCATCGCCACCGAACTCGGTGAGGCGCTGCCGTTCACCGTGGAGTGGCGTCCCGTGCTGACCGACGCCGCCGCCATCCGCCGCGTGTGCCTTGAGGCGACCGCGGACGACGACTGCGGCGGCGTCATCGCGTGGATGCACACGTTCTCCCCGGCCAAGATGTGGATCGCCGGCCTGGACGCTCTCGGCAAGCCGCTGCTGCACCTGCACACGCAGGCCAACGTGGAACTGCCGTGGAGCACCATCGACATGGACTTCATGAACCTCAACCAGGCCGCGCACGGCGACCGTGAGTTCGGGTACATCCAGTCCCGGCTCGGCGTGCCGCGCAAGACCGTCGCCGGCCATGTCAGCGACCCGGCGGTCGTCGCGCGCGTCGCCGCCTGGGCCCGCGCCGCGGCCGGCCGCGCCGAGGTGGGGTCGCTGAAGCTCGCGCGGTTCGGCGACAACATGCGCGACGTCGCCGTCACCGAAGGCGACAAGGTCGAGGCACAGCTGCGGTTCGGCGTGTCGGTCAACACCTACGGTGTCAACGACCTGGTCGCCGCGGTGGACGCCGCCGCCGACGCCGACGTGACGGCCCTCGTCAAGGAGTACGAGGACACCTACCGCATGGCGCCTGAGCTGCGCATCGGCGGCGAGCGGCACGACTCGCTGCGGTACGCCGCGCGGATCGAGCTCGGCCTGCGCGGCTTCCTGCGTGACGGCGGCTTCGGCGCGTTCACCACCAACTTCGAGGACCTCGGCGGGCTGCGCCAGCTCCCCGGCCTCGCCGTGCAGCGCCTCATGGCCGACGGCTACGGCTTCGGCGGCGAAGGCGACTGGAAGACCTCGGTGCTGCTGCGCACCCTCAAGGTGATGTCCACCGGCCTGCCGGGTGGCACGTCCTTCATGGAGGACTACACCTACGACTTCACCCCCGGCCAGGAGCTCATTCTCGGCGCGCACATGCTGGAGGTCTGTCCCACCATCGCGTCGGACACCCCCTCCTGCGAGATCCACCCGCTGAGCATCGGCGGCCGTGAGGACCCGGTACGGCTGGTGTTCGACGCCGAGCCGGGGCCCGCCGTCGTCGTCGGCCTCGCCGACATGGGGGAGCGGTTCCGCCTCGTCGCCAACGAGATCGACGTGGTGGCCCCGCCGCAGCCGCTGCCGAAACTTCCCGTCGCGCGCGCCGTGTGGCGGCCACGTCCGGACATGCGCACCTCGGCCGAGTCATGGCTCACCGCCGGCGCACCACACCACACGGTGCTGTCGGCGGCCGTCGGCACCGAGGAACTGACCGACTTCGCCGACATGCTCGGCGTGGAACTGCTGGTCATCGACGCCGACACCTCCTCGCGCGCGTTCGTGCGCGAGCTTCGGCTCAACCAGGCGTACTACCGCCTGGCGCAGGGATTCTGACCGCCGTGCGGTCTCGGGCCCTTCCCGCTCGGGGGGAAGGGCCCGAAATTTTCGAGCTGTAACCGAATATTTTCAGTCCCACTTGGCTTACCCCATGCACGGACGGCCCCGGACCAGGTCAAAATAGAGTCCGGCGGGTTCAGATCGCGCGAATGAGGTAGGCAGAGTGGAGAAGAAGGTCGTACGCGGCCCGGCGATGACCGACGTCGCACGGCTGGCGGGAGTGTCCCACCAGACCGTGTCACGGGTCCTCAACGACCATCCGAACGTGCGAGAGCAGACCCGCCTCAGGGTGCGCGCAGCGATCACCGAGCTGGGCTACCGGCCCAACCAGGCCGCCAGGGCCCTGGCGACCGGCCGGTCACGCCTGCTCGGCGTGGTCACGCAGAACTCCACGTTGTACGGCCCGGCGTCCCTGCTCACCGCCTTCGTCCAGGCCGCGGCCGACGCCGGCTTCGCGGTGAGCGTCGGCAGCGTACGCACCCTGGACCGGCGCTCCATCGCCGAAGCCGTGGAACGCCACCTCGACCAGCGGGTCGCCGGCATCGTCGTCATCGCCCCCGTCATGTCGGCCGGCGAGGCGCTGGAACACCTGCGCATCGACCTCCCCCTGGTGACCGTCGACGGCGACCCCGCGCGTCCCGGCGCGCTCGTCACCGTCGACCAGCAGGAAGGCGCCGCCATGGCGACCCGCCACCTGCTGGAGGCCGGCCACTCCACCGTGTGGCACGTCTCCGGCCCCGCCGAGTGGTTCGACAGCGCCGGCCGCATCGCCGGCTGGCAGCGAGCCCTCCGCGAAGCCGGCGCCGAGGTCCCCCCCGTCGTCCCCGGCGGCGACTGGACCGCCACCGCCGGCTGCCGCACCGGCCAGATGCTGGCCCGCATGCCGGAGGTCACCGCCATCTTCGCCGCCAACGACCACCTGGCCCTCGGCATCCTGCGCGCCATGCACCAACGCGGCCGCCGCGTCCCCGAGGACGTCAGCGTCGTCGGCTTCGACGACGTCCCCGAGGCCGCCTACCTCGTCCCACCCCTGACCACCATCCGCCCCGACTTCGCCGCCGTGGCCCGCCGCAGCCTCAGCGTCCTGCTGGACGAGATCACCTCCGGCCGTCCGAGCACCGCACGCCACACCGTGGCCCCCACCCTCATCCAACGCGAAAGCGTCGGCCCCCCCGAATCCTGACCTTCCTGGTGTCTCCCTGCCGGCAGGGATACGGCCCTTAGGTGGCCGAAACGGAGCGGCCGGCTCCTGAATGTTTCAGCGGATGTGCGGCCACGGCGGCGCTCACATCGACGCGGGCCGCTGACGCACCCGGCGGCCCCTCAGTAGACGTACGGCCACCCCGCCGCGTCATACGCGATGAGGTTGATGCCGAGCCGAGCCGCGCCGTTGTCGGCGTAGTAGTGGTACACGAGCACATCCGCGTCCACATCGGAGAACACCGCCTGATGCCCCGGCCCGTGGATGCTCCCGTGCCCCGAAAGGATCTCCGTCCCCCCGCCGGACGTCATCGCCACCCCGTTCCGGTCCACGTACGGCCCCGTGACGCTCGTGGATCTCCCGACCATCACCCGGTAGGTGCTCGACGCGCCACGGCAGCACAGGTCGAACGAGACGTACTGGTAGTAGTACGACCCCCGCCGCACGATGTACGGCGCCTCGATCGCTCCGCCGTTGCGGCCCGCGATCGAGTACAAGGCACTGCCTGACCGCTTCCCCGTCGCCGGATCCAGAGAGATCATCTTGATCCCCGACCAGAACGACCCGAAGCTCAGCCACCACCGTCCCTGCGCGTCCACGACCAGATTCGGATCGATGGCGTTGTAGTTGTCCGACGTCCTGGTCTCAATGACCAGCCCCTGATCGGCCCACGTCCCCGAAGCCCCAGTCGTGCTGGTCGCCAGGAAGATGGCCGACCGATTAGACCCGAACGTCGACGCCGAGTAGTACAGGTAGTACCGGCCGTTCCGGTAGGAGATATCCGGAGCCCAAAGGTTCCGGCTCCCCCCGGTGTACGTCATCGTCCACGGAGCCCCACCGGGGAACACCGTCCCCGCGTTCCGGAACGCGATCCGGTCGGTGGACGTCTTGATGGCGAGGTTGTCCCCGGTGTGCACCAGCAGATAGGTACCCGACGACGTCTTCACCACCGCCGGGTCGTGCACACTGATGTCCCCCGTCACCCTCCCTGGATTCGGATACGCCGCCGCCTCGGCCGCGAACCCGGCCGGCACGACCACCAAGAACACGGACACGAGCGCGGACACGACTCCGCGGTACCGCCAGACACGTGGGGACGTCATGTGATGGCTCCCTTAAGGCCGCACATACCGGACACGAACCGACCACCGAGCCCGGCACACGGCACTCACGACGTTCGCCGAAACACGCGCCGAAAGCCATGAAAGCCACCGATCCGGCACGTCGTCACCCGTAGCGGTGACGCGCTGCCAGGGACGCCACGCCGGAACCGCGACGCGCTCCTGCGCGGCAGGCCCAGGCGGGAACGGTGACGCGCGCCGGTCGAGGTGATGGCGACGCTACGTCCGCACACACCCCGGCGCCACTCCGTCCCTCCATGAGACTCCGGATGCCACCACCCAGGTTGTTCACGGCGCTACGCGGACCGGCCGGTTCACCTCTTCCGCCATGACACCGGTTCGCACGTTGACACTGAAACTTACAGCTCCGGGGTTTCTGCGAGCGTCACCACCAACGTCGTACGGCACTCCGTTTCACGCGACGGTGGTCCGAAGGAGCATCACTCGTCGAAGGTGCGAAGCGTGTGATCAGCCGACGGCTCCGCGTCACGGGGTGACGGCCGGCCGGACGTCACAACCTGGTCCTGTGGGGGCGGAAGAGCGAGATGGTCCTGGATGTCGGCATGGCGGAACTGATAGACCGGTCCGGCGGTGCGCAGGAGGCCCAAGCGGTGAGCGTCCTCCAGGAACGCCATCAGACGCCTTGGCGCCTTACCCTGCCGTGCCAGACGGTGGACGCTGAGGAGGTAGGCGATCCAGGCGTGGTGCTGTCCCCAGATGAGAGCGGCCGGCATGCCGTACAGAAGGGCACCATGGACGGCGAGAGCGAGACGCAAAGCAGGATGCATCGCGATCAGGGCGCCGAGAAGCCATGTGACGAGACCCGCCAGAAGGCCGAGCGCGAGCCAGCGGGAGGCGTTCAACGTGGCATCGGCACGCAGGGCGGCACGTGGAGAACTCACGATCTTCGTGGACATGGGGGATTCAAGCCACTCGATGATGCCACGAGCCATCCCGGCCACAGCACCGAGCAGCACACCCGAGACAAGCCCGAGGACGAGGCCGGTTCCCAGTGCCGTACCGATGACCACTCCGGCCTGCCGACCCGATCCAACGGTCACCGCCAGTACCCCTACCAGACCGGTCACCGCACCTCCGGCGAGGCCGAACGTGAACCACCGCCTGGCGGCGGTGCCGGTTCGTGAGAACACGCGGACGCCGTCTCGCAGTCGCAGCCCTGGGGCGCCAGGCGCCTCCCGGCTCCATGTGTCGAATTTCAGTCCGAACACGAGCGCGAACATGATGCCGGTCAAGAGATCGATCACGATCCACGAGGAAAGCTGGATGGTGAGCCAGTCTTGACGGCCGCTCACGAGGCCGATCTCAAGAGGTGCCGCGAACCCGTGGACCAGTCCGAGCGTGAGCCCGAGGACCAGTCCGAGCGTCGCGGCGGGCCGGTTCACGCGGTGCCGGTCCGCGTACGGGCCGGTGGTCCTGGCCAGTTCCCACCAGGCGAGGTCATACGTTTTGTGTTCGTGCATCGCACGCGCCAGATGGCCCAGATACCTACGTGCGTCGGCGGGATCCCATGAACGTCTGGGCAGGAAGAAGTGCCCATCCGGATTCCTGTCCGGCGCACGGTCCTGGATGACGGCAGTGACGATGTGGTCCAGCAGATGCGCGCGCAGCTCCGGACCCGAGCCGCTGTGAGGGGCGATCAAAGGCCAGGGACACGGCGGATTCAACGGCTTGACGTAGACGGTTCGTATCAGCCAGAGGCCGAAAGCGGTGGCGCACAGTTCGCTCAATCCGGGATGTGTGCGATTGTTGAGTGCGGTCCACACCAGTTCCCAGTCATGGCGGGGCTCCGGTGGCAGGCAAGTGCGCAGGTAACGCGCCGCCGCGGCGGGGGCGATGGGAGACGGAGCGATCACTGCGGCGGCCGTGAGCAGACCTTGCGCTTGGACCGCGGCAGCGAACTCGTCTCTCCGGCTGGTGAGCACGTACTGCCCTGTCCCGGACAGCCACTTGTTCAAAGCGCTGACCACTGCGGCGCGGAATTCCCTCGGCATTTCATCGAGGCCGTCGAGGACGGGCATGACATGGCCGCGTTCGATCACCTCGGTTACCGTACCGCGGCCGAACCCCGGGGAGGCGAGCACGGGATAGTGCCGGAGCAGCCGGGCCGTGAGCCAGGCATGCAGGTCCGGGAATTTCACGGTGTCCCAGGCGTTGACCGGTATGAGAACCGGAACCGGTCGCTCAAGGGCATCGCCGGCTTCGAGCAATTGCAGCAGCAGCTGAATGGCCAAAGTGGTTTTTCCGGTGCCGTGGTCCCCGATGATGACTAGCCGCCGCCGGTGCAGGTCACCGAATCTCGAGGCCAGATGAGTGTCGCCGGTGACGGCGAAGTCGTGCGACACTTTCCGGATCGTGCCACGGAGATCCACCAGATCCTGATCGGCCACGAGTTTCCAGAGGACGGTGATGGGTTCAGGGTCTTCCAGTGCCCGGATCCTTGCCTCCTCCTCCCACTGGCGCTTCACCGCCCGGAGCAGAGCTTTCTTTGCCTCCTGTACGACGTCGTCACGCACTGCGGGTGTTTCCTGAGGCGCGGCGGAAAGGGACAACAGAGCCACGAAGAGAGTGGCCATCCCCGTTCCGACGGTCACCAGAGTGCCTATCTCCAGCCTGAAGACAAGCCAGAGCACCACCCACACGGTGATCATGCCGATTGCCGTGAGGCCTATGAGGAGGTCACGCCACCGAACTCTGATCCTTCGCATGCTTACATCATCGCTATCTGATGAATGTGCGCGAAAAGATCGATTTAATGATGCTCGATAAGCCGAGATATCTATCGACCATAATAGAGTTCGGTGCAACTAGTCGGACATGCGTATATTCAACCGATTGAGAGGAGAATGTTCCTGCGAGACCGGTTAGCAGATCCGGTGTCCGCGTGCGTGGCGCTCTTCGCAGCCGCCGGCGAATGCGAGGCTCAAGATATATGGCCGTGACACTGCGTGACGTCACCTCGGCGAAAGCGCTTCCGCGCCGAGGATCGGGTTGAGGAAGCCGCCTACGGGGAACGCCGCTACGACGCCGGACTCCTTGGCCCACACGTGTACGAGGACCTGGTTGAACGCGGCGTCGAGCAAGTTGGTGACGGCGACCATGATCACCATGGTGAGCAGGAGAGGTTCGCCGCGCAGGAACGTGAGGCCCTGGCTGAACCGCCGCCAGTAGCTCTCCTTCACCGTGGACGCGGGGAAGCGGTGCCCCGTGTCGCGAGGCAGGGCCCACGCGACCAGCACCGAGCCGAGCGCGAAGCAGGGTGACGCTGATGCCGAGGCCGGCCGGCGGCCGGAGCAGCGTCACCACCGCATCCGCCGCCGCGGGCCCCGCAGTCTGCGCCAGCCGCTCGGTCACCTCATTAGTCCGGTCGCGCGCTCCAGCGGCACCCTTACTCGTTCGGCCGCCTCGGGGACCATGACCTCTTTGGCCAGGTCCCCCGGGCCGCGGGCGGCGCCGACCACCGCGACCAGCGCGAGCAGCGCGCCGAGCGGCAGCGAGCCCAGCGCGTACAACAGGACCACGGCCCCGGCCGCCGCGGTGCTCACCACGTCCCCGATCCACGAGACGTGGCGTGGCCCCACCCGATCGACCAGCGGCCCGGTCAGCCCCTTGACCAGCACGTACGGGGCCATCTTCGCGAACGCCACCAGCCCCGTCTGCGCCGTGCTGCCGGTCGTCGTCAGCACCAGCCAGGGCAGCGCGATGGCCGACACCCGCGTGCCGGTCAGCGACACCGCCATGGCGGCGAGCAAGCCGGCCATCGGACGTGACGAACCGCGCGGACTCATCAGGCGTCCTCCGGCAGCTCAGGCAGGAGGTGCGTGATCAGCGACACCCGCGCGGTTCCCTCAGGTGCCGTCTCGCCGGGCATGTCGCGGCGGCAGCGGGACACGACCTCCTCCAGCTCGTCACGCAGCCGCTGTGCCTCCTGCGGAGTGACGCGCAGCGCGAATGGCGACGGTGACTGACGGAACTTTCCGGCGGCTGCCCCAGAAGTGCCGACGACACCGCTCGTTGATCTTCTTCAGACAAGGGCTTGGTATCTTCGCGGGCAACTACATCTGAGTATCTGTTCGTGTGCTTGAGGCGGCGCTATCCTCACGTTCGGTCGTGAGTGGGGTGAGGCAATGGCCGACAAGGTAGAGCTTTTTCAGGCGTTGCTACAGCGGTTGGAACACTTCGAGTCGACACGGGATCCGCTGCCGTTGCTGGAAGCATCCACCGTCGAGCAGGCCGGTCAACTGCTCCAGGCCACCGGCGGCGGCGACGACGAAACCCTTGCGCTGCATCTACTGGCCTGGTTGCACTGGTACCGTCACCTTGTTTCTCCAGAGGAGGAGAACCTTGCGGACCTGAAAGCCGCGGTGCGTATGTTCATCCCCTGTTTCGTCGACGACACCGGCTCGATTCCGGTGGTATTGCTTCCTTTTCTGGCTGATCACGCGATTCCCTATGCCGAGGAGCGCCTGCAACATGCGATCGACACGTCCGATCAAGGCGTGATCGTGGCTGTGGTCCGACTGTGGCGACGAATTCTGGACCACCTTCCCGAGGATAGTAGTGAGCGTCACGCATGCCTCGGGAACCTGGCGGCCGCTCTGGAGCTTCAATTCCGGCGGCTGGGGACTGTGGAAGATGCTGATGAGTCGATTGACCTGGGGCGTCAGGCGGTACTTGCCGCTCCAGAGATTGATGATCGGGCAGTATATTTGAATAATCTGGGAACGGCGTTGCGCGGCCGTTTCGAACGTACGGGGTTCATCGAGGATCTGGACGAGGCGATCGCGGTGGCACGACAGGCCCTGCAAGCCACCTCGGCCGGCCACCCTGGCCGTGCGGGCCGGTTGAACACCCTTGGGAATGCTCTGCAGACCCGTTTCGGACGTGTGGGGGTGATCGAGGATCTGGATGAGGCGATCTCGACGGCGCGCCAGGCCGTGGTAGAGGACCACGCTGACAGCCCTGACCATGCTATGTATCTCAATAATCTGGGGAACGCGCTGCAGATCCGTTTCGAGCGGATGGGAGCATTGGAGGATCTGAATGAGGCGATCAATGTAAAAAATAATGCGGTGCGATGCACGCCTGCTGGTCATCCCGACAGCGCCGGTCGCCTCAGCAACCTCGGGAGCGCGTTGTCGGCCCGATTCGGGCGGATAGGCGTGTTGAGGGATTTGGATCAGGCGGTGGAGGTGGGGCGTCGGGCGGTGCGGTTGGCTCATCTCGGCGACCCCGATCGGGCGATGTATCTTAATAATTTGGGTAATGCGTTGCAGGTTCGTTTCCAGCGGATCGGGGTGTTGGAGGATTTGGATGAGGCGGTGGAGGTGGCGCGTCAGGCGGTACAGGTCACTCCTGACGATCATCCGGTACGGGTGGGGTACCTGAATAATTTGGGTGGTGCGTTGCAGCTCCGTTTCTTACGGATGGGGGTTCTGGCGGATCTGGATGAGGCGGTGGAATCGGGACGCCAGGCCGTGCGAGCCATCGCTCCCGGACATCCGGACGAGGCGAGGTGCCTGGGTAACCTGGGGAACGCCCTGTGGTTGCGTTTCGATAACGCCGGGACACTGCGGCATTTGGATGAGGCGGTGGAGGTGGGGCGTCGGGCGGTGCGGTTGGCTCATCTCGGCGATCCCGATCGGGCGATGTATCTTAATAATTTGGGTAATGCGTTGCAGGTTCGTTTCCAGCGGATCGGGGTGTTGGAGGATTTGGATGAGGCGGTGGAGGTGGCGCGTCAGGCGGTACAGGTCACTCCTGACGATCATCCGGTACGGGTGGGGTACCTGAATAATTTGGGTGGTGCGTTGCAGCTCCGTTTCTTACGGATGGGGGTTCTGGCGGATCTGGATGAGGCGGTGGAATCGGGACGCCAGGCCGTGCGAGCCATCGCTCCCGGACATCCGGACGAGGCGAGGTGCCTGAGCAATCTAGGGAACGCGCTACGAATGCAGTCCGAACAAACCGGAGCGCTGGATGCTTTGAATGAGGCTGTAGGCATGTGGCGTCAAGTGGTCCAGGTAACTCCTACAGACCATCCTGACCGGCCGATGTACCTGAGCAATCTAGGAGTAGGACTGCGATATCGCTATGAGCGCACCGGAGTGCTGGATGATTTGGATGAGGCGGTTGAGGTGGGTCGTCAGGCGGTGCAAGCCTCCTCTGCCGGCGATCCGGACCGGGCGGTGTACCTGAGCAACTTGGGGAATGCCTTGGGGTTCCGTCACGAAAGACTCGGAACGGACGGGGATCTGGACGCTGCTGTATCGGCTTATGAGGAAGTGGTAGGTATAGACTCAGCTGCCCCGTCCATGCGAATCGGTGCTGCTGAGATCGCTGCGAATCTGTGCGCGACCCTCCGGCCACGCCAGGCCGCTGCACTTTTGGAGAGTGCGGTGGAATTGCTGCCGCAGGTGGCGCCGAGACGACTCGCGCGGTCTGACCAGCAGTATGCAGTTGGCGCTTTTCATGGACTCGCAGCCGATGCCGCCGCACTGGCCCTCGCCGTCCCGGGCCTGTCTTCCGGTCAACGAGCTACGAAGGCGTTGCGACTCTTGGAGGCCGCGAGGGCGATTCTGCTGAGCCAGGCCCTGCGTACTCGCAGTGACTTGACCGATTTACGTGCGCAACATCCCGGTGTCGCCACCCGGTTCGTTGAACTTAGGGACCTATTGGACCGGCCCCTTGCCGGTAGGGTTGCGAACCCTTTGACGGTCACCTGGCAAAGGTCCACGATCGCAGTCGAACCCGTCGTGGACGATCGGCGGCGTTTGGCCGATGAGTTCACCGCTCTGCTTGACCACATCCGCTCCTTGGAAAATTTCGGTTCCTTTGCTCTTCCTCCATCTGTCGACGAGCTACTGGAGCAGGCGGGGTCCGGTCCGGTGATCGTGTTGAACATCAGCCGCCACCGGAGCGACGCGCTGTTGCTCGCCCCGGACGGCATCACCGCACTGGAACTGCCAGGGCTCACTCCTGACACCGTGCTCGCGCGGGTCAACGCCTTTCAACACGCCGTGCGCGTCGCCACCGATCTTGGTCTTCCCGAACATGATCGAGGGGACGCCGACGAAACGGTCACCGCCGTTCTGGGTTGGCTGTGGGATGAGGTCGCCGGTCCTGTTCTGTCGGCGCTGGGATATCACGGGCCGCCTCCGGCGGACGGTGACTGGCCGCGGGTGTGGTGGGTGCCAGGAGGACTCCTCAGCCTGCTGCCCTTGCATGCGGCGGGGCACCACACCGGCTCGCCTGACCTGCGGCATGGCGCAGTGATGGACAGGGTCGTATCGTCATACACTCCAACGATCAGCGCATTACGCCACGCGCGTGAGCGCGCCGAAACTGTTCCTGTACTGCCGCAACGTGGCCTCGTCGTCGCGATGCCCACGACGCCTGGCAAGAAGGCACTGCGCTATGTGAGCATCGAAGCCGCCAAAGTGCGTGAACGTCTGCCGGATCCGGTGGTTCTGACCGAAACCGGCGATGGAGAGTTGCTTCATCCCGATCAGGTACCCACCACCTCCACTGTTCTGGCGCATCTGGCCGGCTGTGCGTTCGCACATTTCGCATGCCACGGTGTCAGCGACCCTGCCGACCCATCCAACAGCCGACTGCTGCTACATGATCACCTCACGAGCCCCTTGACCGTCTCCGCTCTCGCCCCGGTGGCGCTCGACCATGCACGACTGGCGTATCTGTCGGCCTGCAGGACCGCTTTCACCGGGGTGACCGAGTTGCTGGATGAGGCCATCCACCTGGCTTCGGCGTTCCAACTCGCCGGGTTCCCCCACGTCGTCGCCACCTTGTGGCCCATCAACGACCACGTCGCTTTCACCGTAACCACGGCTTTCTACACCGTCCTCAGCACAGGGAAGGGCACTCTCGACCCTGACCAGGCGGCCTTCGCGCTACACCGCACCATCCGCGGAGTACGCAGCGGCTTTCCTGCCACTCCGTCGCTCTGGGCTGCTCACATCCACGCTGGCGCCTGATCTGACACTTACCGTGATTCCGGTGGGTTCGGTTCTGTAACCGTGCGACTCACCTACCCGGCTGGCCTGCCGCCGCCTGCACAGCAGGAACGCCGCGAGCGTCGCGAGAATCTACCGAGAGCAGAACGCAGGCATCGAGGCTGCGGCACTTCCTATTGACATAAAAAATGAACGTATTTTTAATTCGTTCCGTGGGACGTGTCGCCGGTGTCACCGCCGCGGAGACCCGGGAACGGCTGCTGCGTGCGGCCGCCGGGGTGTTCGCCGAGCGTGGGTACGATGGGACGCGGGTGGCGGACATCGCGGCGGCGGCCGGGGTGAGCAACGGTGCGCTTTACGCGCACTTCGGGTCCAAGGCCGAGTTGCTGGTGGCTTCGCTGCGCAGGTATGGGCCGCAGGTGATGTCCACGTTGCTGGCGGCGGCGCCGGAGCGGTCGATCGGTGATCTGCTGCTGGCGATCGGACGGTGGTTGCCGCGGCGGCGGGACAGGCACCGGCATCTCGTCGTGGAGGCGCTGGTCGCGTCGCGCAGGGACGAGGACGTGGCGGGGCCGATGCGTGGGTACGTCGGTGAGCGGGCCGGGTGGATCGCCGATCTGGTGCGTGCGGGGCAGGGGAGTGGGGAGCTGGACCCGGCCGTGTCGCCGGAGGCGCTGGCGCATCTGTGTCTGCTGCTGGCGATGGGGAGTGCGCTCGTCACGCCGGACCTGCACACGGTGGACGACGCGGAGTGGTCCGCGTTGCTGGTTCGGGTCGTGGCCGCTCTGGCGGTGCCGGCGGCGTCGCACGACACGGGAAACGGAGCGACCGGATGAAGGTACGCATAGACCCCAAGCGCTGCCAGGGGCACGGACGTTGCTACGAACTGGCGCCTGAGCTGTTCGGCGACGACGAGGAAGGCTACGGGAAGGTCATCGGGGACGGCGCCGTGCCGGACGGTGAGGAGCGGACGGCGCGGCTGGCGGTGGCGAACTGTCCCGAACGAGCGATCGAGATCCTCTAGGAAGTGTGACCATGACAGCGGACGACCGTTTCGACGGATCGGTGGAGATCCTGCGCTCGCCGTACGAAGGCAAGCGGAACGAGATCGTCACCGGCCCGGTCTCGGACTGGGCCACCGACTTCTCCCACACCGAACCCGAGTGGGCCGCCGACCCGTACGCCATCCAGGACGACCTGCGCGGCCGTTGCCCCATCGCGCGCACCGAGCGGTTCGGCGGCGCGTGGCTGCCGACCCGCTACGAAGACGTCGCGGACATCGCCTACGACACCGAGCACTTCTCGTCGCGGTCCATCATCGTCGGCAACTTCCGGCCGCCGCGCGAGATCGCGCCGATCGGCGGCGTCCCGCCGATCTCGTCGGACCCGCCGTTCCACCACGACGCGCGCAAGCTGCTGCTGCCGGCCTTCACCAAGACCGCCATCTCCCGGCACGAGGAGCCGACCCGCGCGTACTGCCACTCACTCATCGACGCGCTGGACGGCCAGGACGTCGTGGACGCGGCTCGTGACTACGCGCAGCACATCCCGATGCGCGTCATCGCCGGCATGCTCGGCTTCCCGCCGGAGGACGGCCCCCGGTTCCGCGAGTTCGTCGACGATGCGCTCGAAGGCGTCAACCTGACGCCGGAGGACCGCAGGGAACGCATGGGCCGCCTGTTCGACTACCTGCTCGACCAGGTACGCGACCACCTGGCGCATCCCCGCGACGACCTCACGACGTACCTGGCGAACGTCGAGCTGTACGGCAGCAAACTCGACCCGTCCCACGTGGCCGGCACCATGGCCCTGCTGCTCATCGCCGGCATCGACACCACGTGGAGCGCCATCGGCGCGTCCCTGTGGCACCTGGCCAAGACCCCCGCCGACCGTGAACGCCTGGTCGCGGAACCGTCCCTGCTCCCCACCGCGATGGAGGAACTGCTCCGCGCCTACGCTCCGGTGACGATGGCCCGCCTGGTGAAGGAGGACATGCACTGGCACGGCGTCGACATGAAGGCCGACGACTGGATTTTGCTGTCCTTCCCGGCGGCCAACCGCGACCCCGCGCAGTTCGAGCGCGCCGGCGAGATCGTCATCGACCGCGAGGTCAACCGCCACGCCGCCTTCGGCCTCGGCATCCACCGCTGCGTCGGCTCCCACCTGGCCCGCATGGAACTCCGCGTGGCCCTGGAGGTCTGGCTCCAGCGCATCCCGGCCTTCACCCTCGCCGACCCCACCGCCGTCACCTGGGCCACCGGCCAGGTCCGCGGCCCCCGCACCCTCCCGCTCCGCATCGGCGGGTGAGTGGTTCACGAGAGGATCTGAAAATAATTCGCGTCGATGAGATCGTCCCGCGAGATCCTTAGTTCCCCAGGGGCACAGAGTCATGATGGCGGTCAAATCTCTGAGCGAGTTCTACGATGAGTCGATGGCCGAGACGCTGCCCCAAGCGGGCATTGACCTCTTCGACGTCGACCGTCTCGTGCTGGCCGAAGCCGCGGAGCCGCCGCTGCCGCCCGAGGACGCCAAAGCCCGAGACCGGGTGTGGGATAGTGCGGTTCGAGCCAATCCCGCTCTTTTCGACGGACCTGTCGTGGCGATCAGAGGACTGGAGTGGATCAGCCGGCGCGTTCTGCGCCTCTCCTGGGTACGTGTGACCTACCGGCACTATGCTTTGCGTCGTGTTCCCGGCGCCAGCGCTCTGCCCTCGTTGTTCGTGAATGTCGTTCAACCGACGGACGACGGACGTGTGGTGACAGCGAGGATGTCTACCTCTACGGCTGCCCAGGGCCGCTGGCAGCTGCCAGGGGGGTCTGTGGAACCTCCGCAGAGCGGGGCAGCCCTGGACGAGTCGGCACTGACCGGTCAGGCCGCGAGAGAACTTGCCGAGGAATTGGGGATCGGCACAGCCGCGGAGGACCTGAAGCTGTGGGTCATCACCCGTGGCGAGAACGGCAGTATCGGCCTGACGTACCTTGCCCCGGCACTTCCCGAGGCAGCGCTGCGCGAAGACTTCACTGCTGCCACAGCAGCCGAGCGCGCTCAGGGCCGCGAACCTGAGCTCGACGACATCGCCCTGGTGCGTTCACCGGACGACCTGGCCGGTCTGACCGGCCCACACGCGGACTACCTTGGGCCGGTCGTCCGCAGGTTCTTTGGGTGCCGCTGAGATCAGGTGCCTGCGAGGAAGTCGCGTCCCCGTTCGTCGAGATCTGCCACACAGCGCAGGCCACGGGCCCGGAAGCGTGCGAGGTCGCTGCGCATGCGCGAGACCGCCTTTCGGATGCGAACAGATTGCACACCGTCCATGTGGTCGATGGCACGGTGCCAGGTGGCACAGGCCTGCTCGATGCTGCCACGCTTGAGGTGCATCTCCGCACCTGCGACCAGGTCCAGGGCGACGACGCGCGCGTAGGTGTCTCCCGGGCGGGTCGCGGCGGCCAGCGCGTACAGTTCGGCGGCGGCCCGGTGGTCTCCCAACGTCTCATGAACTTTGGCTGTTCGGGAGTACACCGACGCGGCCGGCGGCCCCCAGGCCAGTGCCCAGAACGGCACCTCATCGCCAGGAGCACCGCTCAGCAGGGTGCGGGCATGCTCGGCCTCGGCGAGGGCCGCGCGCTGATTACCGCTCTTGGCGAGAGTGTGAGCGTGAACAACGCGGAAGAGGGCTTCGGTCTGGGCATCCACCCGTCCCTTGGCGCGGTTCAGGCCTGTCTCGGCCAAGGTCAGGCAGTGCTCGGGACGGTGGAGCTTGAGTCCTTGCATAGCCATCGTGCGCATCACGAATCCATCGTGTCCATGTAGGCCTGATTCGGTGGCCAGCGCGTAGGACTGGAGGTAATAGCGCTGAGCGAGTCCCTGCTGACCTGCATCGTAGCTTTTCCAACCCAGTAGGTGGACGCCTCGGCTAGCGGCGGACAGCATCTCCTGGCGGACTTTGTCGGTGCGGAACCGGGCCCGGCACAACGGGGCCACGTCGTCGTTGAGGTAGGTCACCAGGGCACTGCGGCCGTGCTGTCCGCCGTGGCGTTCGTCCATTTCGGAGAACGCCTGGATCATGTCGCGGACGGCGGCGACCTCCGCCATGCCGACGGTGTAACCGATGTTGGCGGCCTTGGTACGGGAGGCGATGTCCTGGACGTGGCTAAGGGGTAAGGATGCGGCTGCCACGGAGTAGGCGGAGGCTGTCAGGAAGCGGCGGCGGTCCAACTCGTACCTCCACATCGGCATCAGGATGTCCAGCGGGTCGCTCCCGATGGACAATCCGATGGTGTCATTCTCGTCATCTGCCGCGGATGGCAGGCCGAGGTCGGCGGGGGTCAAGAGGCGGCCCAGGCGCCGGGAGAGTGCGACCGCGAGGTAGCGGGGTGTGTCGCCGCGGGGCACGGATCCGGAGATCCAGTGCTCGACGTTGGATTTGTTCGTACGTAAGCATGTGCCGCATTCGGCGGCGACCGCGCAGACCGCCTTGCCCAACGCCTCGTAGGTGAGACCGGATTCTGCGACAAGGGCGCTGAGCTGGATGTTCGGCGTGCGTGTAGCCATGAGCACCTGCCCTGATATACACGGTATACCGCTTGGCCTGGTCGTTACCGTACCGCTGCGATGCGTTCGACGGTTGACTCTTCATCAGGCCCGAGCACGGTGGCCGACACCAGTGCCGCTGCGGACCTGTTCCGTGTTCACGTCCGCGAATCGCATGTGATGTCCCATGTCCGAGGAGAGATCATGGACGAGCAGGATGATGGGTGGATCGCAACGACGGCATCGGCTCTACTGGCGGCCGAGTACGAGAGAGTTCCGATCGATGCGCTGACCGTCCGACGGCCGAAGCTTTCTTTGGAAACCGCCTACCGGGTGCAGAAGGCAGCGGTGTCTCTGCGGATCGCGGATGGCGCCCGAGTTGTCGGCCATAAGGCTGGAGTGACCTCTCAGGCGATGATGTAACAGATGGGCGTCGACGAACCTGACTCGGGCGTCCTGCTGAACGACAGGGTGTTGCCCACCGGCAGCACCCTCGCCAGGTGCGTGCTGATGCAGCCGCGGGTTGAGGCCGAGATCGCTTTTCGGCTCGGCTGCGACCTGGTTGGTCCGAGGGTGAGCGTCGAGGAAGCGCGGGCGGCGGCGAAGGAGGTCTTTCTCGCTCTGGAGGTAATCGACACACGGTTCACCAACTGGCGCATCACCGTCGCGGAGAGCGTCGCCGACAACGCGTCCTGCGCCTGGGTCGTCACCGGGCCGATGGTGCCGCTCAGCGAGGCCATGGACCTGGCGGCCGAGCCGCTGGTGGTCAGCGTCAACGGCACCGAGATGGCCATGGGGGAAGGCAGGGCCGTCCTCGGCGACCCGCTTCGTGCCCTGACCTGGCTCTCCGGCAGGCTCCACCGCTTCGGCGAGGGCCTGCATGCCGGACAGCTGGTCCTTGCAGGCGCCGTGCACGCCAGCCTTCCCTTGGAACCCCGGACCACGGTACGTGCTCGATCGCCGCGGCTCCCGCCGGTGGAACTGCACGTTCGCTGACGGCGGCTCATTGTTCCTGCCTCACCCATCCGCTTGGACGAAGGAGTGGCTCATGGCTGCCGATGAACAGCTTCCGCGTGTTGCCGTACTCGGAGCGGGCCTGATCGGGATCGACCTTGTCGACAAGATACGCGGGTCGGGAAAGCTGGAACTGACCCTCGTGGCAGGCCGTGACAGGGACAGCCTGGGGCTGCGCCGGGCGACCGAGATGGGCCACCCCACCAGGGCCGGTGGGATTCGCGCTGTGGTGGAGGCCGGACCATTCGATGTGGTTTTCGACGCCACCAACGCCGACAGTCACGCCGAGCACTGGGCGGCGTTGCAACCCACGGGTGCCATCCTGATCGACCTGACCCCCACGGGGCTCGGCACGGTCATCGTGCCGGGTGTCAATAGCCACATGGCGGCAATCCACCGGCACCTGAACCTCGTCAGCTGCGGCGGACAGGCGGCCATCCCGGTCCTGCACGCTATCGCCCGGCGCTGCACCCCCTCGTACATCGAAGTCGTCTCCACTGGCGCGAGCGCGAGCGCCGGCCGGGCCACTCGTCTGAATCTCGACCAGTACATCGCCACCACATCCACGGCGATCCGGACATTCACCGGCACGCGAGACGTGAAGGTGATGGTCAACCTCAGCCCTGCCCGCCCCGCTCCGCCGTTCCGGGTGGCCATGACCGTCCTCGCGGACGACATCCGTCCGGCATCGGTCCGCACGAGTATCGCGAGCGCCGCCCAGGCTGTGCGTGCCTACACTCCCGGGTTCGAAGTGACCTCGCTCGCCGTGCAGCCAGGTCGGATCTCGGTCGTGGTGGAGGTGACCGCTTCCGGAGGACGCCTGCCCCGCCACGCCGGAAGCGTCGACATCATCAACGCCGCCGCCGTCCTGCTCGCCGAGCAGTCGATCGCTGCCTCCCGATGAAGGGAAGTCCGCCGATGAACACGCGTCCGCGCCACCGGCCCAGGATCCTCCTGCACGATCCGACTCTGCGCGACGGCCACCATGCGGTCGGCCACCAGCTCGACGCCGACCAACTCCGCGCCTACGCCATCGCTGCGAACGCCGCAGGAGTGCCGGTGGTGGAGGTCGGCCACGGCAATGGCCTAGGTGCTTCCAGTCTCCAGATCGGACGTGCCCGGCTCGACGATGCCACTATGCTCAGTACCGTCCGAGAAGCCCTCACTACGTCGCGGATGGGCGCCTTCATGGCCCCCGGCTGGGGCACCTCCGACGACCTGGCGGCCGCCGTTCACCACGGTGCCGACGTTGTTCGGATCGCCGCGCACTGCACTGAGGCCGACGTCACCGAACGCCACCTCGGCGTCGTCCGTGACCTGGGTGCCGAAGCCCAGGGCGTCCTGCTCATGAGCCACATGACCAGCGCCGGCGAACTAGCCGAACAGTGCGCCTTGATGGTGAAGTTCGGCGCACAAGCTGTGGGCATCATGGACTCGGCCGGCCACTACCTCCCTGACGAGGTCACCAAGCGCGTGCGCGCCATCGCCATCGCCGTCGACGTGCCGGTCATCTTCCACGGTCACAACAATCTGGGCCTGGCCGTGGCGAACAGCCTTGCCGCCGTGGACGCGGGCGCATCCATCCTCGACGCGACCGCCAGGGGGTTCGGCGCCGGGGCCGGCAACACTCAGCTTGAGGTTCTCGTGGCCGTGCTCGAACGCCACGGTTTGGAGACCGGCATCGGCCTGCGAGAGATTCTGGCTGCCGCCGATGTCGTAGCCAACCGCCTGATGACGACCCCGCCCTCCATCGATTCGATCGCTGTGGCCAGCGGACTTGCCGGAGTGTTCTCCGGCTTCAAGCGGCCCGTCCTTGAGACCGCACGCGCCGAAGGAGTCGACCCCGTCGACCTGTTTCTCGCCCTCGGCGCGCGGCAAATCGTCGCCGGGCAGGAAGACATGATCGGCGATGTCGCCCGCCAGCTCAAGGCTGTGACTCGATGACCATCGCATCCGGGAGCGCGGCCGTGGTGTGCGGAGTCGGCGCGGCGCTGCCTTCGCGCATTGTCTCGAACGCTGATCTGACCGCACGTCTGAACACCACGGACGATTGGATCCACTCACGGACCGGCATTCGCCGGCGGTACGTCGCCGGTGTGGACCTGTCCACGACGGACCTCGCTGTCCGGGCCGCCGAGCAGGCTCTTACCGAAGGCGAACCGGTCAGGGTGGAGGCCCTGGTAGTGGCCACCACCACTCCGGATCGCTGCTGTCCCGCCCTCGCTCCCACCGTGGCGACCCGGCTGGGGCTGACCGGTATCCCTGCCTGCGACCTCGCGGCTGGCTGCACCGGCTTCTTGTACGCCCTCGCCACGGCAGCCGGGCTTATCGCTGCTGGCACCGCGCGGGTAGTCCTGGTCGTTGGCGCTGACCGTCTCGCCGTCCTTCCCGACCCAGAGGACCGTACAACCGTCCCGCTGTTCGGCGACGGCGCCGGAGCCGTGGTGCTGCGCCGAGGAAGCATGGATGAGACCGGTGCACTTGGGCCGGTGGTGCTGGGCAGCGACGGTACAGGCGCCGATCTTATTCGGGCCTCCATTCCTGGCACCCTGGAAATGGACGGAGCCGAAGTCTTCCGGCACGCGGTCGATCGCATGTCCGCCGCTACCTGTCAGGCTGCCACCGCCGCCGGATGGGAACTTGGCGACATTGACCGCCTGGCCCCGCACCAGGCCAACAGCCGCATCACCTCGTTCGTCGCTCGCCAACTCGGTGTCCCTGACCATCGCCAACTCGGCAATATCGCCGAGACCGGCAACATCGGCGCCGCGTCCATTCCTGTGCTCCTGGCCGGCGCCGCCGCCGACGGACGCCTCAAGCCCGGCCATCGCACCCTTCTCACTGCGTTCGGTGCCGGGCTGACCTGGGGCGCCACCACTCTCACCTGGCCTGATCTCTCCCTCACCCATCTTCCACGAGGAGCCGGACATGACCGGTGACTTCACCCGAATTCTGACCGACGACCTCAAGTTGCCGGCCGACCGGCTCACTGCCGACGCCAGCCTCGACCACGCCGGATTCGACTCACTCGCCGTCGTCGAACTGTCCATCCTCTTGACCCACCGCTACGGCATCGACGTCAGCGAGAGCGACATAAGAAGCGCCACCACCCTTGGTCAACTCGACCTCCTTATCACCACCAAGCGCAGCGGAAGGTGACCAGTCATGACCAGCATCAGCCGGTGGCCCGGACGGGCCTGGATCATCACTCCGGGCCTGCACAAGGACCGCTTCGCGGGGGCGCAGAAGTCCGGCGCCGCGGTCGCCGTCGTCGATATCGAGGATTCCGTCGCCCTCAACGATAAGCAGACTGCCCGCACCACATCCGAGGCGTTCTTCGCCATTCCTGACCCGCCCTGCACCCTCGGCATCCGGATGAACAGCCTTACGACGATCGACGGCGTCAAGGATCTCGTTGCTCTCGCCGTCTACGTGAGCCGGCCCGGCCTGATCGTGGTCCCCAAGGTTGAATCACCCCGCGACATCGAACTCGTCGCTGCCGCGCTCGACGCCGACGGATACACCCCCGAAATCTGGGCGCTGATAGAAAGCCCACGGGCCTTCGACACCCTCTCCACGATCGTGCGCGCGCCCCGGCTCGGCGGCGTTCTCTTCGGCTCGGCCGATTACGCCGCCTCCGTCCGCTGTGGCCTGAGCTGGGATGCCCTCCGTTACGTTCGCTCGGCCCTCATCAACGCGGCCAACGCCGTAAACATCCCTGTTGTCGATGCTCCCACTTGGGAACTCGACGATCCCGACATCCTGCGCCGTGATGCTGAGCGGGCCAAAGAACTTGGCTTCTACGGCAAAAGTTGCGTTCACCCCCGCCACGTGCAGGTGATCAACGACGTCTTCACGCCTACCGCCGAGGAGATCGCCCAAGCCCGCGCCATCGTGGCAGCCGCAGAGGTCAGTGGAGGAACGGTGACCACTGTGGCCGGGAAGATGCGCGGTACTCCCTTCTTCAACCAGGCCCGCGCGCTCGTCGCCGAAGCGGACAGCACGTCATGAGTCCCGGCCTGCCCCACGGCTACCGACGGATCGGCGAGGACCGGATCCGCGAGAGCGTCGGCCTCTCCTATCAGGAACTCACCCCAGGCATGACCATCGAACACCGGCCCGGCCGAACCGTCACCGACGTCGACAACCTACTTGGTGTCGCGTTGAGCGGCAATGTCGCCCCTATCCACACCGATGCCCACTACAGCAGCCAGACGCAGTGGGGCCGCATACTGGTTTGCTCCGGTGTCACTCTCAACCTCGTGGCCGGCATGACGGTCCGCAGCATCAGCGGCTTGACCACCGCCAACCTTGCCGTCGAACAGGCGCGCTTCACCGCACCCGTCCACATCGGCGACACACTGTACGCCGAGACGAAGATCCTCAATCGCCGGGACTCTGAGAGCCGTCCGGACACGGGGGTCATCACCTGTCACACCACCGCACACAACCAGGACAACATCAGCGTCCTGGCGTTCACCCGCACCTTTCTCGTGCCATTGGACGCTGACGCCGCCCGCGACGCCACCCACTACTGAAGGCAGACCATGAGCGAGCAGTTGACCTTCACCGCAGGCGATGACGACCTGTGGGAGCAGTACGACCAGCTTGCCACCCGCGCCTACGGTCACCCGATCGGTGATATCACCCACCTGCGCGAGCACGCCGACCTCCAGGTCGCAGTCCGCGGCGGCCGTGTCGTCGCCGGCGGCCTTGGTCTCCTGGTCGATCAGTTCTTCGGCGGCGCCTCCGTACCCAGCGCATGCCTCGGTGACGGCTGTGTGGCCCCTGAAGAGCGCGGCTGCCATCTGTCTACCGAAATGGTCACTGAACGACTGCGCCCTCTGATCGAGCGCGGTGCGGTGATCTCCACGATCGTGACCTCCTCCACTGGCTATGCCCGCCGCCTCGGATGGGAAGCCCCCACCGAAGTGCTCGCCTGGGCGGTGGCCGCTGACGATCTCAAGCACTCCTTCACCGATGGGGACTTCGAGGTGGAGCATGGACCTTCCGACGAGGCCGAAGCCCTCCAACGCGAGCTCGCTCGCCAGTGGAACGGTCCCGTCCATCGGCCTACCTGGTGGACCCGATGGAAGCGAGATAAGGGCAACCTCATCACCTACCGCTTCGCCCGGCCCGGCCAGCCCACCACCGGCCTGCTCAGCCTGACCACCAAACGGCACGAGCGCCACGGTATGAGCCTGGTCGTTCAGGACTTCTGGGCCGCCGGCCAGTCCACGGCCGCCGGCATGCTCGCGTTCCTCGGCCGCCACAATACCCGTGCGCGGACTATCACCTTCCGGCGTGGCACACTACCGCCCTATCCCACCCTCCTCCACGGGCTCCGTCACCACCGCACCATCGCCGAAGCTTGGCATCCATGGATGATCCGCATTCTCGACATCCCCGAAGCCGTCCGGCTTCGCGGTTGGCCCAGGGACCTCACCACCGCTGTCTCGATCGAGATCGAGAACGAGACCGGCGGCTGGGGCCGGTGGGTGCTTCAGGTCAGGGCCGGTACGGCTGAGATCGTTCCCACTCACGTCGAGGGACAGGTGACCTTCACACGGGGCCAGTTAGCGGTCTGGTACGCGGGCGGCTATAGGTCCACCACTTCAGCCCGCATGGCCGGCGTCCACGCCGTTTCGGAGAAGGCGCTCGCGACCCTTGTCCGCTGTACGGCCGAGTTCGAGCCCTGGCTGCCAGACCACTTCTGAAGGTACGGCGGTCAGTGGAGGCAAAGCGGAGCGCGTGGACGCGGCTCGTGACTACGCGCAGCACATCCCGATGCGCGTCATCGCCGGCATGCTCGGCTTCCCGCCGGAGGACGGCCCCCGGTTCCGCGAGTTCGTCGACGATGCGCTCGAAGGCGTCAACCTGACGCCGGAGGACCGCAGGGAACGCATGGGCCGCCTGTTCGACTACCTGCTCGACCAGGTACGCGACCACCTGGCGCATCCCCGCGACGACCTCACGACGTACCTGGCGAACGTCGAGCTGTACGGCAGCAAACTCGACCCGTCCCACGTGGCCGGCACCATGGCCCTGCTGCTCATCGCCGGCATCGACACCACGTGGAGCGCCATCGGCGCGTCCCTGTGGCACCTGGCCAAGACCCCCGCCGACCGTGAACGCCTGGTCGCGGAACCGTCCCTGCTCCCCACCGCGATGGAGGAACTGCTCCGCGCCTACGCTCCGGTGACGATGGCCCGCCTGGTGAAGGAGGACATGCACTGGCACGGCGTCGACATGAAGGCCGACGACTGGATTTTGCTGTCCTTCCCGGCGGCCAACCGCGACCCCGCGCAGTTCGAGCGCGCCGGCGAGATCGTCATCGACCGCGAGGTCAACCGCCACGCCGCCTTCGGCCTCGGCATCCACCGCTGCGTCGGCTCCCACCTGGCCCGCATGGAACTCCGCGTGGCCCTGGAGGTCTGGCTCCAGCGCATCCCGGCCTTCACCCTCGCCGACCCCACCGCCGTCACCTGGGCCACCGGCCAGGTCCGCGGCCCCCGCACCCTCCCGCTCCGCATCGGGTGACCGTCCGCGTATCCCGTGTCGGAGCATTGGCCGCGGTGCGGTGCGGCAGGCACCTCGGGGAGTGGTGACCGCCGGGAGGACGGATCCATCCTCCCGGCCCGTCCTACTGTTCGAAACAGATGTCGTCGATCCAGAGCTCCTGGCCGCCGACGGCCAGTTGGCCGAGACCGTTCTGCTGATCCCGCATGGTCCCCGAAAACTCGATCACGCCATTGTCGTGGCCGAGACCGCCGCTGAGGACGGTCGCTTCAACCCCGCCGATGGTCTTCCTGTGCAGTGCGGAGAAGTTGTCCACGTTGACGAGCTGGTTGTTGGCGGACACGTTTATGTTTCCGCCGTACTCGCCGAAGGAAAAGCGCACGCGCCGCAGGACCTGCCCGAATCCCCGGCTGATCGACAACGTCAGGTTGTTGACGCGGATCTCCACACCGGACCCACCGGCCTTGCCGCTGTTCTCGGTCTTGGCGTGGCCGTTCGCTGTGGTGGTGTTGTTCGCCAGAGTGAACGGGTGTGCGGCGATGTCCATCAGAGGCGGCTGGTAGCTGCTGCCCGGCGGCGGGCCGATCGTGATCGTCTTGCCGAGGGTGAGGCTGTCCAGGGGCTCGCAGGTATACGCCGGCGCGGTGCTCGACGGCGATGGGGGTGTGGTCACGGGTGACGGGGGCGGGCCATTTCCTCCAGAGGTGCACGACGCGGTCAGCACACAAAGAATCAGTATCGCGACCGGTCCTCTGGCCTGAAGTGACACGCGACCACCCTCGCCTGCTCATTCGTGAGGCAGATCAGCAACTCTCGCGAGAATAACTCCTCTCGATTTCCCGATGAATACGCATGTCTCATTCCGGACGCAGGTGGTCGTCCGGTGGACGATCAGTTCCACGGGACCGTGAGCCGATCGCCGGGGTCGCTCCGTCGGTAGAAGACATGCCTGCCTTCGCGGGTCCGGGTGCGATACCGGTCCGGACGGCCACCTCGGTCAGCGAGACGGCGGCCAGGCCGCGCTCGGCCACGACGGCGAGCACCGTGTCGGCGATCTCGGCGCGCCGCTGCGCGTGCTGTGCTCCCAGCCCCGGCCCATCATCCCTACCGCCTTTTCGGGGCGATCACATCGGAGTGAAAGCATTGCCATATGAGGAACGAAGTAACATGCTCCGGTGATAAGTAATTTCCACATGGCAGGTTATGGCCGGAGATCAATACATCCGGTCCTGGCCGGCGCCGATCTCGGCACCGTGCCAAACCAGTGGCCGGCCCTGATGAGCTGCGTCTTCATTCATAACCGTTCGATCTGGCCGGATCCGGCCAGATATGGCGCATTTTTCCCGGCGCATCGCTGAGTTAGCCTTGACTTCGGCAGCCGGATTTCAAAGGTACCCTTGCAGGCTTCGTCACAAGCCGTTTCTTGTGACTGCGCACGGGGTCAGGAGCAAATAGAGCAGCGACTCTTGAGGTCACTTCCTCACGCACGTCCCGGCATGCTCGCTCGATCGACCGCGCGCTCCTGACCGGATCGCATTCAGAAACAGTCCGGCAGAAGGAAACCACTCACGCGAAGGGACCACAATGCATTTCCGAACGCGCGCCGTGCGCTTGGCCGCACTCGTGGCCATGAGCTGCGCCATGATCGCCGCTCTCACCACCGGCCCGGCCGACGCGGACCGCACCCCGTCCACGCCGTTCGCCACCGAGAACCAGAACACTCCCTGGAAGGGCCACAAGCGCTCGTACACCGTGACTCTCGTCCGGACGGCCGCCGCGGTGTCGGCGAACGGGCAGGCTCTGGCGGCCATCATCACCTGCGGTGGGGGAATCTCCAACCCGACCGTGGTCGGCACCCAGGTGGTCGAGACCGCCACCGCGCAGTGCGACGCGGTCGTCGACACGATCGACCTCGCCATGACCTTCGTCGTGAACGGCGGCGGACTACCCTGGCAGATCACGACGGGGAGCAACGTCTCGCAGGTGGGGAACTCCAGGTCCGTCGCGTGCACGGGAGGAAGCGCCACCTACCAGACCCTGGGGGCCGCGCGATTCACGAAGGCCGGCTACGCGAACTCGCCGCTCGTGATGAGCGGCGGGTCCGCGACCTACACCCTCTCCTGCTGATCCCACGGGAACAGGTACATGCGTCAGCAGGGCCGTCACCCGGCCCTGCTGACCCCGCTTTCTCGACTGTTTCTCCGGTAGTGAACTTACTTTGTAAAGGAGGTGGCTCGGGAGCGATCTCTGTGAGACTCGACCCATGGCCTGGAAGACCGAAGCCCTGGAGAAACTGCGACCAGGACCTCCGACACCGCTGACGGAGTTGCCTCTCGATGTGCCGGGGTCCGGCTGCTGCTCAAGGACGAGTCGGCGCATTCGACCCGGCGACCAGCGCACCTGCCGTGGACAGAAAGGGTGGCACCGTACGCGCCGCCGCTCGCCGGCCCGCGGACGACACCAGGAGCAGACCCGCCGGCAGCACCCCGGCGACCCGCCGCACCGGAACGGGAAACGTTAGTTCTCTGGCTGCGGGGCATGAGTCACACCATGGCCAGGTCGATCACCGTGGACAGGGTCCGATGGCTGGGCTACCGGTGGCGTACGCACGGCTTCGCTGAGCGCCGCGGGGACGAGGGACTCGATCGGCTGCTGACGCTGGGCTTCCAGGACACCCGCCAGGTGGGGGCCGTGCAGTCGCTCGTCCAGCGGACCGCGAGTGTGGACGGCGCGGACGTGGCGGACGCGGTCGTCTCGGACGGCCCGCTGGCCGCCATGTGGTCGGTGCGGGTCGCGCCGCACGTCTACCGGCGGGGACGGCTGGCGTTCGTCCGCGACGCGCTGGCGCCGCAGGACGCGGACGAAGGGGGACCCGCTCACGTGGCGGCCGTCGATGAGGTGGCGTCCGCGCTGGCGGCGGTGGTGCGCGGGCCGGTGTCCAAGGGGGACGCCAGCGGCGAGGTCACCGAACGGGTACGGCCGGAACTGGTGGAGTGGTGTCCCCGGTGCAAGGCCAGGCACGTCCCCGACCGGCTGTTCCGCGAGGCCGGACGCCAGGCGTGCCTCGTGCTCGACCCGGACCGGCGCCGCGGCACCGTCCTTCTGCCGCCACCCGGCGACCCGCAGGAGAAGGTGGAACGTCCGCGCCTGACCATGCTGGAGACGTACGTCCGGGTGAACGGCCCGGTGAGCCGGCCCGTCTACCGCGACTGGCTCGGCTCCGCCTCCGTCGCCGATCTGTGGCCGGACCTCGGCGAGCTGGTGCGCGTCGAGATCGACGGACACCGCTACGACCTGCCTGAGGAACTCCTCGACCCGCTGCGCACCGCACCGGCCCCCTCCGGCGTGGTCCTCGTCCCACCCAACGACCCCTACGTACGCCAGACCGACCGCACCCTGCTCATCCCCGACAAGGCACGCCGCCAGGAGGCACTGCGCGCGCTGTCGGGTCCAGGCCTGTTGCTGGTGGACGGCGAGGTGGCGGGGACGTGGCGGTACCGGCGCGGCGGCCACGAGGTCGCCGTCTCGACCTTCGAGCGGTTGCCGCGCACCCGGCGCGCGGAGGGGGAGCGGAGCGCCGGACTCGCCGTGACGGTCCTCGGGGACGACCAGCCGAAGGTCACCTGGGGCTGAACATGCACCTTACTTCGTAAAGGCGATGACTCCGGACGGCGCAAAGCGGGTGTCGTGATAACTTCCTCACCCAGCCGGAAACCGATGATTGAGCCGCGTGCTGAGGCACTGAGACGGGACGGCTGTCGTGCTCCACCCATGCGAGCACCCCACGAGTCCAGGCGGGACAGTTGTCGCGCCTCTTGGTGTCGAATTCCGGCGTCGGAGCGCCGTCCAGATTTCTTTCGCATCGTAGGGCCTTCAGTGCGACAGCACAGGAGGTGGCCTGGTCGTCGGTTGCGTTGATGAGATTTTGAGCTCGACAGCCACTTGTGCTGGTGGTGGGCATCTGCCGGTCGTCGTCCGCGTGCCGTCGCCAGGAGAACTCACGCGCGCATCCGATCGTTGTAGGGCCAGGAACGGTCCTTTTCCCACAACCCGAAGAGGAGTCACCTGGTGGATTCGGAGAGTCTCGCCCTGATTCTGTCCGCGGCCGCCCTGGTCGTGTCGCTGGTGATGGCAATGAAGCAGGTGGCGATCATGCGCGGCTCCAATCAGCTTCCTGTTCTGGTCGAGTTGTTCCAGGAATTCCGGTCAGAGGATTTCCA
The DNA here is from genome assembly GCF_014207705.1 of Sphaerisporangium rubeum. Taxonomy (NCBI): domain Bacteria; kingdom Bacillati; phylum Actinomycetota; class Actinomycetes; order Streptosporangiales; family Streptosporangiaceae; genus Sphaerisporangium; species Sphaerisporangium rubeum. The sequence goes on from NZ_JACHIU010000001.1 coordinate 3,695,938, forward strand.
GCGCGCGGAGGCGTACGTCATCGAGCGGCTCGCGCAGGAGAACGACCCGGCTGTGGGCATGACGGGGCTTCCGGAGGAGGCGCGCGTCGCCGTCAACAAGGTGGTCGGCTTCTTCAGTGGATTCGCCTACTTCGCAACCCGGAGAATGGCCGACGAGTCGCTCGTCATCCCGCTCCTCGGTTACCGAGCCAACCGAGCGTGGCAAGCCCTCGACCCGTTCATCCGACGCGAGCGGGAACTGCGCGGCGACTCCGACCGGTACGCTTGCCTTTATGAGCATTTCGTGAGCCGGATCCGCGCGAACATGCCGCTCGACACCAGCTTCGGCCTCCGTCTTCAGACGATTCCGCCCGAGGAACCCGGCTCCTCCGGGCCCGGAGCGACACGGCAAACTCCGGCAACGGACAATTGACGCAGTCGGTCGCGAAGCACCCAAGGGCCACGTCACGTCGGCGCGGAGATCGTCGAGCCGGCGAGCCGAAGCTGTGAGCCGTTTTCTCCTATAACGAACTTACTTTGTAAAGGCGATCGCTGAGGAGCGATTTCTGTAAGACTCGCTCAATGGCCTGGAAAACCGAAGCACTGGACAAGCTACGACCAGGACCCCCGACACCACTGGTGAAGTTCCCCCTCGACGTGCCGGGGGTCCGGCTGCTGCTCAAGGACGAGTCGGCGCATTCGACAGGGAGCCTGCGGCATCGGCATGCCGGAGCGCTGTTCCGGCAGGCGGTGCTTGACGGGTTCGTCACCGAGGGGACTACCGTCGTGGAGGCGACCGGGGGGAACGCGGCGGTGGCGCAGGCGTGGTTCGCGCGGCTGATCGGGGTGCCGTACGTGGCCGTGATGCCGGGAGAGTACAGCGCGGCGCGGGCCCGGCCGGTGGAGGAACTGGGGGGACGGTGCCGGTTCGTCACGCCTCCACTCGCCATCTACGACGAGGCGCGGCGGGCCGGTGGTCACTTCCTCGACATGTTCGGCCGCGCGACGCCTCACGACCTGGCCGGGGAGCTGTTCGCGCAGGTGCGTCCCGCCTGGGTGGTGACGGGGGTGCACACCGGGGCGACGTCGGCCACGGTCGGTGAGTGGATCCGCGACCACGACCTTCATGGCGAGATCAGGCTGGCGGTGGCCGACCCGGAGAATTCCGCCTACTTCCCCGGCTGGACCCTGGACGTCCCCGACTACGGCACCGGCATGCCGAGCCGCATCGAAGGGGCCGGCCGGCCGAGGATCGAGCCGGGTTTCCGGCCCGATCTCGTCGACCTCGTCATCCCGGTCCCCGACACCGCGTCCGTCGCCGCGGCCCGGCGGGTCAGGACGGTCACCGGCCTGCCTGTCGGCGCTTCCACCGGCACCGCCGTGCACGCCGCTCTGACCCTGGTGGACCGGATGGCGGCACGCGGCGAGACCGGCACCGTGGTCACCCTGATCGGCGACGCGCACCCGCGCCACCTGACCACGTACCACGACGACGCCTGGGCCGCGAGCAGGGGCCTTCTCGCCGGCCGGTGAGCCGGTCTCGTCCAGGAACCCCGTGCGTTCCGTCGGTCAGACATGAGGCGGGGACGCGACGCTCTGAGACGGCGGCACCGTCGTCGTTGTTCCTGTTCCGCCGCGGCGGAGCCAAAGGAAAGCGCCGGCGAGCAACACGGTGCCGCCGAGCAGCCAGGGAATCGGGCCGGGTGGCAGGACACCGACCAGCAGGCCGGTGGCGGCGCCGACCAGTTGCAGAGCGAGGGACTGGACGGACAACGCGGTGGCGCGGCCCGCGGCTGGGACGCGACGGTGCAGGAGGTCGTTCTCGTTGGGGCCCGCGGCGCCGAGGCCGAGGTACACCAGGCCGTAGCCGGTGGCCGCGAGAGCCGTCGCCGTGGCGCCGGTCGATGTCACGGTGACGCCGAGGAGCAGCACGCCGCAGGCGCTGCTCGCGAGTCCGGCGAGGACCGCGCGCTCGCCGCCGCGTGCGAGGCGTGCGACGAGCGGTGCGAGGTGGCTCCCGAGAGCGGAGCACAGGAAACCGGCGCAGGCGAGTGCGGCGAAGACGACCGCGCCGGACTCGGACGCGCCGGTCAATCCTGCGACGCGGCCCGGGGTGAGCAGTTCGATGGTGGCCAGTGCGCTGCCGACGGCCCCCGCGCTGAGCAGGACCCGGCGGACCAGCGTGTCGCGTGCGCCGAGCCGCAGCCCGCCTGCGACGGTGGCGGGAACGCCGCGCAGCACGCCGCGCAGAGTGGCCGCCGGCCGGGGTGGCTCACGAAGGGCCGTCAGCACGTACACGGTGAAGACGACTTCGAAGCAGGCTGCCAGCAGGAACGGGATCGACAGTGGCAGAACCAGCCCGGACGTCACCTCGCTCAGCCGTGTCCCGACGCCGGGACCGCTGGTCAGCAGCCAGGGGACGGCCCCGCCGAGCAGGGTGCCGGCGGCCAGCGCCGCCGACATCGCGGTGTTCCCCCGCGCCAGGCCGGTCCGCAGGTCGGCGTCGGGCCCAGAGTGCGCGTGGACGGTGTCGACGTACCAGGCTTCGGCCGGCCCGCTGGACAGGGCTCGGGCCGCTCCCATGAGCGTCAAGCCGCAGGTCAGCACCCAGGGTGTGGTGCCGAGCCCCTGGAGAAGAAATGCGGTGAGGTTCAACAGGCCGGCGGCGGCCAGGACGACCCGGCGGCCGAGGACGTCGGACAGACCGCCGGTGGGTAACTCCAGCACCACGGCGGTGAACGAGTGCGCGGCGATGAAGCCGGCGATGGCCGCCAGAGACATGCCGCGTTCGGTGAACAGCAGGATCGAGGGTGCGATGGCCAGCCCGGACGGAAGCCAGAAGAGCGCGCAGGCCGTGACATAGCGGCGCCGCGCGGTGCGCGCGGCCGGCGGCTCGCTCACGACGCGTCCTCGTCGGCGGCTGCCGATGAGGCGGAGCCTCGCTCGTACGATGCGAGGGGAGGCCCGGCGAGCAGGAAGACGACCTGCGTCGCACGTGGGTCGTCCGCATCGCGCATGGTCAGCTCCTTGGTCTTCGGTCGAGCACCTCCCGCGGCTCGGCGAGGGACTCGAAGGCGGCCGGAGCGGCAGGTCGGTTATATCGGACTGATCAATCCATTGTCCTGTTCCATGGTGGCCGGATCTTCTTCGTCGCCTGGACCGGCGCGGACGCACACGATGTCAGACGGTGTCCCGGCCGGTGAGGCGGCGCAGTTCCCGTACCTCTTCTTCGAGAGTCAGCCGTCGCTCGCGCTCTTTGCGCAGGTCGGTTTCGGCTTTTTCCCTGCGGAGTTCCTCCGAGCGGGCCCACTCCCAGCGGAGCTCGACCCATCGGTAGGCCAGGCGGACCCCCTGGTCCAGCAGGTCGATCTTGTCTTCGCGGGACCTGCGGAGCTTCTCACGCAGTTCGTCGATCTCCTGGCGCAGCAGGTCGCGCTCCTTCTCCAAGGCGGCCACGTCGGCCAGCAACCTGTCCCGGAGTTCGGTGTCGGCGCCGGCTTCCCGTGTCATCTGAGTGAGGCGGTCCTGCAGGTGGGTGATCCGGTCGTTGAGGTCGGCGAGTTGCTCTCTGGCACGTGCCAGCTGTTCACGCAGGGTCTGCTGTTGTCGCTCCTGTTCGCCGGCACGTGCGTCGAGGTCTTCCTGTACGGCCTCGGCGTCGGCGCTCGTGTGCACGTGCCGGAGGTCTGGTTCGCCCTCGGCGAGACGCCAGTCCGCCGGGGGAGCAGGCAGTGCCACCAGCCGCGGCTGGTGGCGCCATGGGTTCTCCAGTAGGCGCCGGAACCATTCCACGTCCCCGCCGAGTGCTCTGATCAGAGGCTCCAGGTGGCCCCATCCGGGAAGCACGCCGTCACGCAGGGCCGCGGACACCACGTCGGGGCCGATCTCGCCGCCGGTCCACTTGGCCAGGTCGCGTGCGGAGGGTTCGCCGCGCTCGTGGTGCAGGCGCCGGAGGTGGTACCGGAATATCCGCGAGGCGTCGTCCCGTTCCATGGCACTCCTCGTACCTGGGCCGCGAGGTCGCCTCATGATTGCAGCCGGCGCGGATCGCGCGCCGGGAAATGGTGACGGCCGCGGCCCCCACCCGTCGGGCTGGGGTCGCGGCCGTGTTCGTGGGGCCGTCAGCGGGTGGCGGTGCCGGAGCGGCGTTTGGTCCAGATGTCGAAGGCGACGGCGGCGAGGAGGACGATGCCTTTGACCAGCATCACTCGTTCGCTGGGGGAGCCGATGAGGCTCATGCCGTTGTTGATGACACCCATGATGAGGCCGCCGGTGATGGCGCCGACCACTTTGCCGACGCCGCCTTGGACGGCGGCGCCGCCGATGAAGGCGGCGGCGATGGCGTCGAGTTCGAAGCTGAAGCCGGCGGTGGGGCCGGCCTGGTTGAGGCGGCCGGCGAAGATGACGCCGGCCATGGCGGACAGGACCCCCATGTTGACGAAGATCCAGAAGACGACGGACTTGACGCGGACGCCGGACAGGACGGCGGCCTGCAGGTTGCCGCCTACGGCGTAGATGCGGCGGCCGAAGACCGAGCGGTTGGCCATCACCGAGTAGCCGAGGACCATGACGGCCAGCAGGACGAGGACCCAGGGGAGGTTCTTGAAGCGTGCGAGCTGGACGACGAGGAACAGGATGACGAACGCGCCGACGGCGAGCTTGGCGATGAAGGCGGGGAACGGGTCGACGCTCTGGCCGTAGCTGAGGCGGGCCGCGCGTGCGCGCCACTGCGCGGCGGACATGCCGGCGACGGCGATGAGGCCGACGATGAGGCTGAACAGGTCGGCGCCGCCGAGGGGGCCGAGGCCGATGTTGCCGAGGTAGCCGTCGGTGAAGCCGTTGGACAGGGTGCGTACGGCGTCGGGGAACGGGCCGATGCCCTGGTTGCCGAGCACGGTGAGGGTGAGCGCGCGGAACAGCAGCATGCCGGCGAGGGTGACGATGAACGACGGGATGCCGAAGTAGGCGATCCAGAAGCCCTGCCAGGCGCCGATGAGGCCGCCGACGACCAGGGTGACGAGCAGCGCGGCGGGCCACGGCACTCCGTAGTTCACCATCAGGACGGCCGACACGGCGCCGGTGACGGCGACCACAGAGCCGACCGACAGGTCGATGTGGCCGGCGATGATGATGAGGATCATCCCGACCGCGAGGATCAGGATGTAGGAGTTCTGCACGATGATGTTGGAGATGTTCTGCGGCTGCAGGAGCGCGCCGTCGGTGAGCACCGAGAACAGCGCCACGATCAGCGCGAACGCGATGTAGATGCCGCTCTGCCGCACGTTGATCGACAGGTTGCCGAGCCGCATGCGGCCCGGAGGACGTGTGTCGCCCTGTCCGCCGCCGTCCTGCGGCTCCACCGCGACACCCGTTGGCGAGACGCTGCTCATCGGGGTTACTCCTGTCCCATTGTCATGTATTGCATGAGGCGTTCCTGGGTGGCCTCCGCGCGGGGGACCTCACCGGTGACCCGGCCTTCGGACAGCGTGTAGATGCGGTCGCACAGGCCGAGCAGTTCGGGGAGCTCGGAGGAGATCACCAGTACCGCCTTGCCCTCGTCGGCGAGGCGGTTGATGATCGTGTAGATCTCGTACTTGGCGCCGACGTCGATGCCGCGGGTCGGTTCGTCGAGGATCAGCACGTCGGGGTCGGTGTAGATCCACTTGGACAGCACGACCTTCTGCTGGTTGCCGCCGCTGAGCTGGCCGACGACGCTGGCCACGCTCGGCGCCTTGATGTTCATGCTGCGGCGGTAGTCCTCGGCGACGCGGTACTCCTCGTTCTCGTTGACCCAGCCGCGCCGGCCGAGGCGGGCCAGGCCCGCGGCGGAGACGTTGCGCTTGATGTCCTCGATGAGGTTGAGGCCGTACCGTTTGCGGTCCTCGGTGGCGTACGCGATGCCGTGCTTGATGGCGTCCTGCACGCTGCGCAGCTCGATCTGGCGGCCGTCCTTGTAGACGCGGCCGGAGATGTTCACGCCGTACGCGCGGCCGAACAGGCTCATCGCGAGTTCGGTGCGGCCGGCACCCATGAGCCCGGCCAGGCCGACGATCTCGCCGCGGCGCAGCGTGAAGCCCGCGCCGGAGACGACCTTGCGGTCCGGCTGCGCGGGGCTGTACACGGTCCAGTCCTCGACGCGCAGGACCTCGTCGCCGATGTGCGGCTCGTGCGGGGGGAAGCGGTTCTCCAGGGCCCGGCCGACCATGCCGGCGATGATGCGGTCCTCGGTGACGCCGCCGGAGGCGGTGTCGAGGGTCTCGATGGTGCGGCCGTCGCGCAGCACGGTGATCGAGTCGGCGATGGCGATGATCTCGTTGAGCTTGTGCGAGATGATCACGCAGGTGATGCCCTGGTCGCGCAGGCCGCGCAGCAGGTCCAGCAGGTGCGCGGAGTCGTCGTCGTTGAGCGCGGCGGTGGGCTCGTCGAGGATGAGCAGCCGCACCTCCTTGGACAGCGCCTTGGCGATCTCGACGAGCTGCTGCTTGCCGACGCCGAGGTCGGAGATGGTGGTGGTGGGGCTCTCCCGCAGCCCGACCCGGGCCATCAGCGCGGCGGCGTCGCGGTTGGTGCGGTTCCAGTCGATGAAGCCGCGCCTGGACTGCTCGTTGCCGAGGAAGATGTTCTCGGCGACCGACAGCTGCGGGCACAGCGCCAGCTCCTGGTGGATGATGACGATCCCCGCGTGCTCGCTGTCCCGGATGCCGGAGAAACGGCTGATCTCGCCGTCGTACTCGATCTCGCCCTCATAGGTGCCGTGCGGGTACACCCCGGACAGCACCTTCATCAGCGTCGACTTCCCGGCGCCGTTCTCGCCGCAGATGGCGTGGATCTCACCGCGGCGCACGGACAGGCTCACGTCCTTGAGCGCCTTGACCCCAGGGAAGGTCTTGGTGATGTCCCGCATGCGAAGGATGTCATCGGTCATGTCTCACGTCCCCTCACGCGGGTCCCGGGGGTTCGGTCACCCCCGGGACCCTCCGGCGGATGCTCAGCCGCCGAGCTGCGCCGCGGTGTAGTAGCCGGCGTCGACCAGTTCCTTCTGGTAGTTGCTCTTGTCGACGATGACCGGCTCCAGCAGGTAGGACGGGACGACCTTGTTGCCGTTGTCGTAGTCGGTGGTGTTGTTCACCTCGGGCTTGCCGCCCTTGAGCACGGCGTCGGCCATCTTGACGGTGACCTCGGCCAGGTTGCGGGTGTCCTTGAAGATGGTGGAGTACTGCTCACCGGCGATGATCGACTTCACCGACGCGAGCTCGGCGTCCTGGCCGGTCACGATCGGGTACGGCTGGCCGGAGGTGCCGTAGCCGTTGCTCTTCAGGGCCGACAGGATGCCGATGGACAGGCCGTCGTACGGCGACAGCACACCGTCGACCTTGTCACCGCTGGTGTAGGTCTTGGTGAGGATGTCCTCCATGCGCTTCTGCGCGGTGGCGGGGTCCCAGCGCAGGATGGCGACCGTCTTGAAGTCGGTCTGGCCGCTCTTGACCTTGAGCACGCCGCTGTCGATGTACGGCTTGAGGATCGACATGGCGCCGTTGAAGAAGAAGGTGGCGTTGTTGTCGTCCGGCGAGCCGGCGAACAGCTCGATGTTGAAGGGGCCCTTCTCGCTGCCGTCGGTGCCGTCGGCGTTCTTGACCTTCAGGCCGACCAGCAGGGAGGTGGCCTGCTGCACGCCGACCTTGAAGTTGTCGAACGTCGCGTAGTAGTCGACGTTCGGGCTCTTGCGGATGAGCCGGTCGTAGGCGATGACCGGGATCTTGTTGTCGGCGGCCTGCTGGAGCTGCGAGGTGATCGCGGTGCCGTCGATCGAGGCGATGATCAGGAGCTTGGCTCCCTTGGTGATCTGGTTCTCGATCTGGTTGACCTGGGTCGGGATGTCGTTCTCGGCGTACTGCAGGTCGACCTTGTAGCCGAGCTTCTCCAGCTGGGACTTGACGTTGTCCCCGTCGTGGATCCAGCGTTCGGACGACTTGGTCGGCATGGTCACGCCGACGAGCGCGCCGGCCGCACCCGTACCCGCGGACGCGCTGTCAGCGCCGCCACCGCCGGTCTTCTCGCTCGATCCGCAGGCGGACATGGTGGCGGCGAGCGCGATGGCCGAGACCATCGTCGCGATCCGTCCAAGCCTCATGGTTGGTCTCCTAGCGAAGGGGAATGGCACGCGGCTCTCGCACGGAGGCCGGATGACGGCTGGGAACCCCCGTACCCAACCGCGACGGTCGTGCGTGTTCCGCACCTTGGTTGTGAAGTGTTATCGCTAACATTTGGCATGTCAACGCCAGCCGATAACGTCTCGGAAACAGTGGCTTAACGTACCGCTGACATGGTCGCCCGAGGTGAGGCCCCAGGCGGGGCGGCTCATGTTGAACGCTCTCACCCTGCTCCGACCTCGCACGATGGCCCTCCGCGACGGGCTGTTGGCGGCCGTGTACGGCCGGTGTCCGGCCGACCGGTGCCGCCGTCTTGACAGATGACCGGCGAAGCCCCGGCGCGGACTCTTTACTCTTAGGAAACTTTCTTTTAGATTAACGGCACCCCCAGCACAAGGAGTTCCGTTATGCGAAGAACGATCATGGTGGTGGCGACGGCCTTGCTCACTGCCGGGGTGACGGTGTTCTCCGCCGCCCCCGCACTCGCCCACGGGTACATCTCCTCGCCGCCGAGCAGGCAGGCCATGTGCGCGCAGGGCCGGGTCACCGGCTGCGGCGACATCATCTACGAACCGCAGAGCGTCGAAGGGCCGAAGGGCCAGCGCAACTGCCACGGCGGCGTCGCGCGGTTCTCCCAGCTCAGCGACGAGAGCAAGAACTGGCCCGCCACCTCGGTCGGCACCACGGTCACCTTCACCTGGACCCTCACCGCACGCCACGCCACCAGCACCTGGGAGTACTACATCGGCACCAGGCGTGTCGCGGTGTTCGACGACGGCGGACGCCAGCCCGGCGCCACCGTGCAGCACACCGTGAACCTGTCCGGCTTCGGCGGCAGGCAGAAGGTCCTCGCCATCTGGAACATCGCCGACACCGTCAACGCCTTCTACGCCTGCGTCGACCTGCAGGTCGGCGGAGGCGGCGGCCCCACCCCGTCCCCCTCTCCGGCCCCGTCGCCGACTCCGACCAGGACGCCGACCCCCACCCCCACCGTCACCGCACCGGCCGGCACGTGGGCCGCCGGCACCTACTACGCCGTCGGCGCGCAGGTCACCTACGCAGGCGTGCGGTACCGCTGCCTGCAGGCCCACACCGCGCTCACGGGCTGGGAGCCGCCGAACACCCCGGCTCTCTGGCAGCGCGTCTGACCCCTCCCGCCGGCACCGCCGACGAGACGGTGCCGGCCCGGCGCGTCCGGCAGTCTGTGAGACTCATGTGAACCCGTCGCGCAGGGTTCCCCGTGACGGCGTGACGGTGCATAATGCAAGTCCGATGACAGGCCACGATGCCGCCGGAGACGGGGGGCGCGCGGAGTGCTTCCGAACGATGGTGATGCGCGCCGCTCAGGCGGAAAAAGCGCGGAGACCCTTACGCTGACCACCCCACCGTTGCCGTCCGCGCCGCAGCAGGCCCGCGACATGGCGCTGTCCGCCGTGCTCGCCTGGTCGCTGCCCGTGGACCCCGACGAGCTGGCGCTGGTCACCGGTGAGCTGGTCGCCAACGCGGTGACCCACGCCGGCACGATGCTCGGGGTGCGCATCCGCACCCGGGACGGCGCCGCGGTCCGGGTCGAGGTCACCGACCGCGACGACCGGCCTCCCACGCTGTTCGCCCCCGGCGGCTCCGACGAGTCCCACTGGGGCCTGGTCGTCGTGGCGGCCATCGCGTCCCGCTGGGGGTACGAGCGCCTCACCACCGGCAAGGTGGTCTGGGCCGAGGTCGACTTCGCGGCCGAGCCGCTGACCGTCGCCTGAGACGATCATCCCCCGGCCGTCACGGCGCCGCCGGCGTGGTGACGCGCGCGCCGGCGCGGCGGGACAGCACCGAGTCGCGGATCTCGCCGGCGCGCACGGCCGTGGTGGACAGCAGCGTGGACGTCAGGCCGTGGGTGTGCTCGGTGCCGCCTTGCAGGTACAGGCCCGCGCGCACGCCGGGGGCCATCGCGACCCGGTGGTCGCGGCCCACGCGGACGGCGTCGTCCTCGTCGCGCAGGCACAGCTTGGCGGTCTCGCCGAGCAACGTGCCGATGTCCTGCGGCCGGTAGCCGGTGGCGTGCACCAGCAGGTCGGCCGTGAGCACGGTCCGCTTCCCGGTGGGGAGGTACTCGACGGTCACCTCCAGGTGGTCGTCGCGTTCGCGCACGTCGCGGATGCGGGACACGTTCAGCATGCGCAGGCGCTCGCGTCCGTGCACCTTCTCGCGGTAGGCGGTGGCGTACAGCGCCTCGATGAGGTCCATGTCCACCACCGAGTAGTTGGTGCTCCGGTGGTAGTCGTGCAACGACCGCTTCACCTGCGGCGGCGCGGCGAAGTACACGTCCACCGCCTCGGGGTCGAAGATGCGGTTGGCGAACGGGCTGTCGTCGGCGGGGGTGTAGCCGTACTTGGCGAACACCCCGCACACCTCGGCGTCGGTGAACGTGCGGTGCAGGTGGTCCACCGCCTCGGCGGCGCTCTGTCCCGCGCCGAGCACCAGCGCGCGGCGCACCGGCGTGCCTGACGCGGTGAGCTCGGCGACCCGCGGCACCAGTTCGCTGGTGTGCCACACGCGGTCCGACAGCACGGTGCCGGGAGGCACGTGCGGCTCCAGGCCGACGGCCACGCAGATGTCGCGCGCGCGGCGCACCGTGGTGCGGGACGGGTCGCGCGGGTCGCGGCTGACCACGTCGAACCACAGCGTCTCGCCGTCCGCGCCGGTGACCGGCTCCACGGCGACCACCTCGGCCCGGTACCGCGCCAGGTGCCGTACCCGCGCGGCGGCCCACGCGAAGTAGTCGTGGAACTCCGCGCGCAGCGGGAACAGCGTCTTCTGGTTGAGGAAGTCCACGAGCCGTCCGCGTTCGCGCAGGTAGCACAGGAAGCTGTAGCCGCTCGCCGGGTCGCGCATGGTGACCAGGTCCTTCAGGAACGACACCTGCATCGTCGCGTCGTCGATGAGCATGCCCCGGTGCCAGCCGAACGCCGGCTGCCGTTCCAGGAAGACGGCGTCGATGCGTTCGCCGCCGCCGGCGTTGTGCTCCTCGATCGCGATGGCGAGCGCCAGGTTGGACGGCCCGAAGCCGATCCCCAGGATGTCGTAGATGGTGCCGGGCTCACTGTCCGGTGTTTCCACATCGCCTCCCTCTGCGGACGACATGCTAGATAAGGTTAGCCTTACCTGACAAGGTCTCCAAGATCGCCCTCCTGAGGAGAGGAACCACCATGCGGGTCGCCATGTTCGGCTACCAGACCTGGGGTCACCGCACGCTGCGGGCCCTGCTGGACTCCGGCCACGAGGTGGTGCTCGTCGTCACCCACCCCGCGAGCGACCACGCCTACGAGCGCATCTGGGACGACTCGGTGGCCGATCTCGCCGCCGAGCACGGCCTGCCGGTCCTGCTGCGCGGCAGGCCCGGCGACGGCGAACTGCTCGCCGCGCTGCGCGACGCCGCGCCGGACGTCATCGTCGCCAACAACTGGCGCACGTGGCTGCCGCCGGAGATCTTCGACCTGCCGCCGCACGGCACCCTCAACGTGCACGACTCGCTGCTGCCGGCCTACGCGGGTTTCTCACCGCTCATCTGGGCCCTCATCAACGGCGAGAAGGAGGTCGGGGTCACCGCGCACCGCATGAACGCCGAACTCGACGCCGGCGACATCGTGCTCCAGCGCGCCGTGCCGGTGGGGCCGCACGACACCGCCGCCGACCTGTTCCACCGCACCGTGGACCTCATCGAGCCCATCGTGCGCGAGTCGCTCGACCTCATCGCGTCCGGCACGGCGGTGTGGACGCCGCAGGACCGCAGCCAGGCGAGCTTCTTCCACAAACGATCCGAGGAGGACAGCCGCATCGACTGGACCTGGCCCGCCGACGCGCTGGAACGCCTGGTGCGCGCGCAGTGCGACCCCTACCCCAACGCCTTCACCTACCACCGGGGCCGGCGCCTGCGCATCGTTTCGGCGGCCCTGTCCACGGCACGGTACGGCGGCACGCCTGGCCGGGTGTTCATCCGCGAAGGCGACGGGGTGGTCGTCGTCGCCGGCGCGGACGCGCGCACCGGGGAGCACCCCGGCCTGCTGGTGCGCCGCGTCCGCACCGACGACGGGGCTGAGCACGCCGCCGGCGACTACTTCCGCGCCATGGGGGACTACCTGACGCCGCGGCCCTGACGCGGCGCGCGGGTCATCGGCCGGCCGCGGCCTCGTGGTGGCGGCCGACCGGGATGACCAGCGGCGTTCCGCTGACCGGGTCGGTGGTGACCTGGCACCGCAGGCCGAAGACGTGCTCCACCGTCCCGGCGGTGACGACATCGGCCGGCGGGCCCTCGGCGACGACGCTCCCGTCCTTCATGGCGATGACGTGGTCGGCGTACCGGCAGGCGTGGTTCAGGTCGTGCAGCACCATCACGACGGTGCGGTTCTCCCGCCGGTTCAGGTCGGTCACCAGGTCCAGCACGTCGATCTGGTGCGCCAGGTCCAGGTACGTCGTCGGCTCGTCGAGCAGCAGCACCGGTGTCTCCTGCGCGACGGCCATCGCGATCCAGGCCCGCTGCCGCTGGCCGCCGGACAGCTCGTCCACCGGCCGGTCCGCCAGTTCGGTCAGCCCGGTCGCCGCCAGGGCCCCCCGCACGGCCTGCTCGTCGGCGCCGGACCACTGCCGCCACCAGGTCTGGTGCGGCGACCGTCCCCTGGTCACCAGGTCAACGACGGTCAGCCCCTCAGGCGCGACCGGGGCCTGCGGCAGGATGCCGAGCTGCCTGGCGAGTTCCCTGGTGGGGATGCGGTGCACGGCGCGGCCGTCCAGCCGTACGGCGCCGGCGCGCGGCGCGAGCAGCCGCGCGAGGGCCCGCAGCAGCGTCGACTTGCCGCAGGCGTTCGCGCCGACGATCGCCGTCACCCGGCCCGGTGGCACCAGCAGGTCCAGGTCCCGTACCACGACCCGGTCGTCGTAGGCGAGCCGCAGGCCCTCGGCCCGCAGGTCGGGCCCGGCGGGGAGGGGCCGCACGGGTGCGGGGGAGGTGGCGGGGATGGACATGGTTCAGCCTCCTGAGCCCGCGCGGTTGGCGCGGATGAGCAGCCAGAGCAGGACCGGTGCGCCGAGGACGCCGGTGACGATGCCGACCGGCACCTCGGCGCCGGGGACGATGGTGCGGGTGGCGAGGTCGGCGCCGAGGACCACCAGAGCGCCGGTCACCCCGGCGGTCACCGGCGGCGGCATGGCGGTGCCGGCCAGGCGCTGCGCGATCTGCGGCGCGGCGAGCGCGACGAACGCCACCGGGCCGGCGGCGGCGACACCGAACGCGACCAGCCCCACGGCGGCCAGCAGCAGCGCCAGGCGCGCCGGTTGCACGGCGACGCCGAGACCGGTGGCGACGTCGTCACCGAGCTGCAGCGTGCGCAGGTGCCGGGTGAGGGCCAGGGTCACCGGGAGCAGGACCACCAGGGCCAGCGCGAGCGGTACGGCCTCGTCGATGTCGCGGCCGTTGAGGTTGCCGACCAGCCAGCCGAGCGCGGCCTGCGCCTGGAATTTCCCGCCTCTGGCCACCAGGAAATCGGTGACGCTGGTGCAGATCCACGACACCCCGATGCCGACCAGGATGACGCGGTACCCGGTGGTGCCGCCGCGCCACGCCAGCGTGTACACCAGCACCGCCGTGAGCAGCGTGCCGAGCAGCGCGAGCGTCTGCGGGCCGAGGCCGCCGTCCCAGCCGAGCACGATGCTCGCCACCACCGCCGTCCCCGCTCCCTGGGTCAGGCCGATCATGTCGGGGCTGGCCAGGGGGTTGCGCGTCACGGTCTGGAACACCGCGCCTGACACGCCGAACGCGACCCCGGCCAGCAGGCCGACCAGCGCGCGCGGCAGCCGCAGTTCCCGCACCACCAGCAGCGTGCCGGGGTCGCCGACGCCGGCGAGCGCCTTCATGACCCCGGTGAGCGTGATCGGGTAGTCGCCGACCGCGACGTTCCAGCAGAACACCACGAACGTGACGGCCACCAGCGCCGCGCACACCAGCAGCAGCCGGGGCCGCAGCACACCGGACACCGGCGGGACCGCCACACGGAACGGCCGCGGCGCGAGGCCGCGTGCCGCGGTGACGGCGGCGCCGTCGGTACGGGGGTCCGGCATCGTCACACCTCCGCCAGCTTGCGCCTGCGGACCATCGCGATGAAGAACGGGCCGCCGATGAAGGCCATCAGCACACCGGCCTGGATCTCCGACGGCCTGGCGACGAGCCGGCCCGTGATGTCGGCGGCCAGCAGCAGGCACGGCGAGATGAGCGCCGCCAGCGGCAGCAGCCAGCGGTGGTCGGGTCCGATCCCGGCGCGCGTGGCGAGGACGCGCGCGACGTGCGGCACCACCAGGCCGATGAAGACGATGGGGCCGATGACCGCGACCGCGCCGCCGGTGAGCAACATGACGGCGGTCACCCCCTGCAGCCGTACCAGGCCGAGCCTGCGGCCGAGCGCGGTGGCGACGTCCTCACCGAGCGACAGGCTGTTCAGCGCCGGCGCGCACGCCATGGCGAGCACCGTGCCGGCCGCGAGGAACGGCAGGATGCGCCACACCACCCCGGCGTCCTGCGACGCGAGCGACCCGGCCGACCAGTAGCGGTACCGGTTGAGCGGCTCGGGGTCGGTCAGCACGATCGCGCCGGTCAGCGAGGACAGCAGCGCCGTGACGGCCACGCCGGCGAGCGCCAGCTTCACCGGGGTGAGCCCCGAGCGGCCGAGCCGTCCGAGCATGTACACGAACACGCTCGCGGCGAGCGCGCCGGCGAAGCCGAACCAGATGTAGCCGAACAGCGACCCGACGCCGAGCACCGTGATGGACAGCACGATGGCGAACGACGCGCCGGCGGTGACGCCGAGCACCCCGGGGTCGGCGAGCGGGTTGCGGGTCAGCGCCTGCATGAGCGCGCCGGACAGCCCGAGCGCGACACCGGCGGCGACGCCGAGCACGGTGCGCGGCACGCGGACCGACCAGACGACGTTCTCGGCGGCCTGTCCGCCGGGACCCGGCACGTGACCGGTGAGCGCCTGCACGACCTGGTCGAGCGGGATGGCGCGCGCGCCGAGCGCGAGCGACGCCAGGCACAGCGCGGCCAGTACGGCGCCGGTCAGCGCGACCAGGACGACGGGCCGGGCCCGCCGGCCGGCGGTCACCGGGGTGTCTCCACGTTCCAAGTTCCTTAGGTGAGGCAAGCCTTAACTGTAACGTCCGCCGGTGAGCGTGGACCAGCGCGGGGGAGGGCTGTAACTTAGGTAAACCTTACCTTAGTATGTGGGGCGATCATGGCTCGCCTGAGCTGTTTCGTCCGAATCTGGATGGCTCAGCAGAGCTGTTTCGTCCTACCTGGGAGGCGGGGGCACCTGTGCTCGAGCACGCGATGACGTACTGGCGGAACCGGCTCGCTCCGCCGCCGCGCGAGATCCCCCTCCCGGCCGACCGTCCCTACCCGCCGTCGCCGACCGTCAAGGTCGAGACCCGCACCCGGCCCCTTCCGGCCGCCGCGCCGCACGACGCGCTGCTCGCCGCGTACGCCGCGCTGCTGCACCGGTACGCCGGCACGCCGGACGTCACCTTCGGGTGCGACGGGCTGCCGCTGCGTGTGGAGGCGCGCGGCGGTACGACCTTCGGCGAGCTGCGCGCCGTCGTCGCGGCGGCTCTGGACGAGGCCCGTGCGCACCGCGTGCCGCTCGCCGCGCTCGCCGCCGAACTCGGACCCGAGCCGACCAGGGGTGGCGGGCTTTTCTTCAACACCGCGTTCCGAACGGGTGACGGCCCTTCCGCGGAAGGCGCCGACGCAGGCGCCGCGACCAGCGCCAAGGACGGCACTCCGGACGGCACTCCGGACGGCACTCCGGACGGCGCCTCGGACGGCGCCGAGGGAGGGACGCTCGATCTGGTGGTGACCGTCGCAGGCGGTGAGGTGCGTGCCGCGTACCGGGCCGACCTGTTCGACGCGGCGACCGCGGACCGGTTGCTCGGCCACTACACGTCCCTGCTGCTCGACGGTCTCACCCGGCCCGGCGTCCCCGTGGGAGACCTGGAACTCCTCGACGCCGGCGAACGGCACCAGATCATCACCGAGTGGAACGCCACCGCGCACGACGTGCCGGTGCGCACCTGGCCGGAGATGTTCGCCGAGCAGGTACGGCTGCGGCCCGGCGCCGTCGCGCTGGTCTTCGGAAAGACCCGGCTGACGTACGCCGAACTCGACGACCAGGCCGGCCGGCTCGCGGCGGCCCTCGCCGCGCGCGGCGCCGGACCCGAGAAGGTCGTGGCGCTCGCCGTCCCCCGGTCCGCCGAGATGATCGTCGCGCAGGTCGCCGTGCTGAAGTCCGGCGCCGCCTACCTGCCGATCGACACCGACTACCCGCGCGACCGCGTCGCCTACATGCTCGGCGACGCGCGGCCGGTCTGCGCCGTCGTCACCCGGGAGACCGAGGACGACGTGCCGGCGGACACCGGGATCCCCCTGCTGGTGCTCGACGCCGACGAGACCGTGCGTGAACTGGCCGGTCACGACCCCCAGGTGGACGCCGGGGACCTGTCGGCGGGTAACGCCGCGTACGTCATCTACACCTCGGGGTCCACCGGCCGGCCCAAGGGGGTCGTGCTGTCGCACGGCGGCGTGGCCAAGCTCGTCGCCACCCAGAGCGAACGCTTCGGTGTCGGGCCGGCCGCTGTGGTGCTGCAGTTCGCCTCACCGGGGTTCGACGTCGCGTTCTGGGACCTGTGCCTCGGGCTGCTGTCCGGCGGACGGCTGGTCGTCGTGCCGTCCGAGCTGCGGTACCCCGGTGCGGAACTCGCCGCGTACGCGCGGGCCAACGGCGTCACGTTCATGATCCTGCCGCCGGCGCTGCTCGCGGCCATGCCCGAGGACGTGCGGCTCCCCGAGGCCGCCACGCTGCTCGCCGGCACCGAACGCGTGTCTCCCGAGCTGGTCGCGCGGTACGCGCCGGGCCGCATGATGTTCAACGCCTACGGCCCCACCGAGGCCACCACCAACTCCACCCTCGGCCTGTGCGATCCCGGCATCGCGCCGGGCTCCATCGTGCCGATCGGCGTCCCCGACCCCGGGACCCGCGCGTACGTGCTCGACGCGCGGCTGCGGCCCGTGCCCGCCGGGGTCACCGGTGAGCTGTACCTCGCCGGTGAGGGGCTGGCGCGCGGGTACCTCGGCCGGGCCGGGCTGACGGCCGAGCGGTTCGTCGCCGACCCGTTCGGCGGGCCGGGGGAGCGGTTGTACCGGACCGGGGACCTGGTGCGGTGGCGGGCCGACGGACGGCTGGAGTTCCTCGGCCGGGCCGACGCGCAGGTCAAGATCCGGGGGTTCCGGGTGGAGCCCGGGGAGATCGAGTCGGTGCTGCGGGGTCATCCCGCTGTGGAGCAGGTCGCGGTGGTGGTGCGGGAGGACCGGCCGGGGGATCGGCGGCTCGCCGCGTACGTGGTGCCGGTCACGGCCCCTGCCGAGCCCGCCGAGCGGGTCGCGGAGTGGAAGGACCTGCACGAGCTGCTGTACACCGCGTCCGGGGAGGAGTTCGCCGGGTGGAACAGCATGTACGACGGCCGGCCCATCCCGTTGGAGGAGATGCGGGAGTGGCGGGACGCGACGGTCGCGGCGATCCGCGAGCTGCGGCCCCGGCGTGTGCTGGAGATCGGGGCCGGCAGCGGCCTCGTCCTGACGCGGCTCGCCGGGGAGTGCGAGACGTACTGGGGGACCGACCTGTCGCAGGAGGCGATCCGTGCGCTCCGCGCGCGTGTGGACTCCCTGCCAGAGCTCGCCGGCCGGGTCGAACTGCACGCGCGTCCCGCGCACGACCTGACCGGCCTCCCCGCCGGGTTCTTCGACACCGTGGTCGTCAACTCCGTCGTCCAGTACTTCCCGAGCGCCGAGTACCTGACCGAGGTTCTCCTCGGTGCCGCCGCGCTCCTGGCCCCCGGTGGCCGGATCTTCGTCGGCGACGTCCGCAACCTGCGCCTCCTGCGCACGCTGCGCGCCGCCGTCGAGACCCGCCGCGGCACCGCCGACCTGCCGTCCGCCGTCGACCGCGCCGTCCGCTGGGAAGGGGAACTCCTCCTCGACCCCGACTACTTCACCACCCTCGGCCTCGACGCCGACATCCGCGTCAAACGCGGTTCGCATCACAACGAGCTGACCCGTTACCGGTACGACGTCGTCCTGCGCACCTCACCCGCGGTCGCCGCGGACGAGACGACCGAGGTCCCCTGGACCCGGGTCGGCGGCCTGGCCGCGCTCGCCGCGCTGCTGGAGGAGAACCCCCGCCGCCTGCGCGTCACCGGCATCCCCAACGCGCGACTGACCGAGGACCTCGCCGCTCTGCGCGCCGTCGACCCCGAGCCGGTCCGGCCCGGTGACGTGGTGGATCCGGAAGAGCTGTACGAGGTCGGGGAGCGGTTCGGGTGCCGGGTGGGGGTGAGCTGGGACGGGAGAAGCGGGGACGGGGCTCTGGATGCGGTGTTCGCGGGGGACGAGGGGGTCTACCGCAGGGGTGGGGGGTGGCCGCTCGCCAATCGGCCGGTGCCGTTCCGGGACGTCTCCGGGTTGATGCGGGGGTTGCGGGGGTTCGCTGCGGAGTGGTTGCCGGAGTACATGGTGCCGGCGGCGTTCGTGGCGGTGGAGAGGCTGCCGGTGACGGCGAGCGGGAAGCTGGATGTGGCGGCGTTGCCGGTGCCGGAGTACGGGACGCTCAGTGCGGGACGGGGGCCGCGGGGGCTTCGCGAGGAGGTGCTGTGCGGGCTGTACGCCGAGGTGCTGGGGGTGGAGGCCGTCTCGGCGGAGGACGACTTCTTCGTGCTCGGCGGGGACAGCATCGTGGCGATCCGGCTGCTGGTGCGCGCACGGGAGGAGGGGGTGCGGCTCACCTCGCGTGACGTGTTCCGGCATCGGACGGTGGCCGCGCTGGCCGCGCTGGCCGCGCCGGCCGGGGTCGCCGCGCAGGAGCACGACGAGGAGGGACGGTCGCCGGCCGGCTCGGCGGAGGACGCGCGGATCGAGGCGGAGGACGGCGGTGCGGGGGAGGTCGCCGGTCTGGGGGAGGTGGCCGGTCCCGGGGAGGTCGCCGAGGTGTTGCCGCTCAGTCCTTTGCAGGAGGGGTTGCTCTTCCACGCCGAGGTGGACGGGGCGGACGCGGACGCGTACGTCGTGCAGCAGGTGATCGCGCTGGCCGGGCCGGTGGACGGCGCGGCCTTGCGGGTGGCGGCGCAGCGGGTGCTGGATCGGCACTCGGCGTTGCGTGCCTGTTTCCGGCGGCTGGACGACGGCCGGGCCGTGCAGGTCGTCGCGGCTCGGGTCGAGGTGCCGTGGCGGGAGGTCGACGGGGTCGACGTGGATGTGGTCGCGGCGCAGGAGCGGCGGCGGCCGTTCGACCTCGGTCGTGCGCCGCTGGTGCGGTGCGCGCTGGTACGCGTGGGGGAGAGGGAGTACCGGCTGGTGCTGACGTTCCACCACATCGTGGCGGACGGGTGGTCGCTGCCGGTGCTGCACCGGGAACTGCTGGCGTTCTACGGCACGACGGACCCGGCCGGTGCGGCGCCGGCGTACCGGGACTTCCTGACGGCGCTCGCCTCGATGGACCGGGACGCGGCGCTGGCGGCATGGCGGGAGGCGCTCGCGGGGGTCGACGAACCCACACGGCTCGTCGAGGCACCGGCGGAAAGGCAGGCGATCGACGCGGCGCAGGTGCGGGTCGAACTGGGGGAAGAGGAGACGGCTCGGCTGCTGGCTCATGCGCGAGAGCTCGGGGTCACGGTGGGGACGGTGGTGCAGGGGGCCTGGGGGCTGGTGGCGGGGGTGGTGACGGGGCGGCGGGATGTCGTGTTCGGCAGCACGGTGTCGGGGCGGGACGTCGCGGTGGCGGGGATCGAGTCGATGGTCGGGTTGTGCATCAACACGCTACCTGCCCGGCTGCGGTGGCGGCCGTCGGACACGCTGGCCGCGATGCTCACGCGGTTCCAGCAGGAGCAGGCGCGGCTGCTCGGGTGTCACCAGGTCGGGCTCGCGGAGGTGCAGCGGCTCGCCGGGCCGGCGGGGACGGGTGGGTTGTTCGACAGTCTCGTCGTGGTGGAGAACTATCCCGGTGGGGACGGCGTCGCCGACCCCACCGGCGTGGTGCGGATCACGGGGCACGAGTTCCACGACGCGGTGCATTATCCGGTCGCGCTGATCGCCAAGCCGGGACGGCGGCTGGACCTGCGCCTGAAGTACCACGAGCGGCGCGTGGACGCGGCGACGGCCGCTTCGCTGGCGGACCGGCTGGCGCGCGTCCTTCGCGCCTTCGCCGCCGGCCCCGCACGGCTCGTGGCGGACGTGGACGTCCTGACCGGCGCCGAGAAGGCACTGGCGACACCGCAGGGGGAGACGCGGGACGTGGCCGCGACGACGCTGGCCGCCGCGTTCGAGGCGCAGGCGGCGCGGACCCCGGACGCGACCGCCGTCGTCGGCGAAGGGCGGAGTCTCACCTACCGGGAGCTGGACGCGCGGGCCGAGGTCCTGGCCCGCCGGCTGCGGGCCGCAGGCGCCGGGCCTGAGCGGTTCGTCGCCGTCGCCGTGCCCCGGTCGGCCGGCCTGATGGTGGCGCTGCTCGGCGTGCTCAAGTCCGGCGCGGCCTACCTGCCGCTGGACCTGGACTATCCGGCGGACCGCTTGACCCACATGCTCACCGACTCAGGCGCCACCACCGTCGTCACCACCGCCGCCACGGCCCTGTCCCTCCCCGGCGAGGTGTCGCCTCTTGTTCTGGAGGACGACGGCGACGTCCGCGCGTCCGGGAGAGCCGGTGCCGCGGGGGACACCACGACGTCCCGGATCCCCGGTGACGTCACGGACGGCACGGCAGGCGCTCTCGCCGGGCCGGACGACCCCGCGTACCTGATCTACACCTCCGGATCCACCGGCCGGCCGAAGGGGGTCGTCGTCACGCACCGGGCCATCGTGAACCGGCTCGCCTGGATGCAGGGGGAGTACGGGCTGACGGCGGACGACCGGGTGCTGCAGAAGACGCCGTCGAGTTTCGACGTGAGCGTCTGGGAGTTCTTCTGGGCCCTGTGCGAAGGCGCGGCGGTGGTGCTCGCGCGGCCGGACGGTCATCGCGATCCGGCGTACCTGGCGGGGCTGATCCGCGACGAGGCGGTCACCACGATGCACTTCGTGCCGTCCATGCTGGAGGCGTTCCTGCAGGTGGACGAGGTCACCGGCGATCCGTCCTGGTCGGCGTCGCTGCGGCGCGTGTTCAGCAGCGGCGAGGCGTTGCCGGGGGCCGCGGCGGCTCGCTGGCTGGAACTCACGGGGGTGCCGCTGCACAACCTGTACGGGCCGACCGAGGCCGCCGTGGACGTGACCTACCACTGTTGCGACGGCACCGCCTCCCGCGCCGCCACCGACGCGGGCCGCCTCATCGCTCAGGACGTCGTCGTGCCGATTGGCCGGCCGGTGTGGAACACCGGCCTGCGGGTGCTGGACTCCCGCCTGCGACCGGTGCCTCCCGGCACGCCGGGGGAGCTGTACCTGACCGGGGTGCAGCTCGCACGCGGCTACCACGCACGGGCCGGGCTCACCGCCGAGCGGTTCGTCGCCGACCCCCGCGGCGGGCCGGGGGAGCGCATGTACCGCACCGGTGACCTGGTGCGCCTGCGCCGCGACGGCGTGGTCGAGTACCTCGGCCGCACCGACCGCCAGGTCAAGCTGCGCGGCAACCGCATCGAGCCCGGCGAGATCGAGGCCGCCGTCACCGCGCACCCGTCGGTGTCCCGCGCCGCCGTCACCGTGCGCGACGGCCGCCTCGTGGCCTACCTCGTCCCGGCCGGGACGCCGCACGTCGAAGCGCCGGCGGGCCTGGCGGAACCGGCCGGGGCGGCGGACCTCGCGGCGACGCTGCGGGCCGCGCTGGCGGAGGCGCTGCCCGCGGCCATGGTGCCGGAGGCGTACGTCGCGCTGGAGGAGCTGCCGCTGACGCCGAGCGGCAAGCTGGACCGCGACGCGCTGCCGGCCCCGCAGGCGGTGCGGGCCGCCGCGCGCGCGCCGCGCACCGAGGACGAACGGGTCCTCACCGGCATTTACGCGGACGTGCTCAAGCTCGCCGAGGCCGGTGTGGACGACGACTTCTTCCTGCTCGGCGGGGACAGCATCACCTCCATCGGTGTCGCCGCGCGGGCCCGCCGGGCCGGGCTCGACGTGACACCGCGCGACGTGTTCACCCACCGCACCCCGGCCGCTCTCGCGACCGCCGCCGGTCGTGTCCGCGTCCCCACGCAGACGTCCGGTGAATCGTTCGGCTTGACCGAGGAGGAACTGGGCCGCGTGCGGAGGCTCGCCGGGGAAGACGTGACCGACGTCTGGCCGCTGACGCCGTTGCAGGAAGGGCTGTTCTTCCACGCGACCTTCGACACCGGTTCGCTGGACGTCTACACCGTCCACGAGTCCTTCGACTTCCCCGCGGGGCTGGACGCCGACCGGCTGCGGGCCGCCGCCGTGTCGCTGCTGGCGGGGAACCCGGGGCTGCGCGCCGGGTTCACCAGCGACGGACTGCGCCGGCCCGTGCAGTTCGTCGCAGGCGACCTGCCGGTGCCGCTGGAGGTCGCCGACCTCTCCGGTCTTCCGGACGGCGAACGGGAGGCGCGGCTGCGTGAGCTGACCGGCGACGAGCGGACCCGGCGGTTCGACCTGGACCGGCCGCCGCTGTTCCGGCTGCTGCTCATCAGGCTCGGCGCGGGCCGCGGTGACCGGCTGGTCGTCGGCCGGCACCTGTTGCTGTGGGACGGCTGGTCGGCCTGGCTGTTCCTGGAGCGGCTGTTCGCGCTGTACGCCTCCGGCGGCGACCCGGCCGGGCTGCCGGCGGCCGGTTCCTCCCGCGACTACCTGGCCTGGCTCGCCACCCAAGACCTCGACGCCGCCGACGCGGCATGGCGCGCGGCGCTGTCGGGCCTGGCGGAACCCACGTTGCTCGCCGAGGCGGCCGGGGACACGCGGACCGGCGGCGTCCTGTCGGAGCCCGTCGACCTGCTGCTGCCGCAGGAGCTCGGTGACCGGGTGCGGGACGTCGCGAGGCGGCACGGCCTGACGCTGAACACCGTGTTCACCGCCGTGTGGGGCCTGGTGCTCGCCACCGCCACCGGCCGCACGGACGTCGTGTTCGGCACGACGGTCGCGGGCCGGCCCGCCGAGGTGCCGGACGTGGAGAACGTCATCGGCATGTTCCTCAACACCGTCCCGGCCCGCATCGCGTTCGACCCCGCCGAACCGGTCCTCACCCTGCTGCGGCGTGTGCAGGACGAACGGCTGGAACTGCTGCCGTACGAGCACCACGGCCTCGGCCGGATCCAGGCGGCCAGTGGTCACCGGCGGCTGTTCGACACACTGTTCGTGATGCGCGACGGCGACACCGAGCAGCGCCTCGCCTCCCTCGCGGACCGGTACGGCGCGCACGCCGTCGCCAACGTCGACGCCACCCATTACCCGGTGAACGTCGTCGTGACCCCGGGCCGCCGCATCAAGGTCACCGTCGCCTACCGTCCCGACGTCGTGGACCACGACCGGGCCGCGGCGCTGCTCGACCGGATCGCCGCGGTGCTCGGCCGCCTCACCGCCGACCTGTCGGCACCCGCCGGCCGGCTCGACCCGCTGCTTCCCGCCGAACACGCCGCGCTGGACCGGAGTCACACCGTGAGCCGCGTGGACGTCCCCGAGGAGACCGTCGCCGGCCTGCTCGCCGCGCAGGCCGTCCGCACCCCGGACGCGACCGCGCTGGTGGCCGGTGACCGGTCCGTGACGTACGCCGAGCTGGACGGCCGCGTGAACCGCATGGCACGCCTGCTGCTGTCGCGCGGCGCCGGGCCGGAACGGGTCGTCGCGCTCGGCCTGCCGCGTTCCATCGACACGGTGGTGGCGCTGTTCGCGGTGCTGCGGACCGGCGCGGCGTACCTGCCGCTGGAGATCGACCACCCGGCGGAACGGCTCGCCGCGACCCTCGGCGACGCCGGGCCCATGCTGCTGCTCACCACCGGCGCGGTCGCGGCCCGGCTCGACGGCGCGGTGCCGGACGTGCCGCGGGTCCTGCTCGACGGCCCGGACGCGCGCGCCGAGCTGGACGCGCTCGCCGCGGGGCCGCTCACCTCGCGGGAACGGCCGCCGTTCAGCCTGGAGCACCCCGCGTACGTGATCTACACCTCCGGCTCCACCGGCAGGCCCAAGGGGGTCGTCACGCCGTACCGGGGACTCACCAACATGCAGCTCAACCACCGCGCCGAGATCTTCGCACCGGCGGTCGCGTCGGCCGGCGGCAGGCGGCTGCGCGTCGCGCACACCGTGTCGTTCGCGTTCGACATGTCGTGGGAGGAACTGCTCTGGCTCGTCGAGGGCCACGAGGTGCACATCTGCGACGAGGAGCTGCGGCGGGACGCCGAGGCGCTCACCGCGTACTGCGACGCGCACCGCGTGGACGTCGTCAACGTCACCCCGACGTACGCGCATCTGCTCATCGAGAACGGCCTGCTGGAGGGCCACCGGCCGCCGCTGGTGCTGCTCGGCGGCGAGGCCGTGCCGCCGGCGCTGTGGACGGTGCTGCGCGACACCGGCGGCACCTACGGCTACAACCTGTACGGCCCCACCGAGTACACCATCAACGCGTCCGGCGGCGGCACGCACGACAGCGAGACCCCGACCATCGGCCGGCCCATCCGCGGCACCCGCGCGCACGTCCTGGACGCCTGGCTGCGGCCGGTGCCGGACGGCGTACCCGGTGAGCTGTACCTCGCCGGCACCGGCCTGGCCCGCGGCTACCTGCGGCGTCCCGACCTGACCGCCGAGCGGTTCGTCGCCTGCCCCGGCGGCGAGCCGGGGGAACGCATGTACCGCACCGGTGACCTGGTGCGCCGCCGGCCGAGCGGCGAGCTGGACTACCTCGGCCGCACCGACGACCAGGTGAAGATCCGCGGCCACCGGGTGGAACCCGCGGAGGTCGAGGCGGCACTGGCCGCGCACCC
This sequence comes from Sphaerisporangium rubeum, assembly GCF_014207705.1. Lineage (NCBI taxonomy): Bacteria > Bacillati > Actinomycetota > Actinomycetes > Streptosporangiales > Streptosporangiaceae > Sphaerisporangium > Sphaerisporangium rubeum. The sequence goes on from NZ_JACHIU010000001.1 coordinate 3,721,050, forward strand.
CGGGGTCGCGCGGGCCGCCGTCGTCGCCGCGGCCGACCCGCTGCGGCCGGGTGACCGGCGGCTGGTGGCGTACCTGGTGCCGGCCGCGCTCACCGGCGCCGAACGCCGGGCCGCCGAACAGGCCCGCGTGGGGGAGTGGCGGGAGATCTACTCCGACGAGTACGCGCGCATCGGCACCGCCGTCCACACCGAGGACGACTTCGCCGGATGGGACAGCAGCTACGACGGCCGGCCCATCCCGGTGGAGCACATGCGCGAATGGCGTGACCGCACCGTCGAACGCATCCTTGAGCTCGGTCCGCGCCGCGTCCTTGAGATCGGCGTCGGGTCCGGTCTGCTGCTGTCCCGGCTGGCGCCGCACGCAGAGGCGTACTGGGCCACCGACTTCGCGGCCCCCGTCATCGGCAAGCTCCGCGACGACCTGCGCCGCGACCCGGCGCTCGCCGCCAAGGTCGAGCTGCGTCACCTCGCCGCGCACGACCGCACCGGCCTGCCTGCCGGGTACTTCGACACCGTCGTCGTCAACTCGGTGGCGCAGTACTTCCCGAGCGCCGGCTATCTCACCGAGGTGATCGACGGAGCGCTGTCGCTGCTGGCCCCCGGTGGAGCCTTGTTCATCGGCGACGTGCGCAACCTGCGCCTGGCCCGCGCGTTCCACACCGCCGTCCAGCTCACCCGCGGCGGCGAACCCGGCTCCGACCGGCTCCGCCGAGCCGTGGAACGCGGCCTCGCCATGGAGAAGGAACTCCTGCTCGACCCCGACTTCTTCACGACCTTCGGCCACCCCGCCGACCTGCGCACCAAACGCGGCACGCACCACAACGAACTGACCCGCTACCGCTACGACGTCGTCCTCCACACCGGCGTCCCCGCCGTGGAGCTCGGCGGCGAACCGGTCGTGACGTGGCGATCCCTGGCGGATCCGGCGGGTACGGCCGAGAGCGGACCCGCGGACGGGCCGGCTCACGGCGATGCGGCGGACGTGGCGCGGCTCGCCGCCTGCCTGCGGGACGACGCTCCGGCGCGGCTGCGGGTGACCGGCGTCCCCGACGGCCGCCTCGCCACCGAACCCGGCGGCACCGCCGGAGTGGACCCCGAGACGCTGCACGAACTGGCAGCCGCGTACGGCTACCGGCTGCTCACCACATGGTCGGCCACCCCCGGCGCGTACGACGCGGTGCTGGTCGACGGCGGACCGGACGGCTGGGACGGCCGTGGCGCCGTCGCGGGGCTGTACCGGCCCGCCGGGGCCGCGGCGCACGCCAACACTCCGGCGGCCGGTCAGGACGCCGACGGGCTGGTGCGGCGGGTGCGGGAGGACCTGCGGCGGCGGCTTCCCGCGTACCTGGTCCCCGCCGCCTTCGTCACGCTGGACCGGCTGCCGATGAACGACAACGGCAAGCTCGACGTGCGCGCGCTGCCGGACCCCGAGCCCGTGGCGCCGTCCGCCGGTGGCCGCGCACCCGCCACACCGGCCGAGGAGGCGCTGTGCCGCCTGTTCGCCGACCTGCTCGGCCTGCCGGAGACCGGCCCCGACGACGACTTCTTCGACCTCGGCGGACACTCCCTGCTCGCCACCCGCCTGGTGAGCCGCGCACGCGCGACCCTCGGCGCCGAACTCGCCATCCGCGACCTGTTCGAGTCCCCCACCCCGGCCCTGCTCGCGGCCAGGCTCACGACCGCCGCACCCGCGCGTCCCCCCGTCGTGCCGGTCACCGAGCGGCCGGCCCGGATCCCGCTGTCCCCCGCGCAGCGCCGCCTGTGGCTGTCGGAGCACCTGAGCGGCGGCGACGCCTACCACTTCCCCCTGGTGTTCCGCCTGACCGGCCCGCTCGACATCGAGGCGCTGCGGCAGGCGCTCACCGACGTGGTGGACCGCCACGAGGTGCTGCGCACGGTCTTCCCCGGCCACGACGGCGAGCCCTACCAGCACATACTCCGCGCAGGGACGGTCACCGTCCCGTTCACCGTGACCGACGCGCCGCCGGCGGACGGGCCGGTCACGGACGTCGTGCCGGAGCCGTTCGGCCCGCATGGAACGGAAGAAGCGGTCGCGGACTTCGTGCGGCGGCCGTTCGACCTGGCTGCGGAGATCCCGCTGCGCGCGCACGTGTTCCGCACCGGGGAGAACGACCATGTGGTCGCGCTGGTACTGCACCACATCGCCACCGACGAGTGGTCCGACCGGCCGTTCCTCACCGACCTCGGCACGGCGTACCGGGCCCGGCAGGCCGGTCAGGCACCGCAGTGGACCCCGTTGCCGGTGCAGTACGCCGACTACACGCTCTGGCAGGAAGAACTTCTCAGGACGGAACCCGACGTAAGGGACGGTGCGGCGGCGCGGCTACTCGCTGAACCCGATGCAGGGGACGGTGCGGCGGCGCGGCAACTCGCTGAACCCGGTGCAGGGGACGGTGTGGCGGCGGGGCAACCAACTGGACCCGGCGTGGCGGACGGTGTGGCGGCGCGGCAGCTCCGCGTCTGGCGGGCCGCGCTGGACGGCATGCCGGAGGAGATCACGCTGCCGCTCGACCGCGGACGGCCCGCAGTGCCGTCCGGCACAGGCGGCACCGTGCGGGCCGAGGTGCCGGCGGAGACCTCGCGAGCCCTGCGTGAGCTGAGCGCACGCACCGGGACCAGCATGTTCATGCTGCTGCAGGCCGCCGTGGCGGCCCTGCTGCACCGCATGGGAGCCGGGGACGACATCCCGCTCGGCGCACCCATCGCGGGCCGGACCGACACGGCGCTCGACGACCTCGTCGGGTTCTTCGTGAACACCTTGGTCCTGCGGACCGACCTGACCGGCGATCCGTCGTTCACCGAGTTGCTCGCGCGGGTGCGGGACGCCGACCTCGCCGCGTTCGAGCACCAGGACCTGCCGTTCGAACGGCTCGTCGAGACGCTCAACCCGCCGCGCGTGCCGGGACGCAACCCGTTGTTCCAGGTCATGCTCGGCTACCACCACCGGCCGGACGGCGACCCCGAGGTGCTCGGCATGCCGGCCGAATGGTGGCCGGTCCACGCCGGGACCGCCAAGTTCGACCTCGACTTCACGTTCGTCGACCACACCACCGAGAACCGCCTCACCCTGCTGCTCGAATACGCGGCCGACCGCACCGGCCCCGAGCCGGCCCAGGCCCTCGCCGACCGGACCGTGCTCCTGCTGGAGAGACTCGCCGCCGAACCCGGCCGTCCGCTGTCGGAGATCTCCGTGCTCACCCCCAGCGAACTGGCCGCGTCCCTCGGCGAATGGAACGCCACCATCCGCCAGGTGGACCGTCGCACCGTGCCGGAACTGCTGGCCGCGGCCGCCGCCGCGCACCCCCGCAGGACCGCGCTGGTCACCGCGAGTGGCACTCTGACGTTCGCCGGACTGGCCGGCCGCGTGGACGCGCTCGCCGCGCTGCTCGCCGCGCACGGCGTCACCACCGGCGACGTCGTGGCCCTCGCACTGCCACGCGCCGACACCGTCCCCGCGCTCCTCGCGGTCCTCACCACCGGCGCCGCCTACCTGCCACTCGACCCCGCACACCCCGCCGACCGCCTCGCGCACACCCTGGCCGACGCCACCCCCTCCCTGATCATCACCACCACCGCACTCGCCACCTCCCTGCCACCCGGCCACCGTCCGACACTCCAGCTCGCCACCAGGGACGGCTCCGCGACCGCGCCGCTCGGCACCGAGGACGGCACTCCGGCCGGCCCCGCGCTCCTGCTGCTCGACACCTGGGACGGCACCGCACCCGGTCCCGCGCCGAAGCCGCGGCTGTCACCGGAGTCCCTGGCCTACGTGATCTACACCTCCGGCTCCACCGGCAGACCCAAGGGGGTGCTCGGCACGCACGGCGGCCTGAGCAACCTTTTCGGCTCGCACGCCGAGGACATCATCGGACCGGCGTGCCGCGCCGCCGGACGGGACGCGCCGCGCGCCGTCCACGCCGCGTCGTTCAGCTTCGACGGCTCGTGGGAACCGCTGCTGTGGCTGCTCGCCGGCTGCGAACTGCACGTCGTGGACGAGGCCACCATGGCAGAACCCGCCGCGCTGCTCGGCCACATCACCGAGCGGCGGATCGACTTCGTCGACCTCACCCCCACCTACCTCCAGGAACTGGCCCACCTCGGCTTCCTCGACCCCGGCCGGCCGGGCCACCGGCCCGCCGTGGTCGCCGTCGGCGGCGAAGCCGTGTCCGCGTCGCTGTGGGACCAGCTCTGCGCGCTCCCCGGCGTGACCGCGCACGACCTGTACGGCCCCACCGAGTGCGCCGTCGACGCCTACGGCCGCCACGGCGCGAGCCCCGGACGGCCACGACCCTGGGCCGCGCCGCTGGCCAACACCCGCGCGCACGTCCTGGACACCGCGCTGCGTCCGGTACCCCCTGGCGTGCCGGGTGAACTGTACCTGGCCGGTGCCGGTCTCGCGCACGGCTACCTCGGCCGTCCCGGCGCCACCGCCGAACGGTTCGTCGCCGACCCCTACGGCGGCCCCGGCGAGCGGCTGTACCGCACCGGCGACGTGGTCCGCCGCCGTCTCGACGGCGCGCTCGAATTCCTCGGCCGCGCCGACGACCAGGTCAAACTCCGCGGCTATCGGGTCGAACCCGGTGAGATCGAAGCCGCACTGCGCACCCACCCGTCGGTGGCCCAGGCCGCCGTACTGCTCCGCGAGGACACCCCAGGGGTACGGCGCCTGGTCGCCTACGCCGTTCCCGCCGCGCACAGCGAAGACCACAGGCGAGCCGGTTCGCCGGCCGAGCGGGTGGCCGGTTCCACGTATACGCGCATCGACACGGCGGAGCTGCGGGAGCACCTCGCCGTTCTGCTGCCTGAGTACATGGTGCCGTCCGCGTACGTCACGGTGCCGGCGCTGCCGCGGTCGGTCAGCGGCAAGCTGGACCACCGCGCGCTGCCGGCGCCGGACGACACGCACACCGCCGCGCGCCGGCCGAGAGACGCTCGCGAGGAGATCCTGTGTGAGGTGTTCGCGGCGGTGCTCGGCGTGCCGAGGGTCGGGCCGGACGACGACTTCTTCGCGCTCGGCGGTCATTCCCTGCTGGCGACCCGGCTCATCGGCCGGGTACGGACCGTGCTGAGCGCCGAAGCCGATCTGCGCGCCGTGTTCGAGGCGCCGACCCCGGCCCGCCTGGCCGGTCGGCTGCGCGCACCGGACGGCGACCTGCCGGCCCTCGCGCGTCGAGCAATGGAGGTCGCGCCGCTGTCGTCCGCGCAGCTACGCCTTTGGCTGCTGCACCAGGTGGAGGGCCCGAACGCCGCCTACAATCTTCCCGCCGCGTGGCGGCTGCACGGCGAGCTGGACGTCGCCGCGCTGACCGCCGCCGTACTGGACCTCGCCACGCGGCACGAGCCCCTGCGCACCGTGTTCCCGTCCCGCGACGGCGACCCGCACCGCCTGCTCCTCCCCCCGGAGGCGCTGCGCGAGGCCGTACGCACCGAGCACGTCACCGAGGAGGAACTACCGGCCCGGCTCGCCGCGTCCGCCGCACGTCCCTTCGCACTCGACCACGAACCACCGCTCCGCCTGGAGGTCTTCCACCTGCGCGCCGGCGCTCCGGCCGCCGCGCCTTGCGAGCACGTGCTGCTGCTGGTGACGCACCACATCGCGACCGACGAGTGGTCCGACGGGCCGCTGTGGCGGGACCTGGCCACCGCCTACCAGGCACGGCTCGCCGGTCGCGCTCCTGCCTTCGCGCCGCTGCCGGTCACGTACGGCGACTACGCGGCCTGGCACCGCGACCTGCTCGGCGACCCCGGTGACCCGCAGGCGCGGCAGAACCGCCTGGCGGACCACTGGCGCCGCGCGCTGGACGGCCTGCCGGAGGAGCTGCCGCTGCCGGCCGACCGGCCCCGGCCCGCGGAGGCGTCCCACCGTGGCGGCGCGGCGGCGCTGACCATCGGCGCGGACCTGGAGCGTGAGCTGCGCGCGCTGGCCCGCGCGCACGGCGTCAGCATGTTCATGCTCACGCAGGCCGCCGTCGCGGCGCTGCTGCACCGGCTCGGCGCCGGGGACGACATCCCGCTCGGCGCACCGGTGTCCGGCAGAGGGGACGAACGGCTGGAGGACCTCGTCGGGTTCTTCGTCAACACGCTGGTGCTGCGCACCGACCTATCCGGCGGCCCGACGTTCGCCGGCCTGCTCGACCGGGTACGTGAGACCGACCTCGCCGCGTACGAGCACCAGGACCTGCCGTTCGAACGGGTCGTGGAGGCCGTCGGCCCGGCGCGGTCACCGGCCAGGCACCCGTTGTTCCAGGTGATGGTCGTGTACCTGCCGGACCGGGGGGCCGCACCCGAGCTGCCTGGTCTGACCGCGCGGCCGGAACCGCTCGGCCAGGCGACCGCCAAGTTCGACCTGAGTTTCGACTTCGCCGAGCGCGACGAGGACGGCGGCATCGACGGCTGGATCGAGTACAGCGCCGACCTGTTCGACCACACGACCGCCGAAGCCCTCGGCCGCCGCCTGGTGCGGCTCCTCGAACAGGTCGCCGCCGACCCGACGCGGCCGGTGCGGGACCTCGACGTGCTGGAGGACGCCGAGCGGACCCTGGTGCTGCACGAGTGGAACGCCACCACGCGCGACGTCCCCCGCCGCACCCTGCCGGAGATGTTCCGCGCGCAGGCCGCACGCACCCCCGATGCTCTGGCCCTGGTCGACGGCACGCGACGGCTCACGTACGCCACGCTCGACGCGCGGGTGGACCAGGTGGCACGGACCCTCGCCGCTCTCGGCGCGGGCCCCGGCCGCACCGTGGCCGTGGCGCTGCCGCGCTCCGCCGACCTGGTGATCGCGCTGCTCGCCGTCCACCGGTCCGGCGCCGCCTACCTGCCGCTGGACACCGGCTACCCGGCCGAACGCGTCGCCTTCATGCTCCGCGACGCACGTCCCGCTCTGGTCCTGCGCGACGGCCTCCCCAATGATGTCCGACCCGCGGCCTACGACCTCGCCACCGGCGCGTGGATCGACGAGACCGCTCCCGGCTCGCGGTCCGGCGGTTCTCCGAGTCCCGCCGAGAAGCCCCGAGCCGGGGGAGTCGATTCCCCGACACCTGGCCGTGGAGCGCCGCCGCCGACGTACGACCCGCGTGACCCGGCGTACGTGATCTACACCTCGGGGTCCACCGGACGGCCCAAGGGGGTGGTGGTGCCGCACGAGGGGATCGCCAACCGGCTGCTGTGGATGCAGGACACCTACCGGCTCACCGGGGACGACCGGGTGCTGCAGAAGACGCCGTCGAGTTTCGACGTGTCGGTGTGGGAGTTCTTCTGGCCGCTGGTCACCGGCGCGGCGCTCGTGGTGGCCAGGCCCGAGGGACACAAGGACCCCGCGTACCTGGCCCGCGTCATTCAGGACGAAGGGGTCACGACGGTGCACTTCGTGCCGTCCATGCTCCGCGCGTTCCTCGACGAGCCCACCGCCACCCGGTGCACCGGTCTGCGCCGTGTGCTGTGCAGCGGTGAGGCGCTGCCGGCCGACCTGGCGGACCGCTGCCACGCCGTGCTGCCGGCCGAGCTGCACAACCTGTACGGCCCCACCGAGGCGTCGGTGGACGTCACCGCGACGCTCGTCCCACCCGGTGCGGCCGTCGTGCCGATCGGCCGTCCCGTGTGGAACACCCGCGCGTACGTCCTGGACCCGGCCCTGCGTCCGGTGCCTCCCGGCGTCCCCGGTGAGCTGTACCTCGCGGGGGTCCAGCTCGCGCACGGCTACCTGCGCCGTCCCGGTCTCACCGCCGAGCGTTTCACCGCCGACCCCTACGGCCTTCCCGGCACCCGCATGTACCGCACCGGCGACCTGGCCCGCCACCTCCCCGGCGGCGCGCTCCAGTACCTCGGCCGCACCGACGACCAGGTCAAGATCCGCGGCTTCCGCGTCGAACCCGCCGAGGTCGAGACCGCCGTCACCGGCCATCCCGCCGTGTCCGCCGCCGCGGTGACCGTGCAGGACGGACGGCTGGTCGCGTACGTCGTCCCCGCCACCGTGGACCCCGCCGGCGTGCGCGAGTACACGCGGACGGTGCTGCCGGAGCACATGGTGCCGGCGGCGGTCACCGTGCTCGAGGCGCTGCCGCTGACACCGAGCGGGAAACTCGACCGCAAGGCCCTGCCGCGCCACGACTTCGCCGCCGGCGCCGGACGGCTGGCGCCGCGCACGCCTGGCGAGGAACTGGTGTGCGGGCTGTTCGCCGAGGTCCTCGGCGTGCCGCTCGCCGGCGCGGAGGACGACTTCTTCGCGCTCGGCGGGGACAGCATCGTCGCCATGCGCCTGTCCGCACGGGCCCGCGCCGCCGGCCTGCCGGTCACCCCCCGGGACGTGTTCCGCCACCGGACCCCCGCCGCGCTGGCCGCGCTCCTTCCCGCCGCGGACCACCTCGGTGTGCCATCGACGCGCACGGCGGAGGACCGGGACGCGGAGTCCGCCGGGGACCGGGACGCCGCATCCGCCTCCCTTGCCGGCGTCACCGTGCCGGACACCGACGTGTGGGGCCGGAACCCTCTCACCGAGGCGGAACGGGCCGAGGCCGAGGCATGGCCGGGGGACGTGCTGCCGGTCACGCCGTTGCAGGCGGGCCTGCTGTTCCACGCGTCGTTCGACGCGGGGGACGACGGGCCGGACGTGTACACGGTGCAGGTGGCCTACGACCTCGAAGGACCGCTCGACGCGGCGCGGCTGCGTGCGGCGGGACAGGCCGTGCTGGACCGGCACGAGAACCTGCGGGCCGGTTTCCGCCACCTGTCGTCCGGCCGTCCGGTGGCCGTCGTACCGCCGGTGGCGGCCCTGCCGTGGCGCGAGGCCGACCTGTCCGGCCTGGACGACGCGACGGCGGCGGACCGCTGGGAGAGGTGCCTCGCCGAGGAACGCCGCAGGTTCACCCCCGCCGAGCCGCCGCTGCTGCGCCTCCTGCTGGTGCGCCTCGCGCCGGAGCGCCACCGCCTCGTCCTGTCCCACCAGCACCTCCTGCTGGACGGCTGGTCCCTGCCGCGCCTGGTACACGAACTGTCCGGCCTGTACGGTCGCGCGCCGCTCACCGCGACCCCGGCGAGTGACCGTGTCTCTTCCTTCATCGCGACCCCGGAAGACGACCGTGTCCCTCCCTTCACCGCGACCCCGGCCGGTGACCGTGTTCCCTTCCTCACCGCCACCTCGGCAGGCGGCCGTGTCCGTCCGTTCCGTGACCACCTGGCGTGGCTGGCCCGCCAGGACGCCGAGGCGTCCGGCGCCGTGTGGCGTGCGGCGCTGCACGGGCTCGACGGCCCGACGCATCTGGTGCCGGCCGATCCGGACCGGCCGCCACTCGTCCCTGAGACGCTCACCACCGAGCTGAGCGAGGAGCTCACCGGAAGGCTGACCGCGTTCGCTCGTCAACACGGCCTGACCCTGAACACACTCGTCCAGGGTGCCTGGGGTGTCGTGCTGTCCCGGCTCACCGGACGGGACGACGTGGTGTTCGGCGCCACCGTCTCCGGCCGTCCCGCCGACCTGGACGGCGCCGAGTCGATGCTGGGGCTGTTCATCACGACCGTCCCGGTCCGCGTCGCCGTACGCGACACCGAACCGGTGGCCGCGTACCTGTCCCGCCTCCAGGACGAGCAGTCCGCGCTCATCGCGCACCACCACCTGGGACTGGCCGAGATCCAGCGCCACGCGGGCCACGGCGACCTGTTCGACACCCTGATCGTCTTCGAGTCCTACCCGGTCCCCGAGGAGGAGACCGGTGACCCCTCTCCGGCCGACGACACCGGCGGCCACCTGCCGGGGACACGGCCGGCCGGTGACCCGGCACCCGGCGGGACCCCGGCGAGGATGCCGCGTGTCACCGTCCGCGAGCACAGGGACGCGACGCACTACCCCTTCACCTGGGCCGTCGAACCAGGAGAACGACTCACCCTGACCGCCGAGTACCGCGCCGACCTGTTCGGAACGCCGGCGGCCGAGCGCATGCCGGCCGCGATGATCCAGGTCCTGACCACGATCGCCGACGACCCGGCACGACCTCTCGGCACGGTGGACATCCTCACCCCCGAGACCCGCCACACCATCCTGTCCACCTGGAACACCACCGGCCCCACCGCCGATGGCCGCCGCAGTGTCCCCTCCACCTGGAACACCACCGGCAGCACCGCCGGCACCGGCCGCACCGTCCCCCCCACCCGGGACGACACCGGCCGTGCCGTCCCGTCCATCTGGAACGGCACCGCGCCGTCCACCGTCACCGAACTGTTCCAGCGGCAGGCCGCGAACTCCCCCGACGCCGCCGCCGTGGTGTCCGGCGCGCTGACCTGGACGTTCGCCGAGCTGAACGACCGTGCCAACCGTCTCGCACGGCTGCTCACGGCAGGCGGCGCGGCGCCGGAGCGTCTCGTGGCCCTGTCGCTGCCCCGTACCGCGGACCACGTCGCGGCCGTACTCGCGGTGCTGAAGTCCGGAGCGGCGTACCTGCCGCTGGACCCCGATCTCCCTCCGGCCCGCGCCGAGGAGATCCTGGCGGACGCCTCGCCGTGTCTGATGGTCACCACCACGGGAACGGACAGCGGGGCGGGGGCCCATGTCCCGCGTATGGTGCTGGACGCGCCGGAGACGGTGGCGCGGCTGGCGGCGTCGGACGGCGGGAATCCGCCTGAGGCCCCGGATCCCGCGCACCCCGCGTACGTCATCTTCACCTCGGGCTCCACCGGCCGTCCGAAGGGTGTGGTGGTGACGCACGGCGGTGTGGCCAACCTGTTCCACAGTCACCGGCGCACCCTGCACGAGCCCGCGCGGCGCGCCACAGGACGGCGGCACCTGCGGGTCGGACACGCCTGGTCGTTCTCGTTCGACGCGTCCTGGCAGCCGCAGCTCTGGCTGCTGGACGGCCACGCGCTGTACATCATGGACGACGAGACACGCCGGGACCCCGAGCTGGCCGCCGCGTACGTCCGCGCGCACCGGCTGGACTTCCTCGAGGTCACCCCGTCGATGTTCGCGCAGATGGCCGACAGCGGCCTGATCGGCGACGGCGAGTGCCCGCTCGCCGTCGTCGGGGTCGGCGGCGAGGCCGTGCCGGGACCGCTGTGGGACCGGCTCGCGGCACTACCTGGCACGGCGGCGTTCAACCTGTACGGCCCCACCGAGGCCACCGTGGACGCGCTGGTCGCGCGCGTCGCCGACACCGGCCGGCCTGTGGTCGGCAGGCCGGTCGCCGGCACCCGCGCCTACGTCCTCGACGGGGCCCTGCGTCCCGTGCCGCCGGGGGTCACCGGCGAGCTGTACCTGGCAGGCGCGGGCCTGGCCCGCGGCTACCTCGGCCGGCCCGGCCTGACCGCCGAGCGCTTCACCGCCGACCCGTTCGCGGTCCTCGCCGGTGAGCCGGGTGCTCGCATGTACCGCACCGGCGACCTGGCCCGCTGGGACGAGGAGGGCCGCGTCGAGTACCTCGGCCGCGCCGACGACCAGGTCAAGATCCGCGGCTTCCGCGTGGAGCCCGCCGAGATCGAGGCCGTCCTGCGCCGCCACCCGTCGGTCGCCGAGGCCGTCGTCGTGCCTCGCGAGGACACCCCGTCACTCAAGCGCCTGGTCGCCTACGTCGTCCCCGCCGTCACGACCGGCGCCTCACCCGGGACCGGGATCGACACCGACGGCGGTGTCCCGTACAGGCAGGTGGCCGCCGGGCCGCTGGAGGCGGCCGGGTTGCGGGCCTGGGCCGGGACGTCGCTGCCGGACTACATGGTGCCTGCGGCCGTCGTGGTGCTCGACCGGTTGCCGGTGACGCCGAACGGCAAGCTGGACCGTGCGGCCCTGCCGCCGCCTGACCTGACCGGCGGCGGGGGCCGCGCGCCGCGGACCGAGGCCGAGCGTGTGTTGTGCGAGGTGTTCGCCGAGGTGCTCGGTGCCACCGGGCTCGGTGCCGACGACGACTTCTTCGGACTCGGCGGGGACAGCATCGTCGCGATGCGCCTGGTCGGCCGGGCCCGCGCGGCCGGGTTGCGGCTCACGCCGCGCCAGGTGTTCCGGCACCGCACCGTCGCCGCGCTGGCCGCCGTCGCGGTTCCCGTGACCCCGCACGGCATGGAGGACGGGGACCGGTCGTCCGAAGTGGGGACGGTGCCGCTGACGCCGATCATGCGTGCCATGCGGGAACGCGGCGGCCCCATCGACGGCTACCACCAGGTGGCGCTCGTCCGGACCCCCGCCGCGCTGGACCTGACGGCGTTGCGTGTGATCCTCCAGGCGCTCGCCGACCGCCACGCCATGCTCCGAGCGCGCCTCGACCGGACCGGACCCTGGACGCTCCAGGTGCCGGAACCCGGCACGGTGGACGCCGCCGGCTGGATCGACCGGGTGGACGTGACCGGCGCGGACGACGCCGCGCTGCGGCACGCCGTCGCGGAGCACGCGCGCGCGGCCAGGGCATGGCTGGCGCCGGACGCCGGACGGATGGTGCGGGCCGTGTGGTTCGACGCGGGCCCCGGCCGTCCCGGACGGCTGCTGCTGATGATCCACCACCTGGTGGTGGACGGCGTGTCGTGGCGCGTGCTGCTGCCGGACCTCGCCGCCGCGTGGACGGACGTCGCCGCCGGCAGGCCGGTGACGGCGGTACCCGCCGGGTTGCCGTTCCGCCGATGGTCGGAGCTGCTCACCGAGCGGGCCACCGGCCGGGCGACGCGG